>CAYWWR010000045.1:0-10782 GCA_964462165.1 uncultured Nitrosopumilaceae archaeon
TACAGAATTCCAAAAGGTTACTCGTTTGAAGACTATCAAGAATTTTGTTTGGAAAAAATAGAGCAAACATTTTCAAAAAATAACAATATTGCAGCATTTGTAATGGAGAGTGGTGCACAGATAGCTGGAGGCGTCATCATATATCCAGACGGATTTCAAAAAAATATTAGCAAACTGTGTAAAAAACATAATGTATTATTCATACTTGATGAGATTGCAACAGGATTTGGAAGACTAGGATCAATGATAGAATACAAAAACCAAGAAAGCATTCCAGACATTGTATCATTTGGCAAAATGTTATCAGGCGGATATCTTCCACTTGCTGCTACACTTGCAAATAAAAAAATCTATGATTCTTTTCTTGGAGAATACAAAGACATGAAGCATTTTTTCCATGGACATACATTTACCGGAAACCCCATGGCATGTGCTACCGCCCTTGAAAACATTTCACTATACAAAAAATATAATTTAATATCAAAGATCAAAAAACGTGAAACCCAGATCAAATCACGCATAAAAGAGATTATAAATTTAGATCTAGTCGGAGACGTAAGACACAAAGGAATGATGATGGGAATTGAACTTGTATCTGATAAAAAAACAAAGACTTCAATATCTCCACAAAAACGATTGCCACAAAAAATATTCAACGAGGCAAAAAAACATGGAATATACCAAAGAACTTTGGGTCCAATCATAATGGTAATCCCCCCACTTGCCATATCAGAACCAGAATTAGACTTTCTTTTAGATGGAACCATAAAGACAATCAAGAATGTTTCATCGCAAGTGTAGGAATACAATAAACAGTTGACGATGTGTACTCGACTAGTCATATTTAATGGAAATAATAGAGGTTGGTTAACATTACCAGGTTAAAATCTGCCCAACTGGAATTAAATGAATATGCAAATCCATTGTAAACCATTAAGATATAACAGGTTTACAGTTAAAATAATCTTAATTAATAGACTGGAAAACAGGATAGATGTTGACTACTGAAACAGATTTCATAATTTCCTGTAGAGACAAGGTACTAACAGGACATGGAATTTCAAAAGAAGAATCGGAGCAACTTATCAACATATCAGACGATTCTCTACATGCACTATCTGAAGCTGCCAATGAGATTACTCGAAAATTATGTGGTGACTTAGTAGATGTTGAAGCTTTGATAAATGCAAAAAAAGGCAAGTGTCAGGAAGATTGTTCATTTTGTTCCCAGTCTGCATTTTTCAAAACAGGTATTGACACATACAAGCTGTTACCTCCAGAAACAATAGTACAAAATGCAATGCTTGCAAAAGAAGACGGTGTGAAAAGCTTTTGTCTAGTATGCGCATGGCGTGGTCCCACAGAGAAAGATTTTGAACAAATTTCATCCATCATAGAAAAAATAAATCAAGAAGTTGGAATAGAGGTAAACTGTTCACTGGGTTTTATCAATGAAGAGATGGCACTAAAACTAAAAAAACTCGGAGTAAAACGTTACAACCACAATTTAGAAGCATCAAAAAGTTTTTTTGAAAAAATATGCACTACACACACTTATGATGACAGAATGAAGACAAATATGATTGTAAAAAATGTGGGCCTTGAATTGTGTTGCGGCGGAATAATTGGCATGGGTGAAACAAGAATGCAACGATTAGAATTAGGACTTGATCTTGCAGGACTTAGTCCAGAGGAATGCCCAATTAACATGCTAGTACCTCAGAAAGGAACACCGCTTGAACTTCAGACAAGGCTTTCAATATCAGAAATACTTCGAACAATAGCAGTCTTTAGATTTTTGATGCCAAAAACAATACTCAAGATTGCAGGAGGAAGAGAAGTCTATCTCTCAAATGACCAAGAAAAGGTTCTCCTAGGAGGAGCAAATGGAATCATTACCGGCGGATACCTCACAATTGGTGGAAACAGACCAACAGATGACTTTCAAATGATATCAAAAATTGGCCTTGAAGCCTAGAACCAGTTTTATCAATGAAAGATTAGGACAGATCAAAAAAACAAATCTGTACAGAACACTTGTTTACAATAAAGTTTCAGGTCAATACATTACAATTCAAGGAAAAAAATTGATTAATTTATCATCAAACGATTATCTTGGATTAGACAGTACATACAAATCATCACAAATACAATCAAGCTCAAGATTAATTGCAGGAAATGACATATCTTTTAAAAAACTCGAAGACAATCTAGCACATCACAAATTAAAAAACGCTTCACTGGTTTTTCCAACAGGATACATGGCAAATCTTGGTGCAATTTCAATTTTAACACAGAAAAACGATTTGATTCTAAGCGATGAATTCAACCATGCAAGCATAATAGATGCATGCAGATTATCGTATGCAAAAAAGATAATCTACAAACATAATGACATTTCAGATTTGGAAAAAAAATTACGTAAAAAAGCACAACGCAAGTTTGTGATAACAGAAGGAATATTTTCAATGAATGGTGACTATGCAAAACTTGATGAAATAACAAAACTGTGTCAAGAAAATAATGCATTTCTCTTGCTAGATGATGCACATGGAGACTTTGTAGTGGGTGAAGACGGAAGAGGTACTGCAGATCATTTCAGAGTTGCAAAAAATATTGACATGTACACAAGCAGCCTAAGTAAGGCACTTGGTGCATTTGGTGGATACATTGCAGCCAGTAAGGAGATAATTGATCTTGCAGTCAACACATCGCGACCATTTATCTACACATCTGCATTGCCAAGTTTTTTGGCAGACTTTGCTCTGAAGAGGTTTTTGTCAAACAGAGAAAAAAAGCGATTAGAATTAGGAAAAAAAACAAGGCAGTTCAACAAGGGTTTACAATCAATTGGATACAAGATAGAATCACCAAGCCAGATAATACCGATAATCATAGGAGATGAGAAAAAGACGCTTGAGTTTGCCAAGTATTTGAAAAATAATAGAATATTTGCCCAGCCAATACGCTATCCCACAGTTAACATGGGATCTGCCAGAATACGAATTTCTGTCACAAACTGGCTTTCAGAAGACAACATATCTGAATCATTGAATATCTTTGAAAAAGCAGGCAGAAAATTTGGCATTTTATGAATAGAATTTGGAATAGATTTGGAACAAGGTATTAATAAAAAAACAGCATCAATCCAATCATGGTAGAATTAACCATAGGAATTGCAGCAATAGCAGGACTTGGTTCATTTCTTGCGCCATGTATACTACCAATGATTCCAGCATTTCTTGCATATATCTCTGGTACTACACTAACAGATCTTCAAAGAAACAACGGAACTGTAAACATTGTCACAAGCAGACTAAACATCATACTAAATACATTATTTTTTGTTGCAGGCTTTACTATTGTTTTTTCAATATTAGGAGTAATTCTAAACAGCGTACTTTCAACATCAGCAGGCTCGTTACTTGCAGGATTTAATCATGTAGGAGGCATCATAATAGTTGCATTCGGAACTTTCATGTTATTATCATCCAAGATTTCAAAACTTAATTTTGAGAAAAAGATTTTACCAAACAGAACAAAATCAAGTTATCCGCTTTCATTTGTGTTTGGCCTTGCATTTGCAACCGGTTGGACTCCATGTATCGGACCAATTCTTGGAAGCATTCTAACTCTTGCTGCAACATCTCCAAGCCATGCATTTGTTTTGCTTCTTAGCTATTCTCTAGGACTTGGAATTCCATTCATCTTGATGGGAGTATTCTTTTCAAGATTCACTGTATTCATCAAATCAATGAGTAAACACTTGAAATATTATTCCATAATAATGGGATCACTTATTATCACACTAGGAGTTCTAGTCTACACAAACCAACTGGCAGCCATAGCAAGTTTTCCGCTGTTAAATAACATACTATTAGGATGATAATGATGAGAAAAGAGATTAAAACCGCAATAATTGGTGCGATAATCATAGTCGCAGCAGTAGGAGGAATTGGCGTATTTCTCACATCACTTGATAAAACAGTTGCAAATACCGGAAACCAAACACTTGCTGCCACTACAATTCAAAATACAAACAGCAACGGTAGCAATTCTGTTGTATATCCAGATGAAAATAATTATCCGCTAGCACCAAACTTGACAGGCATTACAGGTTACATCAACACAACACCACAAGAACTACAAGCACAAATGAAAGACAAGGTTGTATTGTATGATTTTTGGACGTATAGTTGCATAAACTGTATCAGAACTTTGCCATTTCTAGAATCATGGAATGAAAAATATGCAGACAAGGGTTTACTGATAATCGGAGTACATTCTCCAGAATTTGAATTTGAAAAAGACATAAACAATGTAAAGATGGCTGCTCAAAAATACAACATTACATATCCAATAGTACTTGATAGTGATCATCAAACATGGGATGCATTTTCAAATAGATATTGGCCAGCAGAATACATTACAGATGATCTAGGACACATACGCCACACTAATTTTGGAGAAGGAGATTATGATCAAACAGAACAAGTGATTCAACAACTACTTGACCAGAGAGCAAAAAGACTTGGACTAAACATTACAGCAGATCAAAGTCTTGTCAATTTACAAGAACATCAATTTGCATTATTTGAGACTCCGGAACTTTATTTCGGATACAACTTTGCAGATGGAAGAAATTACTTTGGAAATACTGAGGGATTTGAACCAGAAAAAATAGTCAATTATACAATTCCATCAGACTTGCAAAAGGATCATTTCTATCTTGGAGGACAATGGCAAAACTTGCAGGACAGTATGAAGCTAGTGTCAGATAATGGAAACATAGTTCTCCCATATACTGCACAGGATGTGCACATTGTAGCATCAGGGCCTGGAACAGCAATACAAATACTGCTTGACGGCAAGCCAGTTACAAGCGATGATGCAGGTCAGGATACCAAAGATGGCATGGCCACAATTTCAGAGAATCGACTATACAATATCATTTCATCAAAGCAAGCAGGCGCTCACACTCTAACTATAATTGGCCATCCGGGCTTTGAAATCTACACGTTTACCTTCGGATAATCAGAATACAATATTTCTAAATTCGAATTTAGAAACATATTGAATCAACTAGAGTAAAGTTAACCTGTAACTCCAGTTAGCTGTCACTACAGTTACACATCAAGTAAGAACATGATTGTTTAAAACAACATTTCAAATCAAGGCACAGTAAAAAATGAATTTCACAAATAAATGGAATGTACAAAAAGATAGCCTATCTCAAAGGGTAATAGACAAGGTAAAGCCAGATGCTCCACTCAAACCCAAAATTGATGAGGCTCAAAAGAAATTACAGTTACAAATCATAAAACTTGATTCCATTTCAAAGAAACTAAAAGAAAAAGATGATTTTATCTTCAAAAAAGTAGTCGAGGCAGTAAGATCACACAACAAGGCATACTCTAATGCTTATTCCACTGAATTATACGAGATTAGAAAGATGAATAAAATGGTCACAGGTGCAAAATTGGCCATGGAACAGATTCAACTTAGATTAAACACAATATCAGAACTTGGAGATGTCGTAGTGACACTCAGTCCTTGCATGTCAATAATAAAGGGACTAGGAACAGGATTAAGTGGATTAATGCCAGCAGCAGATTCATCCATGGCAGACTTGTCAAATATACTAGGCGAGATTATGTCAGGAGCATCTGTAAGTGGCGACAATTCATTTGTCACGGATACATCAAACTCGGAAACAAACCAGATATTGGAAGAAGCAAATGCAATACTAGAAGGACATGTCAGACAGAATCTCCCAGAGCTTCCTCCAACACTTGGCTCCACCACAAAAGCGCCAGAGCCTATCTAGAGCGCTTTTTACTCAATTCTATAAAATTTTTCTTGATTCTAGATATCGTAGGATAACTATATCCTAATTTTCTATAGTTTGCAATCATCATCTTCCAGTTTTTTAATCTCCATTGAGCCTGCTCAGAGGTTACAGAGTGGATTTCTTTGTTTATTATGCTCTTTCTACCCACTTTGAGAACTCCAGCATCTTTTGCAGTCCACCTACTGTTTGCAAAATTTAGGCCAGACAGGATTTCTTCCACTGGCATTTCTGCAAAGTGTTCTTGTAACTTTAACATTTGCGCATTTGTCGGTTTTTTGTTCACAGTAAGATTAATTTCAAATCTTTCCATACTCGAATTTTGAAATATCCTTCCTAATTAGTGTAAAGGTAAAAACATCCCTTCTTTTTGTTTAAAACTTTACCAAATACACATGGAATAGTTCCAAGAACAACAAGTTTAACGATTCTTAAATTATGGTCATTGCAAATTTGTAACATGGATGAAAAAGACATACGTGCAAATAGGATTCCAAAGGGTTTTTTGCATAAAGAAAGAAGATGTGAAAAACTCAAGTGCCAAAAAGAAGGCACCTATTCTTCAAAAATTGGATATTTTTGTCTTGATCACATTCTGGATTACGACATGCTCTGTCCCAGTCAAGACTGTCCAAGAAATGGACTTCCCATGGACAAGTTAATTTCAAAGATAGAAAAAGACATCAAAGGAGACTTGCACCAGATCTTCCAGTGCCAATCATGTAACTATAGACATGATCATACGGTTCACGTCTAGCATATTTTCAAAGTACAACTTGAAAAAAATCGAGCTAAAATATCCACAAAGTTCTACGTGAGACTTAAGATATCACAATGCCCATCCACTAGATGGCTACCCATAACTGACCAAGCCTAGAATCGTGAGGGTTTTTGTGCCTCTCTCACGATAATTTACTTTACCATATGAGAATTCAAAGATCAGATTTTCTACAAGAGTAAGCTTGAGAATCACCATTGAAGATTATTATGGATTCTAAAACATTTCATCAAAAACTATACCAAAAAGTTGTAACCAGATATTCAAAATCAAGTCATTTTTTGCTTTAGAAAATTATTGTGTAGTTTTAGAATCAGCCACACATACAGTACATTCACAATCAAACATGTTTGCCTTTCCCATGCATTGACCATGTTTTTCTTCAAAGCATTTTAAACAAAGAACCATCTGTTTTCAACTTTTCAGATGTTTTTGGGTTATTTTTACCCCCCTATTTGGCACCAAAGTGGTCAGATCAATCAAATCAGACCTCGAAAAAATGGCCAAGAAGAGTCATTTTTTGAAAATATCATTTTTTCAAGACTTGTGCTTGAAAGTTAAACCCCCTAGTATTTCCAAACAATCAGGCATAATGCGATTTTTTCAAAAATGGCCAATTTTAGGGGGGGTGTAACACTTGTGCGTACTAATAGCAGCCAAGGGTCAAAACACCCCCATTACCTAGTAAGAGTTCAGTTTTCTTTTTTTACAGCGAACAAAAGCTAAACCCTGGTTTTTTGTGTTAAATTTTTAATCTCTGAAAAATTGTAAAAAAACATATTACATCCAGGCATGAAAAACTTGTAGATTAAGTCAGTTTATACCCTAAAACCCAGGGGGTTTTTAATCAAAACCAAGTGAAAAAGTGTCCAAAAATAACATTATCAAATCATTGCAAGTCTTGTTGATTGCGCCAATTGTTGGAAGTCTTTCAATTTGTTCAAGTATTTCTAATGCTGCAGAACTATCTCTTCTTTTTACAGCAGTAGCAAAATCAAATCCCAGTTTTACTGCTTCAGGAGTCAAATCTTTTACTTTGTCAAGATCTCGACCTTCTTTTTTCATCCGTTCTCCCAGTGCACAAGACTTCCAATTATCAGACATCGTATACTCTGCACTTGTAAGCGGCATCAGAAGACGTTGTCTCCAATCAGTCAACTCGACTTTTCCAAGAATGTCATCTAGTTTTTGAGTGTAAAAAACGCGCATAATTTTCAGAATATTCTAGGATGTACTTAGCATTTTGTCATACAGTAGCTGTCTTGACCAGTTCTGGGATTTTTTCCCTGGCTTGGACAATCTCTATTTCTACAGTCTCCAGCGGTTCATCAACTACATTTCGTTTGATTGAGAACATCTTTGGTTTATCAAAATCTTTAGTGCAGTCTGGACAAGCATAAACCAGAACCCTGTATTCATTGGGAGCTTTAGGGTTTGAAAGGCGAGGATAGTAAACTAACCTGCCCCCACAATCCACGCAATATCTATTTGCGCGTCTTGTTCTGGCCAATGCGGACCTCCTGCATATATCATCATTATATGATCGGTATTAGATCCATATTGTCTAATAGAATAAACTAAAGCGTGATCGCATTTACAATATTGCACAACTCGAATTTAGAAACATCATATCTTGAAACCTTTGAATTTTCAGCCCATGAATTACAGGAATCAAAAATAAATATTTCTAAATTCGAATTTAGAAATATTAAAAGCGCCGCCCGCCAGACTTGAACTGGCGACCCGCTGGTTAACAGCCAGCTGCTCTACCACGCTGAGCTAGGGCGGCAACAAACTTGTTCGTAGGATAAGCGGATTTATTCCTTGCTGAATCTATTTTTCGATCTTGTCGAGTTTCTCAAAAAGATAAAGACCATCAAGAAAGACTCTGTGATCTTTGTTTTTGACTTTGGTATTTTGTTGTAGACTACCTGCAGTTTGGGATACATCAGTCAATACAGGTCCTGTGATTATTACATCATCACCTTTTGGAACTACTTTGGTATCGCCAAATATTTTTGAAACTCTAGCTGCACGTTCACCCTGGAAATTCTCCACGTGAATGTGTCCATCTTTTACCTTTACAGTGATTGGAAAGTGTGCATATACAATTTTCATTTTAAAAGTATAACCAGTTTGTACACCCTTGATCAAGGTGTTGATGATAGATTCTGCAGTCTTGAATATTGCATAATCTCTTTTACGAATTCCAACAGACTTTAGCAGAACATTTTTTCCTTCGACTTGGACCTCCACTGGTATCTTTTTGAAGGTCTTTCTGGTTTTACCCAATGGACCTTGTACGTGAAGTATCTTGTTGTTGATAGATATTTTTACTGCATCAGGAATTGGTATTGTTACTTCGTGTATCTCAACTGTTTTAGTAGACAAATCCTATCAATAGCCCTCCCAAGCCACTCTTAATTGCCTCGTGATGAGACATTACTCCCTTGTTTGTAGTTACAATCAACATACCACGTGAGTATGATGGAAGATATTGCTGCTCCCATTTTGCATAACCATCTTTTTTTACCTTGAATCTAGGTGTGATTGCACCACATTTTGTGATTTTTGCCAATAGTTGAATCTTGAATTTGCCACCCTTTTTGTCATCTACGTGTTCAAATTCGCCAATGTAGTTGTGAGTTTGAAGTGTCTTTAGTACATCTGTTGCAAGTTTTGAAGTTGGCAATACAACACAGTCGCCTTTTCTTCTTGCTTCAGTGTTGTATAACGTCACAAACATGTTTGCTAGAATATTAGTTGCTGGCATGGTTATCTCACTTGAACTTCCTAAACCCTAGCGAGTCTGCTACTTCTCTGAAACATCGTCTGCAAAGATCTAAATCATATTTTTGAATTACTGCATTATAGTCACCACATCTTTTACACCATCTAGAACCTTTTCCAAATTTATGGACAGTTCTTCCAGTTACTTTGTAATCACGATTTTTCATATTATACTACCTGAATTCCAAACTCATGGGTTAGAAATGCTTTTGCTTCTTCTGAAGTAATTATGTGACCACGTCCGATACTAGCTTTGTGTTTGCTTCTTACTCTAATACTAAAACCTGGCCTTGTAAGTGAAATTGCAATATCAAGACCCAAGATTCCATCTTGTGGATCATATTTCACGCCAGGAATATCGATGTGTTCTTTAATTCCAAATGAAAGATTTCCAAAGTTATCAAATGAAGAGCCTTTCATCTGATTACCCTTTGCTGCAAATAATCTCTTGATGAGTGCAATTGCTTCTTCGTTTCTTACTGTAACTGCGACACCAATTGGTTCACCCTTGTGTACTCCCCAATCACGTTGAGTTGCCTTTGCATATCTTGGTGATGGTTGTTGACCTGAAATGTGTTTTAGTGCACGTTTTGCTTTTTCAATTGGTTCGCCGGATTTACCGACGCCCATGTTCAAAACTACCTTTGCAATTGAAATTTTCTTCATTGGAGATTCTGTTTGTTGTGCCATATCTATCACTGGATTTGAATAACAGGTTTGTCTTTTCCTACTGCCATTACTAATTCTGCTGGAATTTCGATTTGTCTTTCGCCCAAGTCAACATCTGCTCGTTTTGGTAAGATGAATGTTCCTGGTTTGAGTTCTGTGAGTTTACCCATACGTCCTGCGTTTACTCCGCTTGTAATGATAACCTGAACTCCTTTTTCAAGTGGTATAACATCAAGGATTTTTGTTCCTGGAACCTCGATTACACATGTATCACCCACACTTACCTTTGTGTCCGAGACTAGAGTTCTACCATCGTGAAATCCAAGCTGGGTTTTTTTGTCTTTTATTGTTACCTTTCTTGTGACTTTGAGTAATTTCTTTGATTTTTCAGAAGAGTTGATCTTGATTGGTTTTAAGACAGTCAAATCTTTTGGAACAAGTCTGTAGATATCAGATACGCCATCTAGTTCTACAACATCCATCAAGCCAATTCCATGATGAAGTGAGTTTCTTACAACACCATCTACTTTGATTTTTCCACCATAGATTACAGATTTTGCTTCTCTTAGTGAGGTAGCAAGTTTTAGTGTATCTCTGATAAATACTGCAGTTGGTATTGACACATGTTTTTTATGACCGCCAGGTTTTACTGTAACAACAAATCTCTTGTCTTTTCTGGTAATTCCCCAGAAGAGTG
>CAYWWR010000046.1:0-10621 GCA_964462165.1 uncultured Nitrosopumilaceae archaeon
AAGGAAACGCTACAGGAATCAAGAGTCTAGTAAAACAAAAGCCAGAGATAGATTACGCAATATTTGGAGAACCAAGTGGAATTAAAAATATTACAATTGCATACAAGGGAAGAATTGCAATAAACCTACGAGTAAATGTAGGCGACAGTGCACATGCAAGTGCTCCATGGCTTGCAAAGAATGCAATTGAAGAATCATACGTATTTACCAATGCACTAAAAAAATCACTAGAGCAAAACCAAGAAGGCATCGCAAAGAGTATGATGCTCACATCATCTCTGACTGAAATCAAGGGCGGCACCAGTCACAATGTAACACCACTAGAATGTGATGCAATAATGGATATTAGAATTCCAGTAAACATGAATTGTAAAATGGTTGGAGAAAGAATTGCAACTACAGTAGAAGAAATTGCAAAAAAACAAGGAGTCAATGCATTTTATTCTGTAATAGATGAGACAGAGCCTTTTGAGGCGCCACATAATTCTCCACTTGTAAGGGCATTAACATTAGGAATAATGGATGTAGAAAAAGCAAGACCACAACTAATTCGAAAGACAGGAACAGGAGACATGAACATAATAGGAAATTCATTAAACATCCCAGTTGTCACATATGGTCCAGGAGATCCTCATGCATCACATACAATTGACGAGCGAGTATCAACTGACGAGTTTCTAAGAAGCATCGAGGTTTTCAAGAGAATGTTATCTCACCTAAGAAGATTACATGAATTCAAAAGTCATTCCACCAAGTCCTAAAACGAAGCTCAAAATATAGAGTGACTGGAGTTTTTTACAATGTTATGGTTTGTAGGTCTTGGCATTTCAGGACTAGAGGGTACAAGTGCTAGTGCCATCCAAGTTTTAAAAAAGGCAGACATGACATTTTTTGAAAATTTTACTAGCCCCATTGGAAAAACAGAATTATCAAAGATAAAAAAACTGGTCAGGGGAAAGCTGACTATATCACCCAGATGGATGGTAGAAGACGGCAAGACAATCTTGGCACTTGCCAAAAAGAAAAACGTCGTACTACTTGCTTATGGGGATCCATACGTGGCAACAACCCATCTGGAATTACGTACAAGGGCAGAGAAGAGTAAGATCAAAACAAGAACAATTCATGGGGCATCAGCAATCACGTCTTTGATTGGAGAATGCGGTTTACACCATTACAAAATTGGAAGACCTGTGACAATCATGAGAGAAATATTATCATTGAATACAGTATACTATACAATTTATGAGAACATGGTAAAGGGAAGCCATAGTTTACTCATATTAGAATTTGACAAAAGTTCGAATTTCTTCATGGAACCAAAAGACGCGCTATTCAATTTGCTTGAAACAGAAAACGGTCAAAAACGAAATGTCATAGACCAATCTACATTTGCAATAGTTGCATCAAGAATCGGCTCAAAGAGTCAAAAAATAATTTCAGGAAAGATATCAACACTTGTCAAGACAGACTTTGGCAAGCCTCCACATACTATTATCATTCCTGGAAGATTACACTTTACAGAAAGCGATGCAATCAAGATATTTTCTAAGTGTCTTGATGAGCCATTTGACAATTCATCAAAGATTCAAAAAATATCAGACCAGATGCTTGCAAAATACATTCCAAAGGCAAGGCAAGCATTAGAGGAAGTAGTAAAAATGTTCAAAAATGATCCAAGTCTTGGTCCAGTTATAGAAAATGCTCAATTGTATATCGATGATGCAGAAAAGTTCCAAAAAGATGGACAAGAAGAGCTTGCAGTACTCAGCATTGGATACGCAGAAGGATTGATGGATGCATTACGCCTCTCAAGAGGAATTGATCCTTGGACACAGAGTTTATAGATAAATCAAATTGTAATAGTTTCGCTCGAGTGATAATATTTGGATGCATTTGATAAAGAAATAATTACAGCATTTTTTGTGGCGTCACTTTCAGGAGATACTGCCACAGACATAATACGAAAAAAACTTGCGCTCAGTCCAGAATACATTGAAGAAAAAATAGAACATCTTGTAAAAAACGGATTTATCGAAGATAATAAAAAAAACCTTACCGAACTTGGTAGGAATTCAATACGAGTCGTACTGGCAGGCGGAGTTTTTGATATCATTCATCCAGGACATATTCATACACTCAAGGCAGCAAAGGCCCTTGGTAATGTACTGGTAGTAGTAATTGCAACCGATAACACTGCACAAAAAATGAAAAAGCGACTCCCGTTACACAACATGGAACTTCGCAAGGACTTGGTAAGATCCCTCTCAATGGTGGATTATGCCATAGTAGGATACGAAGGCGACATATTCAAGTCAGTCGAGATTATCAAGCCAAACATCATTGCACTAGGTTATGATCAGGTACATCAAGAGAAGTTCATAATAGACGGATGTAAAAAAATTGGAATCGACGTATCAATTGCAAGACTCCAATCTCCAATACCAGACATCAAAAGTTCAAAGATAGAAAATGATTATGGCAAGTCAATTTATGGAATTTAACTTGAGACAGGTTTTACACTTATTGGAACTCGTATTGTAATTTTTGAACCAGTAGAAAGTTTTGTTGCCTTTTTGATGTTCTCTTCTGATATCAATTCAATTATAGAGTCATCATGATGAGTACGCTCAAGAAGAATCAGTGCTGTTGTGATGCCGTTTATTTTTGCAGGATAACATTTTACCCATCCATATGTCCTCTTACCGTCGGAGAAACCATCAACCAAAATTGCAGCATATGCATCAAGTGAGCGCTTGGCTTCAATGGATTCCTTGTCCTTTAGTTTTACATTTAGTGTTCCAGGAAATGGAACATAGCCAAGCTTTGTTTTGAATTGTTTTGTGTATCCTTTCATTGACATATAATATGCGCCCTCGCCCATTCCAGAAATTATTGTTCCCTTGAATTCCAAATATGCAGGAATTGATTCCAGACTTGATTTTAGCACAGAAGATATCTTGATCATTTCAGAGTGACCCTTGGTTGTTATTCTTACAGAGACTTTTTGTCCACTTCGAAGTCTTTCCACATATCCATTTGCCTCCAGTTCCATGAGATGTTTGGATGCAGCCTGTTGCGATTTGTGAATGCTTTTTCCAAGAGAAGATGTAGTTATTGGAACAAAATTATAGCGTGCGCCCTTGGTCAAAAGTTCTGCAAGTGTGAGAATATGTTGAATCTTTAGTTCTGACATTAATTTTATGCAACACCGAGCTCTGTAAATGTTTTGAGTGTCAATCCATCGGTGGACTTGAGATTAGCCATTCTGTGACCAATCAGATACCCAATTCCAGCTTGTTTTGCAGAGTCTACTAGTCGTTGTGTTATGATTCCATCAAGTATCAAAAACTTTATTCCAGAACCAGGAGCAAGTTTGCCAACAACTTCACTTACTGGTACCTTGAAGAGTTGATTTGTACCATCATCGAGTGCTATTGCTTCCAATGATTCATTGAGTTGTGGATATACCTTCTTTACAACAATAGCAATTGGTTCATCCTTTGTATCCTTGAGTACTGGTTTTGCAGTCTCCTTTTTCATGTCTTCTGCAGTATCTTTTAGAATATCTGCAATCTGTATAGGAGTTAGTTCTTCAACTTCGACACCTTCTGGTGCTCTGTGTACTACGTCTACTGTAACAAGAGATTTTAGTTCTTTTAGTATGAATCCACCTGCTCTATCTCCATCAAGGAATGCAACCACTTTGGATTTTGAGTCACATAATGATTTGATTGATTCATCAATTCTTGCGCCCTCGATTGCAAGTGCGTTATCAAAACCTGCTCGTAATAGATTTATCACATCTGCTCTACCTTCAACGAGAATTATCCAAGGAGAGTCAAATACACCAGAACCGCATGCGAGTTTTTCCCTTCCAAATGCTGCAAGTTTTCCAGCAGAACCAATATCAGACACATCTTTGAGCATCTCTTCACCTTCACTGATTGTTTTTGTAGACCACTTTTGGACGATGTCTTTTGCCCTATCTACAATCTCTTTTTTCTTTGCAGTGCGTACATCATCAATGGCATCTAGTTTGAATTTAGCCTGAAATGGACCAACTTTGTCGATACTTTCTATTGCAGCTGCAATAAGAGCAGCTGTGTTGATATCAGTACTCATAGGAATCAGAGCATCTCCTTTTGTTTGAGTAGACGAGGCCGTGGTATTGACTTCTATTCGTCCTACCTTCGACACCTTCTGGAGTTCGTTTAGGTTCATCTCCGGGCCAAGCAGACCTTCTGTCTGGCCGAAAATCGCACCTATGATATCTGCTTTTTCAACGAGTCCATCGACGTCGAAGCTGAGCTTAACGTGATACTTGACAATTCCTGTATATGGCAAATCATTATCCTCTTAATTTTTGATCAATTATTTTTCCTAATGGTATGATATAAGTGCTTATTCCACTTCCTTCGCTAGATCTCAAATGCATACACCGACAGATCTTCCACATTTTTTATTCTGCCTTTAGTTATAACGGTAAGCCGTTTTCTATACGAAAGATCAATTGTCATCCTATGCTGAAGCTGAGAGATTATCCTTTTTGTAAGATAACGTCCCTTGGGGTCAGAGTCTAGTAACACTATGAGTTTTTTGTATTTTGGCATACTGTCTGCAAATTTTATGAGACCTTTGAAACTGTGAAACTGACATATCTTTCCAGAGAAACCCAATTTGCCCAGTGCCTCCTCATCACGTTTTCCCTCTACAACAATTATACTGTCGTGTGCAGAGTTGAGCGATTTTACAAAATCTTGTACTTGATAGATTTCATCTGATGTAAAATTCACAAACTTATTTACAAGCGAGACTATTAAGCAATTTTCAGACCCACATGTCAGAATTTCTGATAATCCAAAATACAAAGATAGAAGGAATTGGAACATTAGGAGATCTACTCAAAGCAGACGGATTTAACACAAAGACAATTCTTGCAAAAAATGAAAAGATTCCAGAGAACAAGTACGATACCATAATAATTCTCGGTGCTCCAGAGAGTGCAAACGACGATCTTCCATACCTAAAACAAGAGATGAAATTGATTCGTGATTCTGTAAAAAAAGAGATACCAGTTTTGGGCATATGTCTTGGCTCACAGCTTATTGC
This sequence comes from uncultured Nitrosopumilaceae archaeon, assembly GCA_964462165.1. Taxonomy (GTDB): domain Archaea; phylum Thermoproteota; class Nitrososphaeria; order Nitrososphaerales; family Nitrosopumilaceae; genus Nitrosotalea. Next base: position 5,113 of record CAYWWR010000046.1, read on the forward strand.
CAAAGCGTTTGATGCCAAAGTATACAGTGGACCAAGAAAAGAGATAGGATTCTATGAAGATATCGAGTTTGACAATGTCTCCCAGTCTAAACTCTTCAGTGGAATAAAGAGCCCATCTTCTGTATTTCACTGGCATGGTGATACATTTGATCTTCCAAAAAATGCAGTCAGACTAGCACATTCAAAGGATTATCAAAATCAGGCAATAAAGATAGGAAGTGCAGTTGGAATACAATTTCATCTTGAGATAGACGAGCAAACCATAAAACTCTGGCTAGAAAAATCAAAAGAAGAACTAGGCAAGGCAACATACATTCATCCAGACATGATTGAAAAACAGATACCACAAAAGATCGGAATTGTAAGAGAAAATCTAGAGATATTTTATAAAAATTTCAAGTCAGAGTTTAATCTCTAAAACACAAAAATTGGGACAGGTTCCAGTAACAAGGCATTTTTGAAAGGAGTAAACTTCTTGGATGGTGTTTCACTACATTTTGACAAAAGTTTAATATAAAACACTTAGACCTTGGAATTTCGTCATGATACATAAAACAATACAGATCTCATCATTGCGATCTGCCAATAAAGAGGAGAGATCCTTTTGAACCCAGTAACAAAGATTTTTGAAGAAACATTTGCAACAGATCATAAGGTAATCACCGAAGATCTATCCAAAGCAGTATTGAAAAAATATGGAATCAAAGTTCCAGGCTATGCACTTGTAACCAATGCAAAAGATGCTGCCAAGGCTGCAAAGAAGTTAGGTTTTCCGCTAGTTATGAAAGTAGTTTCACCACAGATACTACACAAAAGTGATGTAGGAGGAGTAAAAGTCGGACTACAAAATGAAAAAGAAGTAAAGAAAGCATTTCTTGAAATGTATCCAAGACTCTCAAAGAAGAAAGGAGTCCATGTAAAAGGAATTTTACTTGAGAAGATGGTTCCACAAGGAGTCGAACTCATCATAGGACTTCAGAACGACCCACAATTTGGTCCAGTGATAATGGTAGGACTTGGTGGTGTACTAACTGAAATATTCAAAGATGTTGCATTCAGAATGCTACCAATTACAGTAGACGATGCAAAATCAATGCTCTTAGAATTAAAGGGCTCCAAGATCCTTCAAGGATATAGAGGTACCAAGTCGATTGACTTGAGCATGCTTGCAAAAGCAATTGTACAAATCAGCAAGGTCGGAGTAGACAATGCAAAATACTTTGACAGTGTAGATTTCAACCCAATCGTAGTTTATCCAAAGTCATACTATGTAGTTGACGCAAAAATAATCTTGAGAAAAGAGATCAAAAATGATGCAATCTCAACTGCAAAACCAAATATCGAGTTCATGGAGACATTCTTTACTCCACAATCAGTTGCACTAGTTGGCGCATCTGCAACTCCTGGCAAAGTAGGAAACTCTGTTCTTGACAGTATTGCAAAACACGACTATAAGGGTAAAGTGTATCCTATCAATCCAAAAGCAGAAGAAATTTTGGGACTAAAATGCTATCCATCAATTGAAGCAATACCAGACAAGGTTGACTTGGTTGTAGTATGTGTTGACTTGTCCGTTACACCTCCAGTTCTAGAAGCATGTGCAAAGAAAGGAATCCACAACATGGTAATCGTATCAGGAGGTGGAAAAGAACTTGGAGGAGAGAGAGCAGACTTTGAATCTCAAATCAAGAATTTGTCAGAACAACACAAGATCAGAATAATCGGTCCAAACTGCATCGGTATGTTCAATGCAGCTAACAGACTAGACTGTGCATTCCAAGGCCAAGAGAGAATGGTCCGTGCAAAACTTGGACCAGTCGCATTACTATCACAAAGTGGTACAATGGGAATCAGTTTCCTTGAAACTGCAGACTCGTTTGGATTATCAAAGATGGTAAGCTATGGTAACAGATCAGATGTAGATGAAGCAGACATGATCTGGTACTTGGCAAATGATCCTCAAACCAAAGTAATTGCATTATACGTAGAAGGTTTTGGCGATGGTAGAAAGTTCATTGAGACTGCAAAACGTGTGATGAAAGAAACGCACAAACCAATTGTAATTTGGAAGAGTGGAAGAACTGCACTAGGAGCAAAACAAGCAGCATCACATACAGGTTCACTTGGAGGCTCTAACGCAATAATCCAAGGAGCATTCAAGCAGGCAGGAATAATTTCAGTAGAAAGCTATCAAGAACTTGCTTCAGCTACAAAAGCACTAGCATGGCAACCAGCAGCTAAAGGTCCAAGAGTAGCACTTGTCAGCAACGGTGCAGGACCAATGATTGGTGCAATAGACCAATTTGAAAAATATGCACTAGAACTTGGCAAAGTAACAGAAGCAACACTCAAAGAAATGAAAGAGCACTATCCTGCAACATATGTAATTGGAAATGGAAATCCTGCAGATGTTACAGGAGGAGCAAATGCTGATGACTATAGATACTCCATACAAAAGTTCATGGACGATCCAAACATCGACATTGTAATGCCATGGTTTGTCTTCCAAGATGATCCACTGGAAGAGACAATAATTGATTACTTGGGAGAGTTTTCAAAACAAGGCAAAAAGCCATTGCTTGTAGGTGGAAACGGTGGCCCATACACAGCCAAAGTCTCTGGACTAATTGAAAAGCACAATGTACCAGTGTACGACGATATCCGAAACTGGGTTGCAGCAGCATCAGCCCTGCACCAGTGGGGAAAAGTTAAACCCAATAAGGTTTAATTTCCACATAGTTTGGAGTTGTGACATGTCTCTAGTTAACGTCTCAAAATCAGAAGGAATTTGCACAATCAAGATTAACAGACCAGATAAACTCAACGCCATGAACATGGATGTTGCAAACGATATCATCAAAGAATTCAAAGAAATTGAAAAGGATGATTCTGTGAAGGTTGTAGTAATCACAGGAGAAGGAGACAAGGCATTTTCTGCAGGCGCAGATATTGCATACATGTCAACAATCACACCAATAGAATCAGAAACTTATGCAAAACTTGGCCACCTGTTGACATATACTGTAGAAAATTGTAGCAAGCCAACAATTGCCGCAATCAACGGATTTGCGCTCGGCGGTGGATGTGAACTTGCACTTGCATGTGATATCAGAATAGCTGCAGACACTGCAAGAATGGGACAACCAGAAGTAACAATAGGTGTATGCCCAGGCTGGGGTGGAACTCAGAGATTACAAAGAACAATTGGAATTTCACAGGCAAAAGATTTGATCTTTACTGGAAGAATTGTAAAATCAGACGAGGCAAAAGAGATGGGCCTAGTAAACAAAGTAGTTGAACTTGCAAAATTAATGGAAGAGACTAACAATACTGCAAAGATGATTGCTCAAAATTCTGCGATGGCAGTAAGAATGTCAAAGATCGCAATAAACAAGGGAAGAAATTCAGACATTGATACAGGTCTTGCTCTAGAATTATACACATGGGGCTTGTGCTTTACTCATCCTGACAGAGCAGAAAGAATGACTGCCTTTGTAAACAAGTCAAAAAAGTAAGCTCGACCTAATCTTTGATTCCTATTATGTCATGTATGAAAAGATTATTATAATTTAGAGGACGAATTAGGTTCATGAGTAATACACAGACCACAAAATTGGTCACAATTACACCAAAAGCCGCAGAAAAAGTAATTGCTTTCATGGCAGAAGAAGCCGAAAAGCCACAATTTCTGCGAGTCTACGTACAAGGCGGAGGATGTTCAGGATTATCCTACGGAATGGGATTTGAAAAGACATCTGAAGAAGATGATCTTGTACTAGAAGAAAATGGTGTCAAGATGGTAATTGACAGTTATAGTGTCGACTACCTCAAGGGTGCAAATATTGACTACATTGAGAGCCTAATGGGTGCAGGATTTAAAATCAACAATCCAAATGTAACCAAGTCTTGCTCTTGTGGAAGTTCATTTAGCACATCCTAGATTCGAAATTTTTTTAATTTTTATTTTCTAATAACTAGTGTAAACTAGATCAAGTACAATTTGGAAAAGTGTTATCGAATTTTAGATGACCATCAGGGTCATGGTAGTCAAGACATGCGGAATTTTTCGTACTTCTTTTGTGATTATCTTCTCCAAGGTCATGGAATCAGCTGCCTCGATTTTTGCGATGATATCGTATAGTCCAAGAGTTCCAGTGACTTCGGATATGCCTTTGATTTCCATGAGTTTTCTAATTATTGGACTTTCTTTTCCAGTTTCACAATGTATTGCCACAAAAGCCTTACTCATAGAACATTATCACAATATCAAGTATTAGGTATTTCTATGGCCAGAGGCCACGTGCTTCGAATGCTTCTAGCACTCTACCAACTGCAAGCACCATGCTTGCTTTTCTCATGTCTACATTGTGTTTCTTTGAAAGAGCATAGGTATCATTAAAACCACGTACAATGTGGTGTTCCATCTTACCTGCAACATCATCAAATGTCCAATAGTATCTTTGCAAGTTTTGTACCCATTCTAGGTATGATATACACACACCACCAGAGTTTGCCAAGATATCTGGAATAACCATTATTTTCTTTTGGAATATTATATCATCTGCTTCAGGAGTTGTAGGACCGTTTGCAGCTTCTGCAAGTATTTTGCACTTGATGTTTCTTGCAATCTGAGGAGTTATCTGATTCTCAAGTGCTGCAGGTACCAGAACATCACATGGAGTAGTGAGTAGTTCTTCTGTTGACACCTTTTTGCTTCCAGGATAACCAACAACGCTTCCATGTTTAGTCTTGTATTCAAGAACTTTCTTTGCATCCATTCCTTTTGGATTAATTATAGAACCCTTGGTGTCACTTACTCCGATAATTTTTGCACCCATCTTTTCTACATATTCTGCAACATACGTTCCAGCATTACCATAACCTTGAATGACAACTTTGGCACCCTTGAGATTAAGTCCAACCTTCTTTGCCCCTTCCCGAATACAATAAGCAACACCAAGACCGGTAGCTACATTTCTTGCAAGAGAACCTCCAGATGCAATTGGTTTTCCTGTTATGACAGCAGGTTCTGATTGTCCATGCAATGCACTATAAACATCCATTATCTGTGCCATTTCTTTTCCAGTAGTATACACATCAGGAGCTGGGACATCCTTACCAGGTCCAATGATTTCAGATATTGCATATGCATATCTTCTTGTCAATCTCTCTTTTTCTCCAGCCGAGAGTCTTTTTGGATCACAGATAATTCCACCCTTACCTCCACCAAATGGAACATCAACAATTGCACACTTCCAAGTCATCCACATTGAAAGTGCCTTTACTTCTTCGATTGTAACATCAGGATGATATCTTATTCCACCCTTGTGTGGACCTCTAAAGTCATTATGTTGTGATCTATATCCGGTAAATACCTTGATTCTACCATCATCCATCTTGATGGGCAACGAAACTGTTAGAATTTTTTTTGGATTTGCCAACATCTCATGAATGCCAGCATCAAGTTTCAAAATTTTTGCGGCATCTGCAAGTTGCTTGAGAGCATTTT
>CAYWWR010000047.1:0-10552 GCA_964462165.1 uncultured Nitrosopumilaceae archaeon
ACTAATGTCTTCCGAATAGGAAAGCCTTAGTACAATTTTCTTCTTTTTCCAAGTATACATTAAAGAAATTCTAAACGTGATTTACTTTAATTCAAGAGCTGGTTGGTTTGAGTTTTGGTAGTTTTATGATAAATGTGGTTCCCTTTCTAATCTCGGTCCTTATGTCAATTGTTCCATTGTGTTTTTCTACGATGCTCTTACAACTGACCAGTCCTAGGCCCGTTCCAATCTGTCTTGTTGTAAATAAGGGTTCGAACATTTTTTCTATGAGATGTTTTGGTATGCCTGGACCATTATCTTCCACTTCTATTGTGGTGGAATCTATTCCGTCATTGATTTTTACAAAAATGTTACCTTTTTTCCCCATAGCTTGAACTGCATTTAATATTAAATTGGTAAAAACAATCTCCATTTTTGCTCCATCGCATACTATGGAGTGATCCTCTTTTGGAATGCTTAGCACTATTTCTCCAAAGTCTATCTTAGAGATTGCAGCTTCTAAAATATTGGATAATGAATGGGTTTTCAGATCCGGCGGTCTTGGCAAGACATAATCTAGAACCTCTTCCAATTGATGAGATATTCTTGCAATGGCACGTTCCATCATCAATATGTGATTCTTGTTTTTCTCACTGAGATCCTGATTTTGTATCTTCATTAGTTCTAGACTATTTCTGATTATTGATATGGGGTTTCTAAAATCATGTGATATTCTAGCGGAAAGATCTCCAATAACATTAAGATTTTTTAGTTTGTGTTCTTCAATCTCTTTTTTTGCATTGTGAATTTCTGTCATATCTTTTATTGTTGTATTGCTTCCTATCATCATACCATCATTATCGTATAGGTTGGTGGCACTGAGTAAAACTGGAAATATTGTTTGGTCTTTTCGTCTTAGCCATATTTCTCTACTTGATACAGATCCTAAAGTTTTCCATGTGTTGTATGCGTCTTGTAATAGTTTTTGACTATTTTCTGCTACATGTTCAAAAATTGTTTTTCCGATTATCTCTTCTTTTGTGTATCCTAGTTTAGTTGCATAAGTTTTGTTACAATCTAAGATGATGCCATCAATGTTGATTGTTCTATAAAGATCTGGTGAATTGTCATACAAATTTCTGTATTTTTCTGACATTGTTTCATAACGTTCTAACAGAATGTTGAGATCTTCTTCTTTGTATTCGTATGATTCATTCTTGTTTGTTGGCACCACGTATACTCCAGATTATTTTACATTTAAAGAATCAAGACCAAAGTCTTGTTGGTTACAAGGACTTGGTCATTGGCTCTATATTTTTTAATTATTATTTACGTTATATTCTAATTTACCAAAGTACATAACAAAGAATATGCTAATTCATTTCTTAGTACGTGTACTTGTATTGAATCTCTAAACGTTTTATCTAAATTTCTCAATTCATGATATAATGTAGAAACTTGTGTGTGATCTAAACTTGCCTTGTCTGGCATCATTCCTATTGGATTTAGATTTTTTTCAATAAACTTCCACATTTCTAAAAATGGTATGGTATCTTGATTTTCTATTAGTGACATATTATCAACTCAGTATTGTTACGCCTGTTATTTTTCTAACATCTTCAGAATTCATTTTATTTGCAGACAAGAATATGGCAAGCTTTGTAGCATCTTCGCCGCCCTCTGATATCTTCAATAGATTTACTGTGCCTAGATCTTCAACAATTTGTGTCTCACTTGGGGTTGTTTGTCTGGATTCTTTTGTATCTATATGATCATCAATTTTTCTTGTAAGCATAGATTCTATCCTGGAAAGATCAATGTTTTTTAATTGATTTTCCAAGTCTGTGGTATCAGTAAACTCGATCATTATTTCACCAACTGACATGTTTATCTTTATTTTTGCCATGCTGCGATAAAGTCATCAATTCTCAATCAGGACGATCTCCTGTTTTTTTGATATTTGGCTATGAGTGAATTTAGGAATGTACTGTTATCAATAGAGGGATCATTCTTTTTTGCGTCCCTTATGGCTTTCACAAATTTCTGGAAAGCCTCGGACTTTACGGTGATTGTTTTGTATTCTTTTCGCGGCAATTGATTATTATGTCCGGGACATATGGATAAGTTCTTGGTAGAATTATTACGATAGTAAATTAGATAATTATCCATATAAGGGAATTTCACACTTAACGATCACCTTAAATGGGGAAAGTACGGTACTATGGTATATGGCTCTCATTGAGACACACAAAAACTTGTTCTTAGAGGAATGCTCAAGATTGACTAGACTTGTCTTTGACTGTCTACAAAAACTTGAGAAAAATCCAACTGATCTGGATACTATAGACCGAATGGTTAATGCTGCTGATGTCATCCGAGGTGGAGCAAAGTTCCTTGAAGATGTAGATCTTGAACTAAACTCCAAAATGCTAATTGAATTATTTAAAGGGGTGCAGGATATGAGGAATAGGGAAAAAGAGCTTGAAATGATGCTAGGTATATTTGAAAGGCTTGTCGGTAAAACTTATTCTGAACAAGTCTTGCTTGAACTCTAATGCTTACAAAATCTAGATAGACTAGTGTGTAATCTGTACAATAATTTGTAAAAAGTATATTGTATTTTCATTAAAAAATAGAATTAACAGTTAGTACAAGTCTTCATGACTGATGTATTATGCATGTCAAGCGGTAAATTTACCATGTAAATCCATATAGGTGGCGATTCTCACAATGGAATAGTTGACAAAAGCCGAATATGAAAAATTACTAAAGAATATTCAGGATAAGGTATCTCAGACCAAAACTGGTTCTACATCAAGATTTGAACTTCCTAAAGTCGATATCATGTGGCAAGGAAATAGAACATTTTTTAGAAATTTCTCAGAATTTCCAAAAATACTGCGTAGAGATCCTGAAAAGCTTTTACAGTATCTTTCAAAAGAGTTTGCAACTCCTGCACAGTTTGGAGGGGATAAGGCAGTCTTTGTGGGTAAAAAAGATCCACATGAATTTTCAGCCCTTTTGAATAGATATCTCAAGGAATATGTAGAATGTCCAACTTGCAAAAGCCCGGATACTAGGGTTGAAAAAGAAAACCGAGTAACCCTTCTCAAATGCGAAGCATGCGGAGCCAGATCACCTTTAAAGGGCCAATATGCGTAAATGAATTTTGCAGTCAAAGTAGTGAATCAAAAGGGTAATAGAATGTTGAACATCTGTGATGCCGAATTAGTTGGTAGGACAGTTAGAAAATCTGATCTGGAAGTAAACATTACCAAGAGTTACTATGGAGACCGTGTGATTGATGAAAAAGAAGCAGAATCTCTTCTACGAACTTCTTCAATAATCAACATGGTTGGTAAAAAAACAATTGATCTTTCAATAAAACTGGGAATAGGATCTGTAAAAGGTGTAAAAGAAATTGAAGGAATTCCTTTCCTTATCGTTTTCAAATTTTGAAAATACAACGATTATATACATACTGAATGCATTGTTGTCTGAGAATTTTGGGTAAGCGAAAAGTACTGAACGAAAGTGAATTGAAGGAAATGCAATTGCCTGGAGAAGGAGAACTATTGGGAAGAGTTGTAAAACTTTTGGGCAGTGATCACATACTTGTACGATGTACTGATGATAAGACAAGAATGGGAAGAATTAGAGGAAAACTAAAAAGAAAAATCTGGATAAGAGATAATGATGTTGTAACAATTGCTCCATGGGATTTCAAATCTGATGATCGTGGAGATATAACTTGGAGATATACCCTGTCACAAGTTGACATGTTAAAACAAAAGGGATTATTGCCGCAAGATTTCTAACAGTAATCAATTTTACAAGGTTTGTATTACAAATTGTGTTGTTACTAGGAACAAAATCAACATGACTGACGATTCTGTAGATGATCTCAATGAGACCAACGAGGAAGATGATCTGGACTTGTTGGAACTAGATGGTGAATCTGAAGATTCAGACCCTGAAGAATCTGATTTGGGTTTGCAAGACAAACTTGCAAAAAAAATGAATCTCAAACTTGTTGGAAAAGAGAGAGCAAGAAAAACTGAGAAAGGCATATTTGATAAAGACAAAGTACTCGAGGCAGTATTTGACAAATCCACCGTAATGCTTCTTTCACGTATGATAAACAATGGCATCATCTCATATGTTAACGGTGCAGTGGGTGCTGGAAAAGAATCACAAATGTATTGGGCCGCAGACCCTTCTGGCCAAGATCTTGCCGTGAAAATTTATCTTGTTACTACATCTAACTTTAAGAAACGTTATCCTTACCTTGTAGGCGATCCAAGATTTACACGAATAAAAAAAGGAACTAGATCTCTTGTAGAATTATGGGCAAAAAAAGAATTTCGTAATTTGAGTAAATCCTTTAACGTTGGAATCTCATGCCCAGAACCAATAACCGTGATGAAAAATATTCTAGTGATGAAATTTGTAGGATCTAATGGTGTTCCATCTCCTACATTAGTTGAGTCCGAAGTAGATTACCCCGACTATGAAAAAACAATAGAAATCATTTCAGATCTATATCAAAAAGCAGAACTTGTCCATGCGGATCTTTCCGAGTATAATATTTTCAAGACCGAAACAGGTCCAATGGTTTTTGATTTTGGCTCTGCAGTAGATATAAGACATCCTAAAACAAAAGAATTCCTTGAAAGAGATATTAGTAATATTACCAGGTTCTTTGTTAAGAGAGGACTCACAGTGGACAATCCAATTGACGTATTTGAGAGGGTTACAAAATGATCTTTGAGAAAATCATATTAATTCCAGTTGATCGTGTTGGTGTATTGATTGGTAAATCTGGAAAGATAAAAGCCAAAATAGAAAAAATCTGTTCTGTCTCATTGACCGTTGATGGTCAAACAGGCGAGACAGTCATAAAGGGAGTGGGTGACGTTGAAAATATAATGCCATTTAAGGCTGAAGAAATTGTGCTGGCCATAGGTCGTGGGTTCTCAGCAGAAAACGCAATGCGTCTTGTTCAAGAAGAAACCTCATTACATGTAATGGATTTGCGCCAGTTTGCTGGTAAATCTTCTGCTCAAATTGAAAGAATAAAGAGTAGAATAATAGGTGAAGGCGGCCGAGTTAGGAAAAATATTGAAGATCTAAGTGGTGCCAAAGTGTCTGTTTATGGCAGAACTGTTGCTATAATTGGAGATGGAACACAACTAAAATCTGCTGTAAATGCAATAACATCAATTTCAAGTGGTAGTACTCATGGAAAAGTTTACAATGATTTACAAGAGTCACGACGCAGACAAAAATTAGAAAAACTCCAACTTTGGGAGGGTGGAAATATCCTTGAGTAAAGAAGTCTTCAGCCAGATATCTCCAAGTGAGTTCTTTTACAGAAATAGAGACCTTGCAGGATTTAGTAATCCTACCAGATCACTTTATACTTCGGTTAGAGAGTTTGTAGAAAATGCACTTGATGCATGTGACCACAGAAAAATACTCCCTGATATTCACCTCTCAATAAAAGCAGTGGATCCTGAACAAGCAGATCCAAAACACTACATCTTGACTGTAAAAGATAATGGTCCTGGAATTGATCCTGAACACATCCCGCTTGCTTTTGGTACTGTTCTTTATGGTTCCAAATTTGGTCTCAAACAAGCAAGAGGTATGTTTGGTCTTGGTGCTACAATGGCTATACTCTATGGTCAGATCACTACAAACAAACCAGTAACTGTAAAAAGTTGTTCTGATGGAAAATCACTTGACGAGTTTGTGATGTTACTTGATATTCAGAAAAACAAACCTGTCATACAAAAACATACAACAAAAGAAGCATCAAAGACAGGTCTTACAGTAAGTATTGTTCTTGAAGGAGATTATTCAAAAGCAGGATCTAAAATTCGAGATTATGTATACCAAACCTCTTTGATCACACCGTATGCATCAATAACATTTGAAGATCCAGCTGGAGAAAAATTCCATTATGCAAGAATTGTAAAAGATATGCCTCGTCCTCCTACTGTTATCAAACCTCATCCACATGGTATTGATGTTGAAACCATTAGAAGGATGATTACTGATACACATTATCAAATTCCAGCTATAGACAACAAGATGATTGATAAAGTCAAAAAAGAATTGGGATTGAAGAAAAATCTATCTCCAAAAGAGATTCTAGAGCGTGCACAGAAACGCTGGTCTGACATATCAAAACCAGTAAGAACTGTGATCTCAGTAATGTCGTTTTTGAACATTGATTTTGAAGGATTACAAAAAATTAGAATTGACGACATTGATGTTGCAAATAAAACTATAACGTATTGGGATTTTGGTGAATCCCAGTCTCATGTAGTGGAATTAAGTCCGGATAGCCCGTATTACAAACAAATTGCAAGCACTGTTCAAGGCGATACGCTTCTCACATTTTTGACAAAGCGGTTCCAGAGGGTTGGACCTACCACTGCTGAAAAATTCTGTGAATTTGCCAAATTCAAACCAGACAAGAGAATAGGTAGTATGACAAACGAGGAATTGGTAAAACTAGCTGACGCACTTCAAAAATTCGAGGAATTCCTCTCACCAGACCCTAGCTGCTTAGCACCTCTTGGAGAAGAACCTCTTTCAAAAGGAATCATGAAATTTTTCAACCCTGAATTTGCAGCAGTTTGGCAACGTAATGCATCAGCATATTCTGGATTTCCATTTGTAGTAGAAATGGGCATTGCTTATGGTGGAGACATTCCGCCAAGCGGACTCAAAGTTTACCGTTTTGCAAATCGTATACCTCTCTTGTATGATGAGGGAAGTGATGTGGTACTAAAGATAGTTAATGAGACTGAATGGACTAGATACAAAATAAAAGGAGATCCTCCACTTGTTATTGTATCTCATATTTGTTCCACTAGAATTCCTTACAAGACTGTAGGAAAAGAAAATGTAGCAGACAGACCTGAAATTGAAAGGGAGTTAAAGAATGCATTACAATACTTGGCAAGAAAATTAGCAGTTCACATGTCACGACAAGGAGCAGCCGACATGGCAAAAAAGAGAGCAAATCTTTATTCAAAATATGTACCACTTATTGCACAATTTGCAACTGAACTTGCTGGCAAGAAAAAAGAACCAAATTATAACCAACTAGTAAGGATGGGAAGTGAGATTGAAGAACAAGTCTAGTGCAAAGACCGCAGAAACAAGAAAGAAAAGATTACTGTCACTGTTAGAGCAACAAGGTCTTAGCATATATGAAAATCTAGACAAAGGAAAATTTCCACAGTTTGTTATACCAAGTAGATCTGTAAGCAATATTGTTTATGATAAAAAAATAAGACAATACATTTTGGGTAGTGCTAGTGCTGTTCGCAGTTCACGAAACATGTCACAACTGCGTTCCTACACACAACTTGCATGGCTTGCTTTCTTTGTAAACAGGTTGGTACGAGAAGGAAAGTCATCTACATTAAGAGACATTTATTATTCATCGCAGGCATTTAGTATTGATTTTGAGGATCAGCCAGAGTCTGATAATATTATAGTAGACCTTGAAGCTGTGCTCACAAGTCCACGTGAAGAATTTCACATATTTCCTGAGGAAAGAAGCAGCGTATTTGGTGACTTGACAATAGAGTATACTGTTCCAGGATATGAAGGAAAAAGAATGAATCTATCAGATCACCCTGATGGATATTTGATTGGTCCAAGTTTGAGCAGTGCTGAACTTGTTGATACTAGTGCTGAACTTGTAATTGCAATAGAAAAGGGTGGTCTTTTTACAAGATTTGTTGAAGAAAAAGTTCATAAAAAATTCAAAGCTATAATTGTTGATACTGCTGGCCAAGCTCCTAGATCGACAAGAAATCTTTTGCGAAGATTGAACAAAGAAATGGGATTACCTGTTGTTATATTGGCTGACGGTGATGTGTATGGAGAACACATTGCAATGGTAATAAAATCTGGTTCTGCAAATGCAGCACATTTGAGGGAACTGACTGTACCAGATGCCAAGTGGTTGGGTGTGTGGGCAACTGATATTGAAAAATACAAACTTCCAACAATCCCTATGACAGAATCTGACATAAAGAGAATCTATGACCTTCAAAAAGATCCTAGATATCAAGAAGGAAACTGGAAAAAACAATTAGAGGTATTTCTCAAGTTGAAGAGGAAAGCAGAACTTGAGGCATTCTCAAAGTATGGTCTTACTAATATTACAGACAAATATCTTCCAGCAAAACTAGAAGAATCAAAGAGCTTCTAATTTTTTAATTCGTAATGTAAGAACACCATTTCTGTACTTGAAATCGTGGATTCCCATGTCTGGTGTTGTCTCAATTGGAACCTCTTTTGAAAAGTGTCCTGAACCTCGTACGTATAGAGTTTTATCAATCAGTCGTACAGTAACTTGGTCTTCTGGACCTGGCACTTCTGCTACAAATATTATCTCTTTTTCTCCATTTATGAGGTCGTATACCCAGTTCTTTGTGTCTGCTTCCTTTGGTGTATACTGTGGGGTACTGCTCTCCACCGTCATCTTCTTTAGTACTCTGACCCAATAGATCATAATCATAGCAGCTATTCCAATGAGTATGAAATTGACATACCCTTGTGAAGATCTAAGCGAAAGCATGTACACCACACCCAAGAATAGCAAAACCATTAAGGGAATGATAAGATCAAATGATTTGTCATTAGAGTATCTGCTTTTGTAGCTTGCCAAAGATATTCTGTATGATTTAACTATGCTCCAAATATAAACACTCGTAGAATTTTGATCAAAAGTAAATGTACAATTGTTTCATAATTCTACGCTGGACTGATTTTACTAAGTAGTTTCCCATCTTTTAAACAAGTTATGCTCAATTCCAAATTGATCCAAGCACTTTCCTATCACATGATTCAAAATATCCTCAATATTCTTTGGTCTGTTGTAAAAACCTGGCATGGCAGGTAACATGACTACGCCAATTCTTGAAAGCTTGAGCATGTTTTCTAGATGAATACTGGTAAGTGGAGTCTCTCTTGGAACTAGAACTAGTTTGCGAGATTCTTTCATGGTGACTCCAGCAGCTCGGGCAACCAAAGTTTCTTCATACCCATTTGCAATGCTTGAAAGAGTTTTCATGGTACAAGGAATGACTATCATGCCATCTGTCTTGTGTGTTCCACTTGATACACTTGCAGCCATGTTGGAATCATCTGAATAATGACTTGCAAGTGATTTCACATATTTCAAATCATAATCAGTTTCTAATACCAAACATTTCTTTGCCCATTCTGTCATGATTAGATGAACGTCAACATTGCATTGCTTGAGAACCTCTAACATTTTTACGCCATATAGAATTCCAGAGCTTCCGGTTAATCCTATGATTAATCTCATGAGACGATTGACCTTGTTCCATATTTATTTTCAGCTATGGTTTTAGCATGTTTATTTATGGCATTATGAGTCTCAATATTTGTGAGTGTCAATATTGATACCGTTGAAGAAAATATTGTCTCCGAGCTTCGATTATCTCCAATACAATCCAAGGTCTATATCTTGGTTGTAATGAAAGGTAAAATGTCTGCTAAAGACATAGCAAATGCTCTGAACATATCTGAAGATGATGCACATCAAGTCGCAACAAGCCTTATTCAAAATGGTGGTTTTATTGATATTACAAAAACAGAGTTTGAATCAATGCATCCCAGATTTGCTGTTGTCAATATGTATAGAAGAATGTGTGAAAGGGAAAATATTTTGTTCAAGAAGAATCTTTTGGTAGATAACATCTCAATTGTTTTAGAAAAACCATATGATGATGCAAGAACTAAATATAACCGATAATGGAGGAGGAAACATGTCTGCAGACGAAGAATCTTCTTGTAATCATGAAATAGTGTATTTTGGAGTTACAAATGTAAATTATGAAAGAAGAACGATAGGCTCAGTTGATACATGGCGATGTGCAAAATGCAAGAAAATTTTCTGTGAAGAAAAACAACTTGGAATTGAAAGCATTGTAGACTATGTTGGAATGCCCAAGATATCTCCAGATCAAAAATGGGCTGTACTTTTATGCAATCTTAAAAAACACAAAGATAAGTGGAAATTAGTCAAGATAAAACAAAATGATGAAATTCAACATGAATGTGTTGATGAAAAAGTGATAAAACTCCGAGTTAATGATTTTAAGGTTGATGATGATAAGCATTGGAGCTTTCTTATCGAAACCTCGATTAACAAAGCAGTAGAGATCTAAGTTTTACATGGACATTCAAGTTCATATCAATAACGTTCGTGGCAGCCAAATAGCTGCCAAGATAACTGGTACCTTTAACGTTGATGGTCACCCATTCAAGTTCAACGCAATAGCCTTTGGTAGAATCGGTGGTCATAACATTGGCGCTAAAATATCAAAGATGGTGGAAAAGAATCTTGTGAAACTTGGTTATAATGTAGATGAGGTGATAAATGAACTCCAGCAAAAGCTTGTTCGCGGAGATATCACTCTTCCAGAAGGACTCACAAAAGAATCCTTTGCAGATGGCTAGAACTGGGCTTCTTCAAATGCCTTGTGACACAAACAACCACGTTGTTCTGGTATGG
>CAYWWR010000048.1:0-10470 GCA_964462165.1 uncultured Nitrosopumilaceae archaeon
AGACTTTCCATAAATTTCAGATTTGACAGTGCAACCACTGCCGAGTCTCTAACCTGCTCACTTGAATCCTCCAAGGCTTTTTGCAATGTCTCCTTTGCATCTTGAGATCCAATCACACCAAGTGCAACAGCAGCCTCGTGTCGTACAAACAGGCTGGGATCGTTTCTTGTAGCATCTTCTAATGGTTTGATACCGCTTCTCAGGCACATTTGTCCCAAGGAAAAGGCAGCCTCGTGTCGTACCAATTCATTTGAATCGTTTTTTAGTACACTGGCAACATGAGGAACAACATCTTCACCGCCCATATCTACAAGAATGCATACTGCCCTACATCTTATCACAAAATCACGATCATCCAACAAGCCGACAAAATACCCTTTGTCTTTTTTTTCGTATTTTTCTTCCATCTCAGACAAGAGTTCAAGACGTCCGGTAGGAATGACTTCCATGCATTTGATTTTTATCATCGAATATTTAGTCGTTATTGACGTTTTGCACACATGATGCAATCAATTACTTCATCCATCAGAGTTTAGAATATCACAAGGACAGAGGTGGTTTTGCCATTCTGATCTGCAAGATTAAATTGTATTTTTTAAAATATTTGTACAACACATCTTCTGATACAAGCAACTTGTCAGTGTACAAGTAAACATTTTTTGTAAATTCAAAGACAGACACATCATGTATTTTGTCTTTCGTGGTATCATCAATACTAGAATCACTGTATTTTTCTAGTTCTAACAGAAATTTTGCTATCATGTCAGGAAGTTGTACGTATTCATTACTCAATTCAGAAATTATTATTCCAATATGCTTGGATCGTTCCGACTCGTTCTGAATTGCCAATATTTGAAATTTCTTGGTATTTTTTACTTCTCTTGTTTTTTTGTCAGTTAATACAAATTCCCATTCAGCATGAATTCTTGAGCATTGTGGAAACTCATTTTCCATCTTAGATGTCATTGTTTCAAAAACATCTATTTTTTTTGAATGCATCTATGAGCAACAAATAGACAAGGTTCTTTATGTCTAGCGTTAGATTTGTATTGATTTAACAGGCACTAGGAATGCTCATCTATAATTTTTTGTAAAAATCAAAAAAACTACCTATTAGTATATCACATGTTCCTTTTGAGAACGCTGTATTATCGCAGGAATAATTGATGCAATCAAGACAAATGTAGAGATGTAAAATATCATATGAATTGATTTGATAAAACTTGGTATTGCTGAAGCAGCATTCAAATTATTGGAAGAATTGAGAAAAATCGATTCTAATTCAGATAATGGAACAGTGCTAGCAAGAAGCGCAAAGGACATTCCCAAACTAATTATGTTACCAAGTGTTACAAGGGTAGTACTCATTCCAGCTGCAACTCCACGTCTTTGAGGTGGAACTGAATTCATTATTGACGATCTATTAGGTGATGCAAAGAGTCCCATCCCTGCACCCACTAGTGAAAGAGGTAGAACTAGATCATTAAAGCTTGTAGTAGGTCCAATCTGTGAAAGTATTAGAAATCCAATTGCAGATACTATCAACCCAAGTACAGTAAGAAACCTAGAACCATATCTGTCGGATAGCCATCCACTTATCGGTCCAAATGTTGCGATGGTAAAAGATACAGGTATCAAATAGAGCCCAGCTGTTAACGGATTGAGTCGCATGGACGGTCCCTGCAGGTAAAATGCCATTATCAACACCAATGCACCTCTTGCCAGTGCATTTAGAAATATGGTGATATTTCCTGCAGAAAAAAATCTTATCTTGAAAAGAGATAGATCAAACATTGGCTCTTTCACTTTGGATTCAACATACCCAAACAACACCAACATAGAGAATCCACCAACCAAAAGAAATAGTGCAGCAAGAAGAGGTACAACTTGTAGGGAACCCAAAGTTATTCCAAGCATTATCATGACTAGACCTGTTACAAGAATCAAATTTCCAGTCCAGTCTATCTTGCCTTTCACAATCGTTCCAAGTTCTCTAAGTTTTGTCCTAGACCAGACAATTGCAAAAATACCTATTGGGATATTTACCCAAAAAATTGCTCTCCAGCCAAGCGTTTCAGTCAAAATACCACCAAGCACCAGACCTAGCGCAGAGCCAATCACAATAGATACCTGATTGAGTCCAAGAGCCTTACCCCTTTCTTTTTCATCAAAGGCATCAGTCAATATGGCAGCACTGTTGGAGAAAAGAAATGCCGCCCCAAATGCTTGGAGTATTCTAAATAGTATAAGTTCAGTTCCAGTCTGTGCAAGACTACACAGAAAGGATGCAATCGTGAAGAGTATCAGGCCAAAGTTATAGAGTTTAACTCGGCCAAACATATCTGCCAGCCTACCAAAGCTGAGAAGAACAGATGAGGTAACAAGGCCATATGAGAGAATTATCCATATTGTTTCAATCAAGGAAACATGCAGATCTGGTACAAGTCTAGGTAGAGCAATGATGAGAATGTTAGCATCAAGTGATGCCATCAATATGCATATTGTCGTATTTGTTAGTGCTATCCACTTGTACTGCATTGTTTTGACTCAAATTAATTGCTATAAATCTCATGTTGATGATAAAACAATTTTAGAGAGGATCGCAAATT
The DNA here is from genome assembly GCA_964462165.1 of uncultured Nitrosopumilaceae archaeon. Taxonomy (GTDB): domain Archaea; phylum Thermoproteota; class Nitrososphaeria; order Nitrososphaerales; family Nitrosopumilaceae; genus Nitrosotalea. The sequence goes on from CAYWWR010000048.1 coordinate 2,610, forward strand.
TACATATTGACTGCATATTTCTCTGGCAGATCAATTAAGATTAATTCCGTTGGTTCTTCAGCACGTATTACCAAATTGTTCTCTTGCGATATCATTGCAGCATCTCTTGTTTGCATTACATGATTTCCTAGTCTTATTTTACCATCGATTACAAACAAGTATGATTTTCTTCCAGGTTCCAACTTGTGTTGCACTTGACCATTAGCAGTTAATGTAGAAAGATAAAATGTAGCATCCTGGTGTAAATGTAATGCGTTAGTATTAGGATTATCTTCAGATACAACTACAGGTACTAGCTTATTTGTTCTTTCTTTTTTTGTAAACTTTTTTTGTTCCCAAGATGGTGCAAGATTTCTCTTATTTGCAAACACCCACATTTGTAATAGCCTCAAGGGTTTGTCTTTTGAGTGGTTTGATTCTGCATGCATTATCCCAGATCCTGCAGTCATTCTTTGAACTTCACCAGGATATATCACACCATGATTTCCTTGATTGTCTTTGTGTTCCAATTCCCCATCTATGACGTATGTTAAAATTTCCATGTTACTGTGGTGATGAAAATCAAACCCTGTGGCAGGTTGTATTTCATCATCATTGAATACTCGTAATGGTCCAAAATTCATCTTGTTAGGATTTTGATAATCTGCAAATGAAAAATGATGGAATGTCCTAAGCCAATCAGTCCTGTTTTCATAGTGCTCTCCGGACCTGATTATCTCAATACCCATTATTTCTCAATTTCCATCATCTTTTTTCTGAACACCTTTGCAACATTACGTATTGTCACGCTACTGATACCAGAGGCCTTGGCTATCTTGTCTTGAGTCGCCTTTTCTCCATTCATCATTGCAGACACAAATAACGCAGTTGCTGCCAGCGATAAAGGGTTTTTTCCGTCAGCAATGCCTTTTTTCTTGGCAACTTCAATGATACCAAGTGCATCTCTTTGTGCCTTTTCGCTAAGACCCACAGAAGTTCCTATCTTTGTGACAAATTCTGACGGATTTAATGAATCAACTTGTAATTCCAATGCCTTGACAAATACCCTATAGTGTCTGGACAGATTCTTGAATGAGATATTTCCCGCACTAGAGATATCCTGTAAAGTTCTTGGCACACCAGACTCTCTGCATGCCACATACAATGCAGAAAGAATCATGCCAGAGATGGTTCTACCCCTAATGATGTTTTTTGTCAATGCTTTCCTGTACAGATATGCAGCCCGCTCAACTACAGCATCAGAGATATCAATCTTTGATTGAATTGCACCCATTATGACAAATGCAGAACGCAGATTTCTTTCAGTAGAATTTGATTTACTACGACTATCCCATGTTCGTAATCTGTTGAAGGTATACTTCATGTATGTAGATATAGAATTCCCTGATGCATCACGGTCTGTATTTCCAATTATGGTAGACAATCCCTTGTCATGAATTGACAATGCAGAACCAAGTCCGGTTCTTGTACTATTATTGTAATCATCTACTGTAAATGATCTTTGTTCAGGTCCATAATCCTCTACCTTGTCTGCAAGAACTGCTCCACATCTTGCACACAAGATTTCTCCACGAACACTATCAGTTACAAGCGGTCCATGTGAGTTACCGTCATGCAAACACGTTTTGTTTTTTTCAATTACAAGTTTTTGTTTACTAGATATCATTTGTATAGTTACTATACACTGGAAAGTATTTAAAATGTCAAGTGAGTGTAAGTATACCAGATTAACCAGTAGTAATCTGAATAATGCGTAAAAACCGATACAATTATGCAGTTTCTGAAGGTTTTGAATAGATCTCTTTTAAGAGCCTAGGTTTACCATCTTTGAATACATCAGGTGCGCAATACTGCATAGAAAAAATGGCCATTGATTCCAATATCGGATTTAATGCCAATCCTTTTTTTGTAATGACGTATTCAATTTTTACAGGTGTGCCAGCATAGATTCTCTTCTCAATTATACCATTTTTCTCCATTTCACGTAGCCTTGCAGACAAGGTCTTGGGGTTTATTCCCTCCACAGAATCCAGAAATTGGTTGAACCTGTTTTGGCCTAGTTTTGTCATATTACGTAAAATGTGAACAGTGAATTTCTTTCCAATAATTTTAAAAGTATTATCAATAGGGCATGCCTTCAGGGATTCAAGTAGAACTTTACATTCTTCATCTTTCAACTTACCATCTACTCACTTGATAACTATACTGTCACTTTCTGACTTATATGCTTACCTTTGTATATCTAATATAAGAAGGAACATGATTAAATCACAACACAAACACCAATGGACTGTCACATCAAAACATTGGCAATGCAGTACGTGTGGAAAGACATACGGATAACAAACTTTCCAATTTTTTTCGGATTCATTCAAACAGCTTTGATTTATAACAATCTATGCAAATCTCAATTGTCTTTCCATGTTTTGAAGAATAATGTGCACCAAGTTCTCGGTGTCTGTTACACATAAAACAAAGACCAAAATTCATGCAATGATAACATTTACGTTTGTAATAGATTTTGCGGGTTACACTAGATACGATTTTTGAACTTGTTTGAAAAAGTAAACAAGGTGATTATCATAATAAAAGATACACCAAATAATGGCATTGCAAGTTGACCAAATTCTGGAACTGTTGCTGCCATGGTCTTAGTTTGTGTAACAGTAAATCCATCTACTTTTGCACTGGCAATAATATTGAAATTTCCAGATGTGGCAGTAGGAGGAAGTTTGAACTGGAGCACAAAGTTTCCATTTTGATCAGATGGTACAGTCCTGATCAATATCAAGTTTCCAGATGAATCTTTTATTTGCAGTGCAACAAGTGCGTTTGGTTGTCCTGTTACAGTACCATTTAACGTAACAGTGTCGCCGGGCAGATAACTATTCTTGTTTGTGGCAATTACAATTGACTGTTCCTCCTGAGCAAAGGAATTCAAGATTCCAGGCAAGGCTAGCAATGTCACTACTGCAAAAAATAGAAATCCACGATGGAATTTCTTATGAAAGACCGACAAAGTATGATAGTTCATTGGATTGTGGTATTCCTCCTTTGTTTGGCCAGTCAGTAAATACATTTGCATAAACACTGGCAAGTCCAGTTCCAGATTGAGCTGGAACGTAATAAGGTAAAATTACTTCAGATTGTCCCGGGTTTATGGTATACTGGGCAGACGCAGTACCAAGACTGCTTACATTTGAATCAAAGAGATTTACTGTGATAAGAGATTGGGTATTCACATCAGAATCAATTATCACTTTGATATATCCTGTTTGTCCTCGTTGGATTAATGATACTGGATTTCCTTGCTCATCCGTAGGTTGTACCGATACAATAGAGATTCCATTTGGTCCAGTGGAATTATTTTCAACATCTGAAATACATGGATTTATTCCGTTTACAACAGTTAGTTGCCCTGCATTATTAAAACAAGATTGTATTTTGCTGTCAGCAAGACCATATTCAACATTTAGTTCGTTATTTAGGCCAACCATTTGGACGTGATTAACAGTTGCGTATTGATTAAAGGTCGCAAGTGCTTGATCCAAGCTTCCACCGCTATTGATGACAGACTGCATTGCAGTATTTGCAACGGTGATTCTTTGTTTCATGAAATTAAATTCATCTTGAAATACAGACTGAGTTTGGTTGTTGCCTACAGTTGCAAGAAAATTAGCATATGCTGTATCGGGCGTGGTGGAAGCACTTGCTGCTGCAAGCGTAGTCAAGTCCTGCTTAAGTTGACTAGCTGCTGCTTGTCTTTGCTGCAAAACCAATTGTTGATCAAGTTGTGCCGCAGTCTGGTTTCCAATTATGTTTGCAACTTGCTGCTTTGATTCTTGAATTTCCTGTAAAATCTTCAATGCCATAGGATTGTTTTGAAGATCAGGACCTGCCAAGGTTGTAAATTGTGTTGATCCAACCCCAGTTGCATTACCAATAATTCCAACACTTGTCCCATTCACGCCAAGACTGTTCAGATTTACATTTACTGTTCCAACAGAATTGTTTGCAACGTTTTGCCCAGTGTTATTTGCATACGCAAGAGCAAGAAGATGTGCCTGTGTAGGACTCATAAATGTCATCGAGTCATTTTGAATTGCAACCCCGAGTGTAACCTCAGCTTGGTTATTCGTCATTGCAGTAGATAATACATTTCCAACTCCAGATGTAGACATAGTAGAATTAGTACAACTATGTGGTGCTGATGGAACATATGAGACAGGAAGTGTGGATACATTTTGAAGATCTGCAGCAAGACAAGATTCCGCAGTTAGTGGTGTTCCACCATTATTTGGCCAGTCTGAATATACATCAGTGAAAACATTTGCCACCCCCACTTGTACGTTAGATGGGATGAAAAAGGAGAGAGTCATTTGAGATGTGCCAGGATTCAAAATGGACTTTATAGATGTAGTACCAAGACTGCTTTGGTTTGCGTCAAAGAGATTAAGTGTCAAGAGCGCAGGCATTTGTTCTCCTGACGAGAGAGAAACTTTGACAAATCCATTTTGACCTTGTGGTAGAATTGAGACAGGATTTCCTTGTTGATTTGTTATTTGTACAGAATCAATAGTAACACCGCGTGATTTTATCACATTAAACTCGGTTGAATTTGTATAGTTTCTACCATCAACAATTGCATTTACTGTATCCTGATAGACACCAGTCTGATACGTACTTGGGATCTTGAACTGTAAAGAACCAGTACCATTTTCATCAGTAGTTATTGTTCTTGATACAATATTGTCACCGCTTGGATCTGATACACCCACAGCAATGTTTTGCAGACTTTGACCTGGAAGAACTACAGAGAGTGTAACCACATCTCCATATGCATAATATGATTGATCAGTATTCAACAAGAGCGATGATGGAAGTACAATTACTGTTGACTGAGCAGTACCAAAACTGCCAGAGTGAGTACTGTCACCACCATATGTAGCAGTGATTGTCACAGCATTTGTAGAATATGTTGAGGGAGTGTAGGATACAGCGCAAGTATTAGATGAAAGTGTGCAGGAAGTATCATCAAATGAGCCTCCAGCATTTCCATCACTCCAGGTTACAGTTCCAGTTACAATTGATGAGATTGAAGTATCTACAAGTGTTGCTGCGAACTGCACTCTAGATCCTTGTGCCACAGTAGCAACATTTGGTGTAACAGTTGTAGTAGTATTATGTAAGGCATCTAATGTCAAAATAGATGTTCCAGTACTGCCAGAATTGGCAGTATCTCCATTATAGATAGTGGTTATTGTTATGGTACCACTATAATTCAGAGGTGCCGTGTATGAAGTAGTACAAGTTCCAGATGAAATTGTACATGATGATGGATTGAAAATACCACCAAGATTACCGTCACTCCAGGTTACAGTACCAGTTGGAGTAACTTGTGAACTGGATGTACCAGTCACAGTGGCAGTAAATTGTATCTGAGATCCTTGATTTATTGTACCAGTTCCGGGTGTTACAGTGGTACTAGTACTTGGTAGAGAATTTATTGTCAAAATAGATGTTCCAGTACTGCCAGAATATTCATTATTTGTACCATATGTAGCAGTAACTGTAACCAAGTTCGATGTAGATGCAGGCGGAGTGTATGATACAGTACAAGTTCCAGATGAAATTGTACATGATGATGGATTGAAAATACCACCAAGATTACCGTCACTCCAGGTTACAGTGCCGATTTGAATTGTTGGCAAGTTAGAAGCATCATCCACTTTAGCTGTAAATGATATCTGAGATCCTTGATTCACAGTAGCAACGCTTGGTATTACAGTAGTACTAGTATTTGGTAAAACATGTGTCATCAGAGTAAAGATTCCGCTACTTGTAGAAAATGATCCGTCACTTTCGTAACTAGTAGTTATCAAGATGTTGTTTCCATAATTTGCAGGCGGAGTGTATGATACAGTACAAGTTCCAGATGAAATGATGCAAGAAGACTGATCAAATGTTCCTCCGATGTTACCGTCACTCCAGGTTACAGTTCCAGTCGGAATAATTTGTGGACTGGATGTATCTGCAAGTGTTGCTGTGAATTGCACTTGAGATCCTGAACTTGTAGAAGATGTAATAGTCGTAGTAACACTATGAATGGCAGTTACAGTCAAAGTTGAGGTACCAGTACTGCCAGAGTGCGTGCCATCACCACCATAATTAGTGGTTATCGTTACTATACCACCATAATTTGCAGGCGGAGTGTATGATACAGTACAAGTTCCAGATGAAATTGTACATGATGATGGATTGAAAATACCACCAAGATTACCGTCACTCCAGGTTACAGTTCCAGTAGTAATAGTTGGCAAGGTAGACGTGTCCATAACTCTCACAGTGAATGACACCGGAGAACCTTGATTTGTAGTGCCAGAGTTTGATGTAACTGTACTAGATGTAGAATCAATTGTAACGGTTGTTTGAGGTACTATTGATACCGTAGAATTAGTATCACTAAACACAACGGTACTAGAACTGTTCTGATCAGGCCCAATTGAAAACGCATATTGTGGAAAAACCAGTACTGCCGTAACAGAGAGGAAAAGTAAAATCTTTAAATTCATTTCATATGATCCTCCATGTTCAATAAATAAAGAATTGATATACATTGTTCAGGAACAATGTTACTCGTGTCACGAATCGATTTGATATTCAGTAGGGCATACATAGAATTCATGTTTCCTTGAAGTGTACGGTCTCACACTTGTTTAAAAGACTGACGTATATTTTCTCCTAGTTTGAATAAAGATATTCTCAGGATTGAGAACATATCATATAAAAGACAAATGTAATCAAATCACAATACTAATTTCAAGCAGGTATTTGAAAAGTATTGTCTTTTAGAGATAATTTAGACTCATTTCATCTTAATTTCAATATGCTCTCCATCAACATTCATCTTTATATTAGAATACGGATACATGGACAAGTCATATTTTGATAGATCCTCATCAAATGTAGCCATTGTTGTGGAATTGTCATAGATTTGTTGCAATTGTTTTCCCCTTCCCAGATCTATCAAAAAATGAGGATCCGCTACAAGCAGTATTTTTCCAGTCTTGAGATGATTAAACAATACAAACGAATAATCATTTGGAGTATTATTTTTATGAAATACATAGTGTAAAACCCACTCATATGTTGGATTAGCAAGTACTGTAGTATCAGTATCATTTACATTTTGCAGAATAAATGAGGCGGTTTGAAATTCAGAGTGTGTGACATTTACACTTATAACAAGAAAAGTACTTGTCAAACCAAATATAGTAATTCCCAAAACTACTGCAGAAGGCAAGATTTTGTTCAAACTTTTCCTATCGAACCGTTCCAAAATATTCATTATTAATATCGATGCAGATATACAAAATACTGGAAGCACTGGAATCCAGTAGAAATATTGATTGTAACCAATCATTAGCAGAAACATTACAAATGGAACAAACCAAAACAAGATAAAAAAATGTCTTCGCATAATTGCAAATATAGTTCCAGCAATTCCAAGAACAAATAGAACTGGATCAAGCTTAAAAAAAACTAGCGAAATATACGACAATCCAAAACTTTGTCGTTGTGTCTGACCGATGACATCTCTGATCCACACATCAAACTGATGTGTACTGATTGCCTGAAGTGGCCATATCAAAGGTATCAGAATTACAGGAATCATCAACAGTGTAAGTGCTTTGACATTTTTTCCAGTATTGAAATATACAAGACCTGCAATCAGCGGAATCATTGTAAAGACAGGGATTTTCGTAAAAATAGCTACACCAAGACAAATTCCTGAAAGAGATACCAACAAGTATTTGTTCCTAGAGTCTTTTGTTTTGAGTGCAAACAGTATAGATGTCAA
>CAYWWR010000049.1:0-10249 GCA_964462165.1 uncultured Nitrosopumilaceae archaeon
GTAAAACTGCAATTGAAATTATTTCCATGGAAGAATATTATCTGAAACAAAAAGACTCGGTTGAGAAGATAAGAGAACTTGGTTCAAAGATTGATTTCCACCCTGCAATGCACAAACAGATCTTGATGAACTGGTTGGAATCAATATCAATTGATTGGCCAATCTCAAGAAGAAGATTTTACGGTACAGAGATACCTATCTGGTATTGTAAAAAGTGTAACGAGCCACATGTACCAGAACCTGGAAAATATTATAGACCATGGAAAGATCCTAGTCCGATATCAAACTGTATCAAATGTGGTTTTACAGAATTTGTAGGTGAGCAACGTACGTTTGACACCTGGATGGACTCTAGTGTATCACCGCTGTACATCACCAAATACAAGCAAGATGAAGAATTTTTCAAAAAAACATATCCTACTACCATAAGGCCACAATCAAAAGACATTGTACGTACATGGTTATACTATACCATATTACGATGTGAACAACTCACTGGCAAGACGCCATGGAGTGACGCATGGATAATGGGATATGGTGTAGACGAACATGGTACAAAAATGAGTAAAAGTAAGGGCAATGTAATTGACCCACTTCCAATAATACAAAAATTTGGTGCAGACACATTCCGATTCTGGAGTGCAAGCGAAATTAATTTAGGATATGACTTTAGATGCTCTGAGCAAAAAATAGAGACAACTAGAAAATTCCTAAGCAAACTTTGGAATGTTTCGAGATTTCTTTCCGGATTTCCAATTATAAAATCGGGAAAACTAGGTCCTTCTGACAAATGGATACTCTCTGAGCTTGACAAGGTAATTGCAGAATGCAAGAAAGGATACAAGGAATATAATTTCTTTATACCGGCTACTGCATTAAGAGAGTTCGTCTGGAATCTTTTTGCTGCGCATTATATTGAAATGGTAAAGGGAAGAGCATACAGTTCTGGATTTACAGAAGAAGAACGAGATGGAGCAATATTTACACTTCACAAGGTGTTATCTTCAGTTTTGACACTGCTTGCACCAATTACACCATTTATCACAGATTATCTATGGCAAAATCTTTATTCTAAAAATACCATACATCATGAAAAATTTGTAGAACCTGAAGGTCATGAAGACTGGACAAAGCACACAAAAGAAATAACTGAATTCAATTCTGAAGTATGGAACAAGAAAAAAAGTATGAACCTATCACTAAAAGATACAGTAGAGATTACAATTCCTACAAGCTTGGAATCATTTGCAAAAGATCTCAAAGCTATGCATAACATCATCTAGAAAAAAAATTCGAATTAGAACTTAAATAACATACAGTATACATTTTGCACATGCCACGAATTACACACTTTGATATTCCTTCTGACAATCCAGAGAGGACTCAAAAATTCTATCAAGAAGTATTTGAATGGAAATTTGACAAATGGGAGGGTCCAATGGAATACTGGATGATAAAGACGGGAGATGATAGCAAACCAGGAATTAATGGAGGCATGGTAAGAAGGATGCCAGGACAGATGGGTATGACAAATACAATCGAGGTTCCCTCTCTTGATGAATATACAAAGAAGATCCAATCAAGCGGTGGCCAAGTGTTAATACCAAAAATGCCAATTCCAAGTGTAGGATATTTTGCAACATGTATGGACACAGAGGGAAATATTTTTGGAATTATCCAAATGGATCAGAGTGCAAAATAACTAGCAAGTTTTTTCGGTGAATAGAGATATAGATTTGATGAAAATTTTGTCAGGCCAATTTTATTAACAACTTGGCAACAGTTGCACCAATTTTTTTCACTTGTTCTTCTTGTTTTTTCTCTTTTAGAGTACCATCAGCATTGAATACTTCATGGGCTTTTGCTACTGCAATCTGATCTGGAATTACAATGACACGAATATTTTCAAGAATGGCGCGCACATGAACCAATCCACGAAGACCTCCAAGAGATCCAGGAGACGCACTCATGATTCCTGCAATCCTGTCCTTGAAACAAGCCAAAGGTTCTTCACCTTCAACTGGTCTAGAGACCCAATCAATTGTATTTTTTAGAACACCTGAGATAGTGCTATTGTACTCTGGTGATGAAATCAAAAAACCCTGGTGTGATAACATCACGTCCTTGAGCTTGCGCGCATTAGGAGTAAGTCCTTGTTGTTGTTCCAGATCGCCATCATAAAGTGGCATCGGATAATCCCTAAGATCAATTATAGTTACATCTGCACCATTTTCCACTGCACCATCTGCTGCAATTTTGACTAATTTTTTATTAAACGAGTCAATACGAGTGCTTCCAGCAAATGCTAGAATTTTTGGTTTTGTCAATTACAGTGTGACATGATTCATAGTTTAACAAGTTTTCTCTTGTACGGTTAGAGACACATTTGAGGCGTTCTTTAAATAATAATTTTATCTCTCACAAAGAGTTGAAGGCTGTAATCATCAGAAAACATGGCGGACCAGAGGTTTTGTCATATGAAGAAATTCCAAATCCCGTTCCCCAAAAAGGACATGTCCTAGTCAAAGTAAATTATTGTGCAGTAAACCATTTGGATATTTGGGTAAGAAATGGAATTCCCGGTAAGACAGTACCATTTCCACATATTCTTGGTTGCGATATCAGTGGAACTCTGGTGGAGAAATTTGGAAGTTTCAAGAAAGGCGACAAGGTCATAGCATATCCTGCAGTTGACAGTAATGTTGCGCGAGTATCTTTTGGAATTATCGGAGGATTTGGAAAATACAAGGGAGGTTATGCAGAAATTATTCAGGTTCCAAAAAAGAATATAATAAAAAAACCAGATTGGTTTTCAGATCAAGAGGCTGCCTCAATCAATGTATCTTACCTTACAGCTTGGAACATGTTAGAAAAATCAAGATGTAAAAAATATGATACTGTTTTGATCTGGGGTGCAAACAGTGGAGTAGGCTCTGCTGCAATCTTGCTTGCAAAAGCAAAAGGTTTGAAGGTCATCACCATTGCATCAGACAAGAATAAAGATGCATTTGCAAAAAAACTTGGAGCAGATTTTGTCATAGATAGAAGTATCAAAGATGTAACATCCGAGGTTCTAAAAATTACAGAGCAGACAGGAGTAGATGCAGTAATTGATCATGTCGGAGCAAAGACATGGCCCATCAGCCTCGAAGTGCTCAAGGTGAAGGGAAGGATGGTTGCATGTGGAACCACAACCGGAGGAGAAGCAACGGTAAACATCAGGTCGTTTTACAGCAAAGAGGCTCAGATAATTGGAGCATACCTAGGTTCAAGGTCACAGCTTGTTGCATTACACAAGTTTATGAAATTAAAAAAGATCAAGCCTGTTATTGATAGCATATTTGATTTAAAAGATGTTAAACTTGCACATCAAAAGATGGAAAAAAGTAACCAGTCTGGAAAGATATTGTTACAAGTATCTAACTGACAAATTTTCTGCATTCACAATCAAGAACAAGGCAGGTTTCATTGTGTCTTATGTGATCATCTAGTCCATGACCACAATTGACATTTTTACACGTATACCTACTTTTTTCCCTCTCTACTACTTTACGAGCAATTTGATTTGCCTTGTCTTTTGAATAGCCCTTTTTGTCAATGTAATAGTGTACTACTCTATTGTAGAGTTCATTAGGATCAAAGGTGTGACTCATTGATAGAAAATAACGTCATCCAAACTATTAGTTCTTTAGTTGGTCTGCGCTTCCCTTTCACGCAATATATTCAAAGCAGAACCTGCTTGGAACCATTTTATCTGAAAATCATTGTAAGAATGCTTGAGTGCAATCTCATCTTTTGTCCCGTTTGCATGATTTAGTACACATTTGATATTTTTTCCAGGTTGCATTTGAGATAGATCAAGTATGCTTATTTTATCAGTCTCCTGGACTTTATCATAATCAGATGAATTAACAAAGGTGAGTGCAAGTACTCCTTGTTTCTTTAGATTGGTTTCATGTATACGCGCAAAACTTCGTGCAATAACGGCAGCACATCCAAGATATCTCGGAGACATGGCAGCATGTTCTCTACTGCTACCTTCTCCGTAATTGTTGTCACCTATTACAATCCATTTGAGACTTTTCTCCTTGTATTGTCTTGCTATAACTGGAAATGATTCTGTGTTTCCATTTAGTTCGTTCTTTCCCTTGCCAACATCGTTTGTAAATGCATTTACTGCACCAAGAAATATGTTGTCACTGATTTTATCAATATGTCCACGCAAGGATAACCATGCACCTGCAGGTGATATGTGATCTGTTGTGCATTTGCCTTTTGCCTTCAGCAAAAGTGGCAAGTCTACAAAATCTTTACCATCCCATTTTGCAAACGGTGCTAACTTTTGTAATCTTCCACTTGAGGGATTTATGACAACTTCAATATCATCAGGATTTGCAGCGGGTGGAACATAGATTTGACCAATATTTGAAAATCCCTTGGTTGGAACCTCTGGTGCTTTTTTCGGTGGTTCTAACTTGAACTCTTTTCCATCAGATCCTTTTAGAGTATCTTTTAGAGGATTAAACGACAATCGTCCACCAAGAGCAAGAGCTACAACCAACTCAGGACTACCCATAAATGCCATTGTCTCTCTTCTACCATCGTTACGTCCAGGGAAATTTCGGTTAAATGAAGTAACTATAGTATTTGGCTCTCCTGATTTTATCTCAGGTCTATTCCATTGTCCTATACATGGCCCACAAGCATTAGCTAGTACGGTTGCGCCAATTTCATTTAGAGTATGCATCTGGCCGTCTCGTTCAATTGTTGCTCTGATTTGTTCTGAACCAGGAGTTACAAGAAGAGGAATCTTTACATTCATTCCATGCGATTTTGCTTGTTCTGCAACAGATGCAGCTCTTGTCATATCTTCATAAGATGAATTGGTGCAACTGCCGATAAGAGCTACAGAGATACTATCAAGATACTTGTTTTTCATTACATCTTCTGCAAGTGCAGATATTGGTCTTGCAAGATCTGGCGTGTGAGGACCTGCAATGTATGGTTCTAGTGTAGATAGATCAATCTCTATTACTTTATCAAAATATTTTTCTGGATTTTGTTCAACTTCAGGATCTGCAACAAGAATGTCTTTGTGATTGTTTGCAAGATCTGCAATCTGTCCACGATTAGTTGATTTCAGATAGACTTCCATTCGGTCATCATATGGAAATACAGAACATGTTGCACCAATTTCTGCACCCATGTTTGTTATGGTTGCTTTTCCAGTACAACTAATTGATTTAGTACCAGGACCAAAGTACTCCACTATGGCATTTGTTCCTCCAGATACTGTAAGCTTCCATGCCACATACAATATGATATCTTTTGGAGCAACCCATCCATTTAGCTCACCCTTTAGATGTATACCAATTCTTTTAGGATACAAGAGCTCCCATGGAAATCCCGCCATCACTTCTGTTGCATCTAGTCCTCCCACTCCAACAGCAAGCATACCTAGACCGCCTGCATTTGGTGTATGGGAATCAGTTCCAATCATCAATCCACCAGGAAAGGCATAGTTTTCAAGTACAACTTGATGAATAATTCCTGCACCAGGTTTCCAGAATCCTATTCCATATTTTCTAGAAGATGATTCAAGAAATTTGTATACCTCGCTGTTTTCATCTAGTGCAACTTTAATGTCTGCATCTCCACTAACTTTAGCTCTAATGAGATGATCACAGTGAACAGTTGTTGGAAGTGTACTTCGTTTGAGACCTGATTGCATGAATTGTAAAATCACCATTTGTCCTGTAACATCTTGTAGTGCAACTCTATCCGGTCTTAGAAGTGAATAGCTTTTACCGGGTTCTAGATCTTTTGCAGTTTCAATATCATCAAGATGGCCGACAAGAATTTTTTCAGTCAGAGTAAGTGGTCTGTTGACTAGTTTTCGATATTTTGAAATGTTATCTTCAATTTTTTTGTAAACTTTGGAAACCAGTTCTGGAGTTGTCTCTATTTCCATTACAACATACAACTAACGTGAATTTAATATAAACGGTATTCTAGTTCTTCTTTTTAATCAGACTTACAAAGTATTTGTGAAGCGAAATATCCCCGGTAAGCTCAGGATGAAATGCAGTACCTATGATATTTCCTTGTTTTACTGCAATTATTTTCTCATTAAACTTTGACAATATTTCTACATCTTTTCCTGCTTCCATAATAGATGGTGCACGAATAAACACACCTGGAAACTTGGAGATGCCGATTTTATCAATAGATATCTCAGATTCAAATGAATCCTTTTGTCGACCAAATGTGTTTCGTTCTATTTTGACATCAAGAAAATCCAATAGTGGTTGATCCATTTCACCAACTACCCTGTCTTTTGCCTTTTTTGAGAGTACTATCATTCCTGCACATATTCCAAATACAGGCATTCCACTTGCAATTTTTTCTTTAATTTTTTTCAATGATCCATTTACTAGAGAAAGTGTACCAATCACAGTGCTCTCTCCACCAGGTATTATCAATCCATCAAGATCAGATATTTGTTCAGGAGTTTTAACTTCAGTCACAATACCTTCCATACCTAATTCCTCAATTGCCATCTTTGCAGCCATCATATTCTCTGCAACATCTCCCTGAACTGCCAAAATCCCTATGTTGATGCCGCTCATGCTGTACTACCACGTTCTTGCATTCTAAGCTCAAGATTCTTTGTATCCAATCCCAACATGGATTGTCTCTCATCAATCATTTTTTGTGCTTCTTTTACCTTATCTGGATCTTCCCAGAAAGTTGTTGCCAAAACTATTGCTTGTGCTCTCTCTTTTGCATCATCAGCTTTGAATATTCCAGATCCTACAAACACTCCATCACAACCCAAAGTCATAAGATATGCAGCATCTGCAGGAGTTGAAATTCCACCAGCTGCAAAATTAACAACTGGCAATCTACCCAGACTTGCAGTCTCTTCTACAAGAGAGTAGGAAACTTTCAACTCTCTTGCAACACTTATCAAATCTTGTTCATCACCAGCATCATAGATTGATTTTATGCGTCTCAATTCGGTGTTTACATTTTTAATATGAATAACTGCTTCTGCGACATTACCAGTACCAGGTTCTCCTTTTGTTCTAATCATTGCTGCGCCTTCTTCTATTCTTCTAAGAGCTTCACCAAGATTTCGTGCACCATTTACAAACGGACTAGTGAAATCCCATTTCCATATGTGATGATTTTCATCTGCCGGGGTTAAAACTTCGGATTCATCTATCATGTCTACATTTGTTTCTTGTAAAACCATTGCCTCGTATACATGACCTATCCTACATTTTGCCATGACAGGAATTGTTACAGAATCCATAATCTCTTGAATAATTCTAATGCTTGCAGTTCTTGCAACACCGCCAGCTTTTCTAACATCAGATGGAAGTTTATCTAAAACCATCACTGCAACTGCACCGGCATCTTCTGCAATTTGGGCTTGTTCAACTGTAGTAACATCCATTACAACTCCATTTTTGAGCATGTGAGCAAAACCACGCTTTATGGTAGAAGTTCCTCGTGTAGTACCAAACGATCCTACCTTTTCCTTTACTACTCCTTTGGTATTACCCAAATCACCAGAAAGTGGAATCATGAGATTTGATCGCTTCTTAGGCTATTTATTTTGTTATTTCCGCAATCACGGCATCCATGTTGTTTTGGACCTGAGTTATCAGTGGAGGGATGAATTCCTGAGTAGAATTCTGGTCAGGCCATTGGACAGTGATCGACTTGCCATCCAGTGTAACTTGCATCTCGTATTTTTCATACTCGTTTAGATCACTTTTTACTGCATACGATGTTGTTGGAATTTCCATAAATCCAGTCTCTTTTATCAATGCAGTCAGTCTTTTGACCTCATCTTTTGATATCTGGTATTGCTTATCAGGTTCAGAATAACCATTTTTTGTGAGACTATAGATAGTTTGACCATCATTTGCGATTGTTAGAACCTCTGCTGTATCAGCACCAATACTTTGTGTAAGGCCAAATGATATTTTTTTGAGATGTTCTTTGGTATATTCTATTGATATAACATCATCAGAATTGACTGCAACATTTGGAATTTCAGGTCGCAGAAGGGTTGGAACCACAATGAAAAGAGCAGCAAGAACTGGAATTGCTCCCAATATTATGATTATAGGACGAACCAAGTTTTACTCCTCAAGTTACTCAGATCTGAGTTTTGCACATAATTTATCAAAAGACAAAAATCATAATTGATAGTTTTCTTACAGTCCAACGCTCAAAAAGAGTTACAATGGCACCAATAAATCTTCAGAAGTCAAGTAAATTAAAATTCAAGTGCATTTATGTTCATTACGTGGGGTCGTAGCCTAGCCTGGTATGGCGACAGTTTAGATCACGTTGATCACCGCTAAGGGCTCCAGTGGTTTCACAAGCTTCACTGACGCAAGGATGATGTACAGTTTGGAGCTGTAGTGACCCGTGTGTCGCCGGTTCAATTCCGGTCGGCCCCACCATCTGATCTCTATTTGACCGAACAGTTATAAGGAAAAAGACACCTAGTAATGATGCTAGGGAGAGTGGGGTTTGAATTTTACAATATCAAAAATACATAGCGGTGGATTGAATTGAGTAGAGGTAATTTCCCAACATTTGGAGCCTCTAAAACTGGAACTTTTGTTTCCACCTTGAAAAACTATAATCTGCCTCCTTTCATTTTAGAAAAAATTGCTGCAGACTGTAAATCAGATCTAGTCAGAAAAGGCAGAATTGAAGAACGTTTGCAAAGCATGAATGATTCCGCCCTTGAACTTTTGCACAAAGTTTTCGTTGATTGTCACGAAGATTCTGCTGGCACTTATGCCAACTATCGATTTTTTGCATACATCTCAAGCATGTTCCACAAGTGTGAAATTTTATTAAACGAAAAAATTCCAGGTCAATCTGGTAAGGTCTACAAGGTACCCATTGCAGTCAAAAACAATGGTATGTACATTGCAGTTGGTTTCAACAAATCTTCAGGCGGCCCAACAACAAAAAGAGAAGCTGTAAAGTTTTATGAAATGGTTGATGATATCAAGAAAGGAGAGCACGGAAATCAACTCTCAGAAGGAGTTTTCGGATCCTCTGTCGGATTTGACGGAGAAGCACTTGTTACATTAGAAAAACTAAGTACAACAAGAAAGAAAGATCCACAAAATAAAATAGATTTCAAGACAGCTAGTTTTCAAGATAGAATATACTCTGTCACAAAGTGCTAGTTCTTCTTTTTAGCAGGACAGAATTTTAGATGTACTTGTTTTTCCACAGTTAGAGTAGTTTCATTTTCATGAAATAATTTCATACTACAATCCGGGCAAACGAATTCTGGCATAAAAAAAACTCCAAGATACTTACTTATAGTCTTTTAGGGTGAAACAGAAAACTAGGATAATATACTATAACCGTAAACTGGAAGTATCTATAGTTGCAAAGAGTGCATCTTTTTCTGTTTGATTGTAATCCATACCATAATGCTCAAAGGGTAACGATGCAAAGAGATGTTTGTCCCAAATATCATGAACTAGTTCTTTGTAGTTTTTGTATCCTTTTTTCCTTAGAAATTCATGTGCAAGTTCATGGGAAACCTTGGGACAATTAGTCTCCATTAGAAATGTCAAGTCATCTTTTTTTGGACTTTTGGTCCATAGAACCATGCCAAAATTTTCTGCAAAGTATCCCTCACAAGTACAATCAGTCCAAAGCGGTCTTGAATAGCTCAGATAAAAATGAAAAATATCTCGCCCTCTATCAGCATGGTCATCAAGCAATGTAGGAGTATCAATAATCCTCAGGCGCCCACCAGACCTTACAACCATCTCATCTACTTGAATGTCGACATTTTGAGAAAAAGTCTTTTCAATCCAAACCTTGTAAAAGTGCGCCATCTTTGTAATGTATTCAAACTCCCATTTTCTATTATCCATATCGTCTTCTTTTACCAAGAAAATAAAATGAAGAATCATGTAATGAAAAAATTACGACGCGATTAAAAGTTCTTTGCATAAAAAATTAATGTACCCTATAGTGTAGGGTTCAAAAATATGGGTAGAATTTCTCCACAGAGACTTAGCTTTGACCTTCTATTCCCATCAGGGTTAGAGTTGAACGAATCTTCTCTATTTTACGAATTTTCCAAGTGATGATTTCTCTTAATGCTTCTACTGTTGGAGATTCAATCTTGGCCAATATATCGTAGGCCCCGAAGGTACCGTGAACTTCTTTGACTCCGTTAATTGCTTTT
>CAYWWR010000050.1:0-10219 GCA_964462165.1 uncultured Nitrosopumilaceae archaeon
GCTTGCAATGTTTGGCATATTTTCTGCACTCCAATGCATGCAGGTAGCACTTGCAGTACGACTTGACAACGAGGATCCAAAACTTGTTGCATACGGAATATTTCTTGTACTAGGATTCAAGCAGATACTAGACATTTTGTTGATTGGTGCAATATTTGAGCACTTGACAAAAAGGGATGTAGTGTGGACAAGTGCGGATAGAGTAGGAATTTAGAAATTAATCCGGTCAATTCAGATTGCAACTCGATTAATTCTCAAGATATCACAATACAGTCTTGAACTCTTTGCGTATTTTTGATATTCTAGTAGAATCAATTCCATCTAGAATTTCCTCTATTTTAAGTACAAATCCCACAGTCTTTGATATCAATTCTGTAGCATCAATTTTCGTAATTGATGTGTAATATTGTGCCTCGACTCGATCTTTTTTGGCTTGCCTCAGATCTTCCAAAAGCTGTGAAGAAACATCATTTTCAAAAAGATAGACGAATAAGGCAATTGTACAATCATGTATTTCACATTTTATCCCTATTCGTGACAATAGTGCATAAATGATGAAATATTTCGAATAATAACTTGCTGAGACTGCCCATTCATCGATACTGGCATTGGCATTAACTTTCATGGATTTCAGAGCTTCTTGAGATTTTTTTACATATGCTTTTTGCAAAGTAGGAGATTCTTTAACTAGCCTGATACCTTTCTTTTGTTTTGCACACCATTTGAGATATTTTTTATCTGCTACCATGATGATGCCACATCATATCAGAGAATTCATCTGCACCCTTGAGAATAATATGATTTGAAATAACTTCTGCTATGAGTGGATCATTAGTTCTTAATCCCTCAAGAAATTGTTGTCTGTTTGAAGATTTCAAGTTTATTTCTTGTCCTATCACATCAATAGATGTAATGATTGAATTAGTGTTGATCTTTACATCACTTATTATGAATAGATCTACATCGCTCTCTTTTGTGTTAGTCTCTTTGGAAAAGCTACCAAACAGAATTATGGTGCCATGAATTTTATTCTCAATTTCTTCAATCAATTTTTTTATTACAAAGTTTTTCTTGAGATAAATAATAGTGGTAAAAATCTCTGCCATGGTTAGATAATATTTCGTAGTCATGTTATTCAGATTTAGATGATAATCTTTGTTACGGCCCTTAATGATGCTGGATAGGACATTAATTTTTTCTAGTTTTTGTAACTGTAATTGAATTGCTTTTACATCTATCTTGGTTTTTCTAGATATCTCTCTTACATGTAACGATTGGTCATAGTCATCAAGATAGAGTCCCAGTATCTTTAGTGTAGTTTGGTTAATGTTGTATTCTTCCAACATATGTTGTATTTATACAACAGACAACTTAAAGCTTTACAATACACAACCAAAACAAGTGCCAAGAGATCAAAATCATGCTTTGATGATACCAGTACTTATCAGATATTGCACACTTTTGATAAAGTCAGCATCAGATATCTGTCCAGTAGACCAATAATTTGCGTCACTTTTTACCCAACTTGGTATAGCTTCTGAACCAGTAGAGTTTACCTGAGTTGCAGGAACTTTGATCATTCCATTTTGTATCAAATATTGCAATCCTTGTATAAAATCAGAATCTGCAACTTGTCCTTGTGACCAGAATTTTGCATTGCTCTTTACCCATGATGGAATTGAAGTTGCATTAGATGCAGATGAATTGGTACCTAGTGATACAGGCTTGACAGGTGGCGCCATACCAGTTCCCGGCATATGACCAGTTTTTGTACGGTTAAATGAATTCATGCCATTTGTAGTCCCGCTTCGCGTATAGTTACCCATGTGACCTTGGCCACCACGTGTGCCGCCTTGATGACCTGTAAAGTTTCCATGTCCTGCAAATTGTTGCCCCATGTGACCCTGAGAACCTTGACCTTGGCTACCTTGATAGCCTTGACTCGAGCCGCCTTGAGATCCTCCCTGACCAGGATATGTTCCACTAGTCTGTGCGTTTGCCGTTGCAGCAGATCCAACAGAAGCAAAGATTACAACAATAGATAACATTACAAATAATTTCTGAAATGTAATGGGTTTTGTAGATTTCATCATTCTCAATGTGTGAGAGTGATTATAAGCAATTGTGCCACAATGTTAACTAACAATGTTTACCAAATAAAAAAATCATCAACATGCACAACGAAAATCAAATGTAATTTACAAAACAACAAACGCTGTAAAAATCTACTTTAATTCAGTCCTGTCGATAACATCATTTAATTGAAAAGCAAGATCATTTAAAATATTCTCCGTATTATGTGTCGACAATTTGGAATCAATCAATTCTGCTTTTTCAATTAATAAAATTATTTCCTTGAACTTTTTTTGTATCTCCAAGTTAATTTTATTACAAGAATTAATCATCAATTTATTTATCATGGTATCATCAATCCCGACTAACATCTGGAATGGAAGCATCATGTCTTTGCTTTCTTGGAAACATTTCCTCATAGGGTTCGAGAATTATTTTAAAAAGTTCTGCCCCCTTGCTAGTTATGGAATATCTTATCATCTTTTTACTTCCCCATGGAATTTCGGTCTTTTTTATGAAACCCTTTCTCTCAAGGCTGTCAAAAAGCACCTTGTGTTTTGTGAGATTGAGTCCACAGTAGCCCAAGAGAGTAGACTGGTTTAGTTCCCCATGCTCTGACAGTCTCAATAAAATGTCCTTTTTCATGTAAATGGCATCTCTATACTCAGACGGTGTCCTCGTACTTGGCCTAGCCAGAGTCTTTGCCCTATTGATTCTAGAGTCAACCTGTAATGACGACTCGATTGTTTTTGCCAATGGTTTTCCACCCACTTGAACAGATACAGTCATTGCAAGTATGTCGTGTATTTTATTAATAAGAAAATTGATGCAAGTGGCAAAAGATCCGAAAAAAAGGATCATCCACTCTTCGTGTTCTTGAGAAAAAACTTTGGATCATTTAGGAACTTGCACTACAAGCATTATATCACAAATCACGAGATTTTTACATACGGATGAATTATTCCAGCAATCAAATTACAGAAAACAAAATTTCATCCACTAAATTTCTAATCTTTTATCTACAAATCAGATTACCAAATTTCAAAACATTGGTGGTAACATGTCCCGTGGTCTCACCATTTGATCGCACTGGTGAAAAAATGCAAAATTTCATCTTCCAAGCACAATATTCACTAATAATGTTTCAAAATGCCTTTATCTCATGTTCGGAGAAATTCAATTGTATGGCTGGAGAGGAACTAAATGAGAACACTCAGAGGATACTACAATTCATACAAGAACATCCCGGTAGCCATCTCAGGTGGATTCTAAAGGATCTCAACTTGTCAATGGGAACCACCCAGTATCATTTGGAATTATTAGAAAAAATGGGAAAGATAGTTTCTGAAAAAGATAGTTTTCAGAGATTCTATTTTCCAGTCGGCTCTTTTGGAAACATGGAAAAAAATATCATGAAAATTCTAAATCAAGATACTGCAAGAGACATACTTTTGCTTGTCATAGAAAAAAAGAATCCCACTCAAACTGATATTGTAAACAGCATCAAGATTTCACCTGCTACTGCCAACTGGCACATCACAAGACTCGTAGAATTTGGCATCATCCAAGAACAAAGAGACGGAAAATTCAAGAGATATTCCCTTAACGGTAATGCAAACAACATTGTAAACATCTTGAAAAACTATCATTCATCAATATGGAATACATGGAGTAGTAGAATGGCCGAATTATTCATAGCATCCTCACCTATGGAGACCAGACCACAATGACAGAATTCGTATTCAGTCACATCACAAGCATGGTGTTTATCGTCTCACAGCTGCTAATTGTGATATCTGCAATAGTGCTGCTAGCGATAACCATCAGGGCCTACAAAATGACTCGCTACAGAAAAATGATTTATGTAATCATTGCATTTTCCTTGTTTGCAGTACAACATACGATTAATTTTGTAGACCAAGGTTTGACAGATATCATGTCTGATGATATCGTATTTGCAATAGCAGGTGTTGTACAGCTAGCCATCATGGCAATGTTCTTTTTAGCAATTGTCAGAAAATAAAAATTATTTTACCAAACACACTGTAATGCAACAATCTAACTGAAGATCACATCATGGAAAGATTATGATATAATTTTTACTTTACAGTTTGTCTACTGCACCTTAATTGTAATATATCATAATACCAATTATGATACATGCCAGACGAATCATGCAGAAAATGTGGTGGAATGCTAAAAAGATGTTCCTTGTGTGCAGAATGTAGAAGAGCAACACAACAAATTTGCATGGAATGTGGTTCATTGACCATCTACAATTTACACACAGATTGCTTCTGCATCATTGAAGCAACACAAGAGACTGGACAATTTCTTGTATCTCTAGTAAATTTTGAACACGCACTTGCATAAATTACAGTCAGTAAAAATTAAAATACATTGTATCCAAAATTTATAAAAAAAATAAACTTGATTGAAAATTAAAAAGATCTCTAGTGCATCTCTAGAACTGAAATCATATTCATGTGATATATGATAAATTTTCATTTTGAGAGTTGCCCCTCAAATATAATATACAAAGTTCACTAATTGTATACCATGAAGTGGCAGAACGAAAAAATGATCTCGTCTGATTCTCCTGCAAGAGAAAAGCCGGTTCATCATTCATCTGCCACTCACTCCCCCAATATTGAAAACAAGCAAAAAACACATCATGAGCACAAGTGGGACATATCTTCGAATCATTGGAGATGTAGCACATGTGGAAAAACATATGGGTAAAAATCACATTCAAATCCCAGATTTTGTGCCCATAAACCCCCATTTTCATGCGTAATAGAACCAAGTACACATTACACAATTTGTTGGATTTTTCCACATGGACTTTTAATAACAAGCAAATTCTAGCATGCATCAGGTAAGATACATTTGGGCATACCAAGACCTGTACAAGTAAAACTTGTCATATTTTTCTCAACGATGTCATTGCTCTTTTTAATTCCAATACCATCATTTGCAGATACAACTGGTTCCATTGCAGTCACACTTGTCTACACCAATGGAGACACTGCAGACTATTGGCCAGTCTCACTTACAATATACCAAGACTCTAGTCAAACACCTTACAAAGTAATTGAATCACTTACAGGAAATCCATTCAACATAGTATCTCTTCCAATAGGTCACCAGTACAAGATAGTAGCATATGCAAACAGCATGTACTCTAGTGTTGCATATACAGACTTGGAACAACCACAACAAGATGTTACAGTGAATCTACCACTTCCGGGTGGAATGCGAATCAATGCATTCTACAATGATGGTGTAACACCAATTACAAATGCTACAGTATACGTCAGAGCAGCTTCAGACAACAAGACATGGGGTCATAGCATAACAAATGTAGATGGAAACTCGTTGCGTTTTTGGATAGAGCCTACAACATCAACAGGTGACCACTATATTGTTGATATCCACATTGGAAATCACTTGGTCTATTCAGCTTCACCGATATATCTCAGACCAGGAATCTCCCAAGAGATCAAGGTCACATCAAATTGGCCTCCAATAGTTAATTCACTTGTAACAGTAAATGTCCTCAATTCCCAATCCCATCCAGTATCTACAACTGATGGGAAATTTTCAGTAGGTCTCTTTGACAGTAATGGTAACATGGTATCAAATTCTCCTGTGACATCAAGAGGAGTAGCAACTTTTTCGAATCTCAAAGTTGGCGATTACACTTTAAAGGTCACAAAGACAGGCGACAATTCAACGTGGGCTAGTGCAGATGTGACAGAAGATGGGACAAATACCATTTTCCAGGCAATGCAAAGCCAAAACACCACTGGAACCACAACTGTTACACCCACAAGCCAACCTGCCAGTTCACCCACAGGAACTCTAGTTCCACCACCCCAACCAATTCCAAACTGCAACTGTGTAGCATTTAGACTAGACAACGTGCAAGATTACTGGCTTGATGATGTACAAACCAAGATAATTGACAGCTTTGACAACAAGGATGCAGGAATTACAGTTGGTATAGTTGGCAAAGTATTTGGAAATGATTCCAAGCTAGTAGATTATCTAAAATCAAAAATATCTGATGGAAACATCGATGTTGCAATAAACGGATGGAGTTTTGAAGACTTTACAACATTTACAAAAGATCAACAGTCAAGCTTGCTTGAACAATCAAAAACAAAAATGTCCAGTTTACTTGGTGTAACACCAACTGTATTCATGCCACCATATGAAAAAACTAACAACGATACACTTTATGCAATGTCATCAGATAACATAGGAATCATCAGTGGCAGTCCAGCACTCAAGATTCCACAAGACTTGGGTACAATCCACAATTATCCAGCAAATGTATTTGCAGGAGTTCTTGCTCAAGATACAAACCAGAGCATGTTAAACGATAAAATATTATCAAGTGTAAGTGATGCAGTCAGGACAAACGGTTATGCAGTTGTCATACTCAATTTCCAAGATTATGCTCAAGGCAATGCATCAGCCAAGACAAATGTTCCAGACATGGAAAAGATCCAAGATCTTCAATCGTTAATCGATACCATACGAAATAATGGATACAGAATCACAACACTTGATAGCATGTCAGACATGTTCAAGCCCCAAGCCCCATGGGCAGCAAGTGTATTCCAGTGGTCACAAGACAAGATATCAAGTTCAATGTTTCTTGGAACGGTAAAATCAATTGTTCCATCTGCTGCAAACTATACAACAATTCCAAGTTGGGTCAAGGGCACTGCCAAGCTCCAATCTCAAGGATTGATTTCAGAAGATGAATTCCAGAACGCCATACAATATCTTGTCCAAGTCCAGGCGATAAAGTAAAATTGTAAACTCCCGTAGTCATGATCTATACATTCTGTAAAGTGTCAATTTTTCTCGATCTTTCTCTTTTGATCGAGCCCTTTACAAATAGACATGATGTACATTTATTATCAATGTCAAAAAGGGAAAAAATATGATTAAGACCAAATCAATTTACAAACCAAAGGAAGATTCCGATGGCACACGTGTTTTAATTACAAGATTTTACCCAAGAGGTGTACGTAAAGACCATTTTGATGAATGGGTTAGAGCACTAGCCCCAAGTGTGGAATTATTGAAGGGTTACAAAGAAGGAAAAGTAGACCAAGAACAATTTAAGATACAATTTTACTCGCAGATTTATTCAAACACAGATAGCTTAGAAGCAATTCAAACAATTAGTGAGATTGCAAGACATAGCAATGTAACACTACTTTGCTATGAAAAAGACGGAGATTTCTGCCACAGATATTTAGTAAATTCATTGATAATGAATGAGATTAAAGATTCACCAATGATGTTATCTTAAACCGTTTTAAATCGTATCACGCTTATTATCATAAAAGATTTCAAATGATATGCTTGATTTCCAACTAGGAAATATCTAGTCCAATCAGAATCATACATGTGTGAATTTTCCCACAGTTGGTCTAATTGATAGGGTTGTTGCCTCATCCACTCGTATGCTTCCCAGGCTAGCAATTGTTGTTTATGGAATCCTCCTTTTGCTTTACAATCAGAACAAGTGTATTTCACCATAGGAACTTTGGGATAATTCTCAGCCGTTACAAATTTGACCTCTGAATCTAAAGTCATTTGTGTTGTAGATTCAAATTTTTTCCTATCTTCAAAATAACATTCAATATTTGTCGGCTTGATTATTCCCAAACTGCCTTTTTCTTCATTTAATTCATTAACACAACCATATGAGTGACTTTTCATTATAGTATCCAAAATTCCAAGTTTATCAGATTTCTTTTCTACCTTCCCCGAATCTATGATTTTTTGATTTAATGTATCCCACTCAGAATTTGAACCTTGGATTTTCCAGCTTTCATATCGTACATCTTGTATATTTCTAATTACAGGAACTTGTACTGTTGACCACATACGAGCCTTGGTAGTTGTAGGTACAGGGTACAATCTAACCATACCTTCATTCGGAGACCATCCAGCAGTACAGATACTCTTTCTTCCACCTTTGATCTCAACTGGTGCAGCCTGTCCCAGAATTATCATATCTTTTATAGTTTTTTCTTCAACAGACATGATTTATTTTCCATACAATGCTTTTTGAGTTTCTAATATGCAATAATCCATAATCATTAGACCAACTTATGGCGCATCTAGAAAATAAACATGCGGAAGTACGGAATGTACACTATAGATTAAAGAATAATCTCATGGGTCCTTTGGACCAAGCATCTCACTGTCTTTAACATCATGGTCCCATTTGCCACGTACTCCCTTGTACATGATAAATCCCCCTATACCCAAAACGGTAACTGACAAGAGTGTGTTTAGAAGATGGTCATAGCTCTTGTCTGAGCACTTGACATGCATTGCAACACCCGTGGAATAATCATAGCAATCATCAAAGTTTTGCTGCTGGACTGCATACTGGGCATAGTCTGCATTTCCCAGACTTGCAACTATAAAGCCTGCAAATATCACAACTGCGCCTATCATGACAAGCCGTATGTCACTCATGATACACGAACATTGTTCTGCACAATATTTAATGTTCTTAAATTATCATATCAAGTGATCAAGAGAAAATGGTTTTCGGCTTTGGCAAGAAAAAAACACAAGAGCAACAGCCCACTGTACCAGTAGAAACTCTAAAAGAAATATCATTAGAAGAGATACCAGGCATACTACAGGAGATCGAGGCTCCACAAACGACAGAGGCAGTAGATATTGCAAAGACAACAAAAGATGACGTAGAAACACATAGAAAAAAAATCCTTGGTCTAATTTTGCACTTGGAATCAGACGGACTAAAGCTTGACGATGTCGACAAGAATCTCAGTGTTATCGTAAAACGAGGCAAGAGTGCAATTGTATCTACAATAAAAAAAGAGACTGGGTCTACACTGACAAGTGCTACCAAGTATGATCAAGCCGTCTTGCTCAATTTGGAAATAAACCAGATGTTAAAAAAAATGGGTGATGTTCTCGGACAAAACTCTAGGATAATCCACATTTTTGCAAAAAAATATGCAGACAGTCTCAAAGAAGAGATTGCAAAGGTTGCAAAAAGTAGAAACCAATTACAATCATCAATAAATGCAATAGAACATTTCAGAGCAGAAAGTAAAATCATAGCAGACCTCAGTCAAAAAATTACAGAGCAGAGAATAGAATTAGCACAAAAAACTGAAAGATTGTCACAAGTAGAGTCAGAAACCAAATCTCTCAAGGATACCATTGCAAGTCTTGAAAAACAAATTCATGAAATGAAATCAAGTGAGGGTCATACAAAATTCCTTGAGATAAAAAACAAGATTGATTCCATGTCATCTGAAAAGACAGATGTAAAAAGTACCATTGATTTCCAGTTCTCAAAGATTTCAAGACCACTTGGCAGGTATAGCTACATCTCATCGTTTGAAAAACCAGTAAGAATGATGATGGACGAGCTACTTGCGAATCCATACGAGGTCATCTCCCCGCACAACAAGGATTCCATAGTACACATACTAGAGGCAGTTGAAAAATCAGTAATCTCAGGTTCCATATCTGTCAAGGATTCTGAAAAATCAATTGAACAGGTCCAAGAGACCATAACCAAGCTTGATGAATTTATATCATTAAAGGAAGCATATTCAAAAAAAGTATCAGCACTTGAAAAAGATCTTACAGTATTTGACATCAAAGCACTAGAATCAAAAGAACATGACTTGCACAAGGCAAAAACTGATGTCACAAACATGGAACGAGTCAAAAAGAAACTAGATGAAGAGGTAAAGGACGGCAACCACACTCTGACAAAAAATATTTCACATCTAGAGTCAGGTGTTGCCAAGTTGACAGGCTACAAGGTATCGCTAAAGTAAGATACCATTGAAGATTAATTAGCGCGTGATGCAGACAAGTTTCCAGTTGATCTTCTTCAAGAAAGAAAAACTCAAGCGAACTATAACGATAAAAAAAGACATTCGAGACAGCATTTTGTCATATTGTAAAATGAATCATCCAAACGAATGCATATTGATACTCAAAGGCAAATCAAGAAAAGGACAGGTGTTAGTAGACGGACTGGTCATTCCACCATTTTTCCACACGGGTCCCACATTTGCAGGATTTCCACATTCTTTTCTTCCACTTGATACAAGTTACA
>CAYWWR010000051.1:0-10147 GCA_964462165.1 uncultured Nitrosopumilaceae archaeon
CGTAAGTTTGCTTTTTGCCTCTGCAAGATCTGTCTTTCTCTTACTTGAAAATATGACATTTTTCTTTGACATTCTACTCTCAAGTGAGGTCACTTTACCGTGTATTTCGTTTGAGATTTTTCTAGTCTGGTCCTGAACAAAGCAGGCCATCATACATCTAGATGATTCCTGCCAGAATTTAGAATAGACATCACTTTTTACTATTTTGGCAAGGTCTACAAGAGGAACCATAAAGTGATTTTTTAACGCAAGATATTTTGTAACCATTCGTTCAAAGTGTGGCGGGTCTATACGTTCTACTGTAAGGCCATCAATTGTTCCAAAGAGATTTCTATCCTTATTTGTGGTCCTGACTATCAAACGCATTTCAGACTTGTTTCGGAAGACAAAGAATGCAAATTCAGTAGCATACTGGATTATTTTCAGGACTTGATTTTCCTTGTCATCTTTGAATCTCTGTTGAGGCTTGAGCTCAAGCCAAACAAACTCTTCTTGTATTTCTGATGCCATTATATTCTAGAAAAATATAAAATTTAAAGCAAGATTTTCCGTTTTTAAACAATTACTATTTGAAAAGGCATGTTGAAGATTATTTTGGTAGTTACAGCAGTTGTAATGGTCTCATTTTTCTTTGTTACAGTACATGCAATAGGGTTCGACAATAATTTTGAGCGTCTAGTCATTGAAAAACAAAAGGAATACCCATCGTGGTATATTGGAAAGGGTGTATTGCCTCAGCAAAGTTACACATACCACATATGTGATTATTCCATAAAACCTACTCTAAACTATGCAACTCCGTGTTATCAGGCAGAACTTGACTTTATTGGACTCTTGCAAGAACCAACTGGACAGACTTGGATAGTTCAAGCAATTTTTACTCCTGATAATTCTCACAATCAATGGTTTTCCATTTTGCACATATCTTCGGATTTTGCAACAATTACAACTGATGGCACTAGCATGAATTATGCCACGTCACTTTCACATACCATATTTTATCTACAAAAATATGCAAACATGCACAAACCACAATTGCTCAAGATAGGAACATCATGGGGGCTAGTAGATGAATATGTATCACCGGTTCCACAGTTCACGGTAAATAGATTTACTACTATACCCATGGGAAATACCACTACGTCTGCATACCAAATTGGGTTTGAAGTAGTAAAAGACAATACGTTTTACATCAAAGATGACATTCCATTCCCAGTAGAGAGTACACTTTATGATTCAAAGACTACAAACCCTGATGCGCCAGCTCTCTATCAAGTAAAATTATTGAGTACATCTAATATGGCAAAAAATAATGTTGGCCCGTCACTTGATATCAAACAGATATGCTCGGATCCACTGTTGCTGGACCAGATTGAGCATGGAACTCTAACACAAGCCAACAACAATTCAAAACCACAACAACCAGTCATCCAAATTCCAAAGCAATCACAGACGTCTCCATTGCCAAATGATATCAACAATACTTACTCAAACCAGACTATATCAAACACTGAAAACAAAACACAAAACATAGTACAGAACAATACTGGAAATCTGAGTCAAAATTATACAAATGAAATTAACTCTACCACCGAAGGCCAGATACTCAAAGCATTCAAGGGACTGGGTGGAAACCTTACTCTAAATTCAACAGGATAAGACATATTCACGATAACGGCATAACAGAATTATCTGGAAAATTAGACTGGCAGAAATTGACAAGAAAAATATAATCTGATAGTATTATTTGAGGGGGAATCGAACTAACTGATTAATTTCCATGATAAGCGTTACAGGACTCAAACCTTCAGTAGGTTTTCAACTAATATTGCAATACCCATCAAAGGTAACAAATGAGCGAAACCCCATCAAAAGCCAAAACTACTAGATTCTGGTTGTTCTTTCACAGTTTCCTACCTATTTATCAGGAAAATCCCTGTCAGCATTATTGCAATGACGATTATCTGATATGGACTAATTTGTTCATGTAAAAATATCGCTGCAAAAACAAGTCCAAAAATGGATGACATTTATTCAAAACGCAAAAAGTTTACAACAATGATTAAAGTGGACTGGTTAGTTCTTCTAATTTATGATAAATTTCAAAGAAATTTTTACTTCAATTTTCTTTTTCTTTGTTGCTGGTCTTTGTGAGATTGGCGGTGGGTATCTTGTATGGTTATGGTTAAGAGATGATTTTAGCTGGTGGGTTGGTGGTATTGGTGGTTTAGTCTTATTCCTTTACGGAATTGTTCCTACATTTCAAAAATCACATTTCCATAGAATCTACGCAGCTTACGGAGGAGTTTTCATTATCATGTCTGTATTTTGGGGATGGTTAATTGATGGAATAAAACCAGACATCTATGATGTCATTGGTTCTATCATTGCAGTAATTGGAATGCTGATTATTTTCTATTATCCAAGAAAAGGAGCAACCGTTTGGTCGAAATCATAGTCAAAACTCTCAGTCTGTTCTTTTTTGCATCACTGCTTGAGATAGGAGGAGGCTATCTAGTGTGGAAATGTATTCGTGAACACAAGGGTAAGATTTTTGGTTTGGTTGGTGGTTTGATACTTTTTTCTTATGGAATCGTACCCACATTTCAACCTGCAAATTTTGGTAGGGTGTATGCAGCTTACGGAGGGATATTCATTGTTTCATCCATATTGTGGGGATATTGGATAGACAAGAAAAAACCAGATAGGTTTGAGATTATTGGTTCAATCGTTGTTTTGGTAGGCGTTGCGGTTATGTTTTATTTTCCTAGATGATTATGATTCCTAGTTTACGGATTCAATTCTTTCGCATGTTGTTCAGGTGTCTCACTTGCTTCTGAGTGTGTCTTGTTTTGAGTAATATTTCCTGGGATTTCATTTGCAATTTGACTTGTAGTTTCGTTTTTGTTTCCATCTCTTGGCACGAATTTTCTAATTAATAATGAATTTCCAAAAACTGAGGTATCACTTACAATCCAGCCAAGTGCTGCAAGCGTTGGAGTAAGGATAAGAGAGTTGGTAATACTGTAGAATAGTCCTGTTGCTATTGTTATGGTTATGGCATTATAGACAAACGAAATTGTCAAATTCTGTTTTATTTTTTTTAATGCGCCTCTACTCTTGTCAGTCTTTGCTTTGGGTAGTTTGAGACAAGTTGTCAATTATGCATTTTTAAATTTGTTGTTGTATATAAAATTAATAATAACATGCTAAATTACTGTTGTTTTTTAATAATAATTATTAAATTAATTATAAGTATTAATAATCAATTTAGTTACGATGTACCAATGGGTCATCAGTCAATTAGATCATATCTGCAAACACAAAAAGACTCCTGATAATCTGTTCTTTCATATTGCATCTCTTTTTTCTACATGTTGATTCTTCTTTTTCCTTAATTTGTCACCCCATTTTGCCCAAACTATAATAAAAGTAAGTGCCGCTATTGGTGGACCTATGAAGACTATGATAGTCTCTTGGCTGAGTTGCAGATTTCTTGCTGGTTGAATGACTGGTATTTCCTTTTTAATTTCGGATGGATTGTCAAATACAATGGTAGAAAAATATGTAGACCTGACAGTGTTGTCTATGTTTTCAAGTTTAAATTCTACAGGTCCTGGCTTGTCAAATACAAAGTATTTGTAGCCTCCACTATACTGTGTCACATCATCAGCTGAGAATATCTCTGTCCCATTTTGGATTATCACAAAGCGATATGGTGTAGAGGTCATGAGTGTAGAAGAGGTAGCAGGATTATAGAAGTTGAAAACAAATGTAACTTGTTCCCCTGTTAAAATGACATGAGGTTCCCATGAAAGATCAGCCTCAATTTGTTGGTCTTGTGTATATTTTACAACAGGCCATTTCTCTATCTTATTTCCCTCTGCATCCGTGGCATAGTCAGGTATGGCTTGGCTTACAACTATTGCTCCCACCATCCAAGGGTGTATCGTGCAAAAATAGTAGAATGTACCTTCCTTATCAAAAGTAAAAGACCAAGACTGTCCTGGTTTGAATGGGCCGCTGTCAAAATAATCATCCGATGTTCCATTCATCTTGCCCTGTGCCAACTGGCCTCTGTCAATTCCCTTACCGCTTGTTACTGTGTGAACCTCTGTGTCCGAATTTAGCCATTTTACTACATCGTCCTTGTGAATTGTAAGAACTGGTGGAGAATACCAAAATTTTGCCTCTGTTTCAAAGTGTGGGTTTGATGCTCCGCTTGGGATGGTAATGGTCCTATTTTCTGCAAAAGCTGTCTGACATGCACTTGTAGACAAGGCAAAAAATATGACAACCAGTACACAGATTATTTTATCATTCCTGAATTTATAATAAAAAATATCATGCATAGTTTACTTTTACGTTCTATTGTTAATTAATGATGAGTTTGTTTGATAGTTCTACCAGTTTTTTTATTAATCTTGGTTCTGCATTAAGATATGATTGCAAAAATCCACTCTTCCTAATAAAAAGAAACGTAACATACTGTTTATAGTGTCAGGTTGCTCTACATCTTTGTCTATCGTATTTTTGTTTTATTCAAATTTCAATGACACTGAATTGTATTTTCTGATTCATCTTGTTAGCTTCATTTTAGGATTATTTTTGTCAATTATTAGTGCATTGACATTTTTGGAATTTAAAACAAAAAGACTTTTCCTTGTCATGTGCGCCTTTGGTGCAATCACGATTGCAGAGAGTGTCTCCATAATCAATTTTATAATTCCAATCATGCCAATTGATGACAATCTTCATTCTTTGATAACTCATTTGATGATATTGCTTATGTTAGCGTTCTTTTCCATAGGGATATTCAGAACTGATTGATTGTATTTTTTCTAGAAAATATTTTCAAATTTGGCATCGTAATTGTCATAGATAGGAGAAAGTGTCTGAAAACCTATCTTTCATGGTACTAGTTATGCTAGACTTCATTGATTCTATTGCTTGTAAAGTTAGATCTGAATCTACCAATTCATACTTGTGAACTACTCCAGGTATTCGTCTAACCAGATTTATTTCTACAAGTTGGGTTAAAACCAGTGAAACAGTTGAAGGACTTTTTTTGCTAGTCTCTCGGACCTCTGCGAAAGTTGCAGTTTTTCTGTATAAAAGAAGAGTAATGATCCTACCCGCAGTCTCTTTTCTCAAATGAATCAAGACATTGTCTAGTTTTTCAGAAGAGTTGTGCAAAAAGATGAATGCTTTTCTCTTATCTCTCTTTATTCTCACCTGTTTCATTTTTTCCATCCTGACTAAATAATGAGTAATTACTCCATGTGTGAGATCTACCATCTTGACTAGTTCTGAATAGTGAATTCCAGGATTATTTTTGACTATTTCCAGTATTGCTTGTACCCTAACATTGTTTCTATAGTTGTTTTGTGACAACCTGTTCTCATATAGTAAACATTTCCTCTCATCTATAAATGATCTAGATCTTTTAATAAGGTGCAATTTGCGAAAAATTTAATTTTGTATAGATCAAAACAGAATAATAAATTAAGGAAAAATGATAGCAAGTCATCAGAAAAAGATCAGCATATAGAATTCTCATATTACATGAACATTCAGTGAGTTCAGACCTGTGAGAGTCTGTACAGAAATTAATGAGGTGTATACAATGTTTGTATGATATTGTCTGGTATAATCGCAAAACTAGAATCTCACATTGCAAACAGTATTTAGTTTCAAACAATCATGAAAATAAAACAATGATAGAATGCTGTTTTAAGATATTTTCTAATTTTTTTATTAGTCTTTTTTCTTTTTCCATATTATGATACTAGCAATAGCTGCTATAACTGGAATTATTATCAAAATATAGCTCCGATAATCACTCATTGATGACAAAGAATGTGTTCCAAACCCTGAAATGGTTAGTTGAGATACTGAACGGGGGGGAAGATTTAATGCTACATGCCAATATCCATCTGGATCTTTACTTTGAAGAAATTTTGTGGGATTTCCATTGGATGTGATGGAAAATTTCTGATCAGGTGATTCTTGAGGAAACATGAAATTGACGAACCCTGTATCTGGAAAGGGATATCGTACAGTAATTGTCATAGATTGCTGCGAATTGTCAAATTTTGGATAAGCCACTGCACCTGTAGTCAATACGTTGAAATAAAATGGGTTACCATCTCTTTCAACCCATAACGTTTGTGCAGAATTTGCAGCAATGTTAAAGCAACTATAATAACTGATTTTTGAAGCATATTGTGGATCGGGATACATTGAAAAAGCAATTTTCTCGCCTGGTTCCATTTTTGTGATGTTTTCTAGACTTTTGCCAACATCTAGGAACTTACCATTTTTGCCATATATTATAGCATAAACTTTGACATCATATGCAGGAGAAGTGTCATTATTTACAATGTAGCCGGTTGTATGTCCATCTGCATGTTTTACCAAACTCTTGTCGTAGATTACATTGATCTGTGATGCGTTCTGTTGTGCCTCTACAAAATTTACCTGTGGTTTCTCCAGAATCGCATTTTTACTTTTAATCTGTTGGAGTTTTATTTTAAAAGGAATATCTTTTTCTGAATCCACCACAGGAAGTGTATAAGCTTCTAAAATTTTATTTCCATTGTCGTTAATGCTGAAAATAACAGATGGAATTATGGAATAATTTTCTGTATTTTTCACTGCACCAATTATGGTGTAAATGCCATCTGAATCATAATATCCACTAAATTCATCATCTGGAATCCAGACCTCAGCAAGTACATCCTTCATGGATACAAAAGTAATTAATACTAAAACTGTTACAAGTAATGTGATTGCATATAATTTTATCAAATTATGGCAAGAATATTACACATCTTTAATTTTAACTATTGTTTCCATTAATACATGGAGAAGTCTTTTCTTGACATTTCAATTTTGTAGAGTTTTCATTCTTTGAAATAAATTTTTCATGATCAGATACTTTGAAATAAGAAATTTGTTCTTGTAATAATATCTCAAAATTTGATGTTTCTACTAGTACAAATATCAAAGAGAAATTAATTAATTCAAAAATAAATTCATATTTGATAATTGTACTACAACACATTTAAGATCCTTTAGTGATATTGAGTATGTTTTATGATTCAGAAAACAAAAAAATCATTAATCTATCCTGTATCTTTATTTCTAATAGTATGCATGTTGATAATCTTGCCTGAGATAAAACCCGCATCTGCACATGTTAGCAGAACATTTGGGGAATATACAGTGGAGGTCGGTTGGAATGATGAGCCTGTTTATGAGAGCATTACGAACTCTCTTCTGGTTGAGGTAACTCAAGGAAGTGGCCATGATGTCAAACCTGTAATCAATGCACTCAAAGATATGCAAATCTCGGTAAAATATGGCACTGTCACTAAACAAATTGATTTTTTACCTAGTGCTGAAGGAGACGGGATATATCTTGCATCAATAATTCCAACCCGCGTGGGAACATACAATATGATACTGAAGGGAAATATCCAAGGTCAAGATGTTGATGCTGAGATTCCGCTTGACGATGTTGCAGATATAGACAGGTTGAATTTTCCACTAGCTGCAAAAACTGATACATCTTCCAAGGTGGATGATATGACAATAAATCAGCTAGCTCAAGATGTCGTAGAGAGTAGTAAAATCTCAGAAGATGTGCGTAATACAGGCTCCAAGATGGAAAATTCCATACAAGAATTGAAAAATTCTACTGATTTGCTGTATATGATAAACATGACCGCAATAGGCATTGGCATATCTGGAATTGTCATTGCAACCTTTGCAATAAAGAAAAGTGTCTAAAGTATCATCTTGATGAAAAAATTGACGTATAAAAAAACTGAGATCATAACCATAATGGCAATTTTTTACATTGTCATCATAACAACACTTGATTTTAGGGATACATCGTTTGCAAATATGTTTGATGCAAATACAAGCAAAAATCTGGTTGCACATAATTCTTACATCAAAGAATATTCATTAGAAAAAAATTCCCAGCCTAACGGTATTGTTGCAGACAGAAATGGAATGGTTTGGATAGCAGGATCAAATATACACACAATCTACAAATTTGATCCGTCTGACAATCAAATAAAATCATATCCAATTCCAGACTCTGATGTAAAGCTTACCTCTGAACGTCCTTTGATGGTGTGGAGCATGTTGCAAGACAAAGAGGGATTCATCTGGTTCTCTCAATTGGGAAACAAGGTAATGTGGAGATTTGATCCCAACACTGCAAAGTTTTATCCATTAGGCGGGATTAGATCATCACCTTTTCAAATGAAACTTGACAGAGATAACAACATCTGGTTTACTACTCTTGGTGGTGACACAGTTGGAGTCATACAGAAGACTAGAAATACAAACAGCCCATACAAAGTAACTGAATTTCATCTAACCAATGGAACTCAACCAACTGGATTGTTTGTAGATAATAACAATCTATGGATAACAGAAATTTTGAATCAAAAAATTGTAAAATTTAAGATCCTGTCAAAAAATGGATGTGTGACAAATATCGTAAAAGAATTTGATATTCCTCCTGCTAACAAGACTTCTTTGTATCTTCCAACTGACATATTTGTTTCAAAAAATACAATATGGACTACGGAACATGAAACAAATTTCATAACAAAATACAACATTGATAAACAAACGATATACCGATTTCCAACTCCGCAGAGCCCCTATGGAGTATCAACTCTTCCATTTTGGATGAGGGCGGTAGATAATGGAACAAAAATATGGTTTAATGAGCATGAAGGTAACAAGATAGCTCTGCTTGATCTTGTTGCAAATAGCTTAACAGAGTATGATATTCCATCAAGGCCAGATGGAGGATATGTAACATACGCCTTGAACTTATCCATAGATCCTACCAATAAAAACAAGCTATGGTTCTCAGAGCTTAATACTGACAAGTTTGGCGTAGTGGATGCTAGTATACAACCTCCTTTTGCCATCCAATCAACCATGAACAGAATAGTTCTTGGCAATGATTCATCGTCTAGGATTGTAGACATTGAGGTCTCAAAAACTAGTACATCTGATGATTCCCAAAGAGTATATCTCAATGCATCAAGCTCAACAGATCAGGCTGGCGGATTCTTCAAAATATCTGCCAACATGTCAAGCAAGTACATTGATCTCAAAGACGAGACCGAACATGCGAAGCTTTACTTGAAAAACTTGTCTGTTCCTGCAGGCAACTATACTTTGGGAATCAGTGCAAGTGATGGAACTGTGACTAGGACAATATTTTTGGATCTAATAATTCCCAATTGATCTTAACATGCTAGTATAATTTTGATCCAGTTCAGATTTTAGTTCTAAGCCATTCGGTTGTATACGAATCTTGAAAATAAAATAATGATACAGAACATCATAAAAAGAACTATCATAATACTTGATGAAAACTCTGGAATGCTTGGACTGGATATCATTGAAGAAAAATCAGCTTCGGCATACTTATTGTTTCCACCCAGATTTTCAAGAGCGATTGTTACTGGGCCCGTTATACCATGTGCGATTTGAGCAATTACTACAGTATCATTGTTATGATTAGATATTCCTGACGTGTTGAATATAGTTTTGTTATTTACCATCATATTAAAATTGTAATTTGTTGATAAGATGGTTTTGTTCATTGAATAAGGATCTAGTATTCTAAAGGAAAATGTTGTGTTGGAACCAGCCAGTATTCTTGGAGGATTCCAACTTAGGCTGACTATGTATTGACCATTTTGTGAGTAATGGGTTACAGGAAATGCTGTACTCTCACTTGGCATTAGTTTAAAACGCATCTTGTCATTTGGATTTTGCAGCATTTTTGCAATCCTTACTATCTGATCCTTGTATAGTATGAGGTGAATTACTCTATCCGTATTGGACGAGTAATCATCCATGACAACAGTCTTGTCTGGTAGTTTAATGTCATTTACATACGCATCGTATTTTGTAACCATGAAATCACCAAAGTTATTTGGGATCCGTAATTCTTGATGGATTACACTGACCTGCTTAATGTTATTGTCAGACCAATCAAAGGGCATTTCAAAGTTGATTGATTTGATGCTGCTGTCATAAGTAAAATTACGTATTTTCAAGTAAGATAAAGGCGGATCTTGCAGGGGCAAAAAATAAACTTGAT
>CAYWWR010000052.1:0-10074 GCA_964462165.1 uncultured Nitrosopumilaceae archaeon
GCTGGATTCCATTTGTTAAAACTGGTGCTCATGCAGTAAAACCTCCTCAACAGAGCGATTGGTATTATACAAGATGTGCATCTCTTCTAAGAAAGATTTACTTGCACGGACCTATTGGCATAAATGATTTGAGATCAATGTACGGTGGTACAAAACCTGTTGGTTATGGAGGAGCTCATCATAGAGATGCTGGTGGTGCAATCATAAGAACAGCAGTGCATAGTTTAGAAAAATTAGGTTATTTGGATAAGGTTGAAGGAAAAGGTAGAACAATATCTCATGAAGGTATGAAAAAACTTGATAGACTATCAACTGAGATCTTGAATGAATTAATTGTAAAGAATCCAAATCTAAAGAAATACTCCTGATAATATCATGAGCTCTCATAATCCAAATGATGATAGAAATCCCAGCGATGCAGAAGTTTCTGCTTTAAAGGATAATGCACTAAAAACACTTCTAACAGCTGAAGCAAGACTGAGATTAAATAATGTTAGATTGGTTAAACCTGATCTTGCAGCAATGGTTGAAA
This sequence comes from uncultured Nitrosopumilaceae archaeon, assembly GCA_964462165.1. Taxonomy (GTDB): domain Archaea; phylum Thermoproteota; class Nitrososphaeria; order Nitrososphaerales; family Nitrosopumilaceae; genus Nitrosotalea. The sequence goes on from CAYWWR010000052.1 coordinate 533, forward strand.
ACTATCTTCTAGGGCTGGCATCACAAGGAAGGCTAAATTCACAAATCTCAGATGACCAACTAAAGCAAATTTTGTTATCCACACAACAACCTAAACGAGATTTTAAGATTAACCGAAAATAGTTCTAGGGAAAATATATTAGGGGTAAATGAGCGATTACAAATATGAAAGCAGTTGTTTATGACAAGTATGCCCCAAATGATGATTACAAATCAATTCTAAGTGTAAAAGAAATACCCGATCCAAAACCAAAGTCAAATGAAGTTGTTTTTAGAGTCAAGGCAGCAGCGTTGAACTATAATGATATCTGGGGAATGAGAGGACAACCAGTTGCAGTACCATTACCACACGTTTCGGGTTCTGATGCTGCCGGAGAAGTTATTGCAGTAGGTGAAGATGTTGTAAACTTCAAAGTTGGTGATAGAGTTGTTTCACATTCAAACATGGCTTGCAGAGTATGTGAAGCATGTACTGACGGACGTGAATATGATTGTCTGAAGAGAACAATATGGGGATTCCAAACTGGACCTACATGGGGTGCCTTCTCTGAAATTACACATTTACCTGAAGTTAATGTTGCAAAAATTCCAGAAGGTGTAAGCTTTGATGAAGCTGCAGCAGCTTCTATGACATTACTTACTTCATGGCACATGCTTGTGGGAAGAGCAAAAATTCGTCCTGGTCAAACAGTCCTTATCATGGGCGGAGGTTCTGGTGTAGGAAGTTTTGGAATTCAAATCGCAAAATTGTATAATTGTAATGTTATTGCTACAGGAAGTCCAGACAAGCTAGATAAATTAAAGGAACTCGGAGCTGATTTCGCAGTTGATCATAGAAAACCAGATTGGAGTAAAGAAGTAAGACAAATTGCAAAACCATTTGGTGGAATTGATATCTCATTTGATCACATAGGTCAAACACACTGGAATGATCAACTTACTTTGCTAAAATATGGTGGAACACTAGTAACATGTGGAGCAACTACAGGATATGACGCAAAGACAGACTTGAGACATATCTTCTTCAAAGGAACTAACATCTTGGGTTCTACACAAGGAACAAAGGCAGAATTAGAACAAGGATTGTACTGGATGGGCAAAAAGAAGATTAAAGCCATTATAGATTCAGTGTATAGCTTTGAAAATGCTGCAGAAGCACATACCAAGATGCTTACTGGTAAAGGACTAGTCGGCAAAATCTTACTCAAACCATAATTCTTTCTATTTATGGCAAGGCTCTTGCGTAGTCTTTTGTTTGTTCCAGGAAACAATAGCCGTTTTCTAGAAAAAGCAAAATCTCTTAATGCAGATATCGTATGTTTTGATTTAGAAGATTCTGTTCCTTTGGGAGAAAAAAAATCTGCAAGAAATCTGATAAAAAATGCACTAAAGCATAGATCTGAATACAATTCAGAAATTTACGTGCGAACCAATTCTCCTGCATCTGGGATGATATCTGATGATCTATTGGAAATTATTCAGAAAGGCGTTGACGGTATAGTGATTCCGAAAGTAAATACAATAAACGAGATAAAAAAGATTGAAAAAATGATGCTGGGCTTGGAAAAAAAGCGTAAACTAAAGCCTATAGAATGCATGGCATCAATAGAATCTACTGAAGGTGTCGTAAATGCATACTCTATTGCATCATGTAGCAAAAGAATATCTGCCTTGATCTTTGGTGTATTTGATCTACTAAATGATCTGGGTGTGGAATATAGTAAAAAACCAGAGGGAGCTGTATATTCACGAGCCAAAATTCCTATAGATGCAAGAGCTGCAGGAAAATATGCAATTGATGCAATCTGGCAAGACCTTGATGATGTTGCAGGATTAGAACAGGACTCGATTACTGCCAAAAATCTTGGCTATGTAGGTAAAAGTATTATTCATCCTAATCAAGTTGATGTTGTTCACAAAGTATTCTATCCTACTCTTGCCGAAATCGAATGGGCGAAAAAGGTCATGAATACCTATGACTTAGCCAAGAAAAACAAGAAAGGAGCTACTACAGTTGATGGCAAAATGATTGATGAAGTACATTACAAGCAAGCTGTAACATTATTGAATTCTATAAAATAATTGAGCATAGGTAGACTAGTCTTAGATCTTCTATTATCTGATAAACATAAATCATCTTACTATGAATAAGAATCCATAATTATGTTCACTGGAATAATTGAAGGCTTAGGTAATATTGTAATGTTTGACAAAAAAACAAGCAACCGAAGTGCAGCAAAAATGAAAATTAAACTTGGTAAAATTGCAAAAAACCTCAAAGTAGGAGATAGTGTAGCAATCAATGGTGTATGCCTTACGGCAATAAATATTTCCAAAGGAATAACTGAATTTGAAATGATTGGTGAAACATTAAAGAAAACTAGTTTAGGATTATTAGAACATGGCGATAAAGTCAATATTGAAAGAAGTCTAAAAGTTGGTGAACGATTAGAAGGACACTTTGTATTGGGACATGTTGACGGTGTTGGTACTATTCTAAAAATTGAAAAACAAACTAATCAAGTACAAGTCTGGATACAAATTCCAAAAGAATTATCAAAATATGTCATTAAGAAAGGTTCGATAACTGTTGATGGTATAAGCTTAACAGTTGTTGATACATTGAAAAATAATTTCTCTGTTTCAATAATACCGCATACTATACAAATAACTAATCTGCGTTACAAAAAAATTGGCGATAAAGTTAATATTGAAACCGATATACTCGGAAAATACATTTTATCTGAAGACTAATCTATTACCACTATTTTAGTAGCTACCAATTTTCTAGTAAGATTTATAACAATAATGAAAAGCTGATCATGTATATGTCCTTAGATGAAGCACTCTCATCACTCAGGAGAGGTGACTTCATTTTACTTCATGATGGTGGTAAACGTGAAAATGAGGTAGACATGGTAGTTGCAGCAGAATTTGTAACTCCAGAACACATAAAACGCATGCGTATGGATGCTGGAGGATTAATTTGTATGTCAATTAACCATGAACTTGCATCGAATTTGGGATTAGACTATATGCATGAAATTCTTTTTCGCTCACAACATTTTGATGAAAGTTTGAAGAAGATGATAATCGGTACTGCACCTTATGGAGATCGACCTTCATTTTCAATTTCAATTAATCATAAAAATGCATTCACTGGAATAACAGATAAAGAAAGAGCATTTACAATTTCTCAGATGGCAGAATTATACAAAAATGAAAATACTAACAAAAAAGATATCTTTAATTCCAATTTTAAGACCCCTGGTCATGTTCCTTTACTTATTGCCTCTCAAGGATTGCTATCAAATAGATTAGGGCATACTGAAATGTCTATTTACTTGATGAAACTTGCAGGACTTTCACCAGTTACCGCTATTTGTGAAATGTTAGACTCTCAAACATATACTGCATTGTCTACAGAAAAGGCAAAAAAATATGCCAAAGATAATGCTATACCATATTTTGATGGTATTGAGCTTGTTAAACTTGCTAGGGAGCATTAATTTTGAATATAGCAATTGTTGTTGCAGAGTTTAATAGTGAAATTACCTCTAAAATGCTTGATCTTGCTGTAGAGAAAGCAAATGCACTAAAAATGATTGTAAAATACACTAGTACAGTACCAGGTGTATTTGATATGCCTCTCTTAATTGATACATTATTACAAAAAAAAGATGTTGATGCTGTAGTTACTCTTGGAGCCGTAATAAAGGGACAAACAAAACATGACGAACTCATTTCACATGTAACTGCAAAAGCATTAGCAGATCTTTCAATAAAATATCAAAAACCAGTAACATTAGGAATAACGGGACCTGGAATGAGTGATAGACAAGCACACCAAAGAATACGACCTGTAGCTGAGAGAGCTGTTGAGGCTGCAAAGAAGTTATCTGAAGAACTGGAAAAAATTAGAAAATGATCCAATTAACAATAATCAAGATTACTGGCTATGGGCCATGGACTCTGACCTTAGGTAGTGATCGAGAACATAGACTTCAAATGCTTCAGGCATCTTTGTACAAAGAAATACAAAATTTATTTTCAGAAAAAAACTGTCTTGCATTTCCTAATCGATTCGATGAAATATTTGTCATAACTAATGGTCTTTCAATTGATGATCATATAGAAATTCAAAAACAATTAGTAAAATCCTTTGAACTAGGCTTGTCTATGTCTATTGGACAAGGAAATACTCCATTTGAAGCAAGTTCAAATGCTGACAAGGCACGACGTTCTAACACAAGTCTAAGTAAAGATCATCATGTCTATGGATTGTCGTTGAGTAAAGATGTAGGTTTAGCTCAGATTATACATATGGATGTAGACGGTTCTACCTCTGTTTCTGAAAAAAAATCACCTTATGAAGTATCTTCACTTATTATCACATTGTATTCAGAAATGTCAACTTTCTTCCTACAAAGAAACTCTCTTACATTTTTCATGGGCGGCGATAATTTTATGATAATCAGTTCTGGAATCAATAAAGATGAAATAAATAAATTTCTTGAAATTGTGAAACAAAAGTATGATATCTCATTTAATTGCGGGATTGGAACTGCGAAAACTGGAAGAGATGCAGCAAAATTGGCTACGCAATCATTAGATAAGATTCGTGAGCTTAGAGACTCTGGAAAAAAAGATACACGAATTCTTGAGACAACATGCTGATAAAAAATATCAGCCTGCTTTATGGTCCAGAGCTAGATTACATTCAAAATACCAGTGTACGAATTTCGGGAAAATACATTGCGAAAATAGGTACAAAACTCTTACCTAGTAAAGATGAAGCAGTGTTTGATGGTGAAGGCTTGTTGATGATGCCTGGACTAATCAATTCACATACTCATATTGGAGATTCCATAGCAAAAGACATAGGAATAGATTCTAACGTTGAGGAAAAGATACATCCTGTTAGTGGATTTAAACAAAAGATCCTCAAAAATTCAGACATATCGCATCTTACAAGTTTTGTAAAAAATTCGTGTATCTCAATGATTAAAAAAGGGATAACATCATTTGTTGATTTTCGAGAGGGAGGTATTGAAGGAATTAATCTATTAAAAAATGCTGCACTAGGTATCTCAATAAGGCCCATAATTTTAGGAAGAATTGAATATTACCAAGACTCAAAATCTATTAAGAATAATATTCCTATTCCACAATCTCATGAATCGTCTCTTCAAAACCTTCTGATAAATTGTGATGGGTTGGGTATTAGTGGACCAAATGAATTTAGCGATTCTGCATTACGATATTTTGCAAAAACAAAAAAAATTCGTGCTATACATTCAGCTGAGACTGAAGAAAGTAATGATACATCAAGAAAAATATATGAAAAAACTGAGACTCAAAGAGCTTTATTTGCAAAACCGAATTTCTTGGTGCATATGACATATGCTTCAAAAAAAGATCTTGCAATGTCAATCAAAAATGGAGCAAGTATTGTGGTATGTCCACGAGCAAATGGATCTCTTGCAGAGGGCATTCCTGATGTATCTCTCATGCTTGATACTGGTTGTAATGTAGCCATTGGAACTGATAACATTATGATAAATTCGCCCGATATGTTCAGGGAAATGGATTATCTTTGGAAAGTCTCAATGGGTATTACGAAGAAAAGACTTTTGCCCAAAGATATACTCAAAATGGCTACCACGAACGCTTCAAAATTTTTAGGTGGTGAAATTGGAATTATCCAAAATGATAAAATAGCAGATTGTATATTTATTGAAAAACATTCCATTGATCTTGAACCAATGCATAATCCTCATGCCTCAATCGTACAGAGAGCTTCAGAAAATACGATAAAGGCAGTAATGTATGAAGGAGAACTAGTACATGGAAAAATCTAGGCCTTATGTAATACTTAGTGCTGCCATTAGCATAGATGGAAAGATAGCCACACGCACTGGAAAATCAAATCTCTCATCTAAAAGAGACCTGATAAGAATGCATAATCTTCGGAAAAATGTTGATGCAATACTAGTGGGAAAAAATACTATCAATATAGACAATCCACTACTTACTGTTAGATATGTGAAAGGAAAAAATCCAATTCGTATAATTCTTGATTCAAGAGGTAGTTTATCTCCTAAATCAAAAGTAATCAGTACTGCAAAAAAAACTCATACAATACTTGTTGTATCTGAAAATGCTCCAAAAAATGTAGAACGATTTATCGTAAAAGGAGTTGAAATAATCAGATGTGGCAAAACGAAAATAAATATAAAAAAATTATTAAAAATACTTGGAAAAAAAGGAATCAAAAAAATTGTTGTTGAGGGTGGTGGTACCACTAACTGGTATTTTTTCAAAGAAAAATTAGTAGATGAAATTGTAATTACCATTACGCCATATGTTCTAGGAGGTAGTAATGCAATTTCTCTAGTAGAGGGTGTTGGATTTAGCGATATGTCTAATTCTTTTAAATTAAAAAAGATCGAGAAATTACAAAATGAGACAGTTTTACACTATGTATCTTAATGTTTTAGATCATCACGTAACTGATCTATCTTTCCTTGCAAAGCCTTTTTCAGCTTTTCATTTTTTGAAAGATTGACTAACTTTCCACAAGTAGGGCATTTGAATGACAAGTCAAGTGCTTTTTCAAAGGTTAATTTTTGGCAGTCTTCATTTCCGCAGTGGTAAAAATCTGCAGAATTTTCATAATCTACTCTTTGTTGCAATCTTTCTACAATCTTCTTTTTCTGGTTCTCGATAAAATTATCTACTTCATCCTTTCTTGCTCTCCATCTGTAAACAAACCATCCTTTCTTCTCATCCTTTACTCTTATTCCTGTTATCAGAGCCTTCCCAAAAAGATCATACAATACTTTTCTAACTATGTTAATTCTAAGTCCTGTTGAACTTGCTATTTCTTCATCTGTAGCGTCCTCTGTGTTAAGAAGAGAACGGGCAACTTTTAGATATTCATCTCCACCAATCAGTGCAGCAATTTTTACAAAAGGATCTTCATGTTCAACTGACATTGTACATCTTCTTTACTAATCTCTATATTTAATCAAATGGTTTTAAACCTGTTTTTATATAATTATGTCAATTAGCAGTTTTATCTATTACATTTTTTCCTTTTTTTGTTGGAATTATTTCGCGTTCTGCATCAGAATATTTTTTCTGCAGATATTCTCCTTGTGAAATTCTATCAAGTAGTATGGCAAGTGCAGAGATCTCTGAATGTGGTTGATTTCCAATTGCAATATTATAGTCGGCCATATCATATGCTTCTCTTGGAACTTTTTCTGCTCCTACTACAATCAAAATTTTTTCTTCTTTTTTTACTTGATCCTGTATAGTATTGATGTTTTCACCATACATTGTCAAATGAACTATTTTAAACGAATCTTTCTTTTTTAATTTTATGATCTCCTTCCAATTCTCAATTATTTCTACTTTGAAATCACTACCCCACATTTTATTTACCTTGTAAATAGTTCCTATGATCTCTGGATTTGCATCGTACATGTATATTTTTGATGCTCCAAATGCTCTAGATACGAGAGTGACATGTGTAGTTACTCTATCATCTCTAACAAGTCGCGTACCTATACGTAAAACTTCAATCTTCATAATTTATTTTAATTTCTGGCCTGAATATTTCGTTTTTCTTCTCTATACTTGGCGCATTATCTAGTGCTTGATATATCAAAGTCCTTAATTGTGCAATATTAAACCCAGTTACAGATGATATTGCTAACCATTTTCTATTATTTGTTAGATCTAATTGAATTACCCTCTCAGCCACTTCTTCTTTTGAAATCAAATCTGATTTATTTAGAACAAAAATCATCTTATCTTTATTTACACCAATCTCATCTAAAGTAGAAATACAGCTTTTGAATTTTTTTCTTAGTTCAAGTGTTGTATCACTGATATCAATTACAACTATTACAACATCTGTATAGATGAGCTCTTCAAGAGTTGACTTGAACGCTTGTACCATGTATGCTGGAAGTCTACTTATGAAACCAACAGTATCTGAAATCAAAACCTCTGAATTTTTGAGAATAATTTTTCGTGTAGTTGTAGAAAGAGTAGTGAAAAGTTTCGGACTTTCTTCTTTTTCTTCCCCTGTTAATGTATTGAAAAGTGTAGTCTTTCCTGCTGATGTATATCCTGCAAGAGAGATTGTCTTAAACCCGAATCTTTTTCTTGCTTGTCTGTGAAGCGCTCGTTGTGTTGATGATTTTGCTAACTTTAATTTTATACCGTTCATTCTATTTTTAATGTCGTTAAAATAAACATCCACTTCGAATTTTCCTATTCCCATGAATCCGGGTTGCTCTCCCATTTTGGCTAACCTAACTTTTTCTTTGGCCCTTGACATCTCATATCTTAATTGAGCCATCTTGACTTGCAATGTGGATTCTGAACTCTTTGCTCTTCGTTCAAAGATCTCAAGAATTAGAGCTTCTCTATCAAGTATGTTCATTTTAAGAGTAGAGGCTAAATTATAATTCTGACTAGGTTTGAGTATTTCATCAAAGATTATGACATCAGGTTTGATGGTACCTAACATTTCCTTTAGTTCGTCTACCTTGCCTTCCCCAAGACCATATTTTGATTTGTTTAAAATTCTATGCTGTATGATTTTCCGAACCTCATATCCTGCAGCATCACATAGGCCTAATGCTTCTTTTAGAGAATCTTTGTTATCATATGTGATGAGGATTGCAGAATCTTTCAATATTTTACTATCATTCTTCGATATCTTATTGCTTTCGCAGGGTTTTTTCTATTGTAACATCTAGCACTATCTCTGCTATATCGCTTGCATATTCTGATATTCTTCGTATATTTTCACTCATTCTTCTTACTCTGTAGACCTCTTCTGTATCCTTCAACGTTTTCAGGCTATCTTGAACCTTCTTTTCATATTTTGAAATCTCTGCTGTTTTTTGCACTGTTCGTTCTGCTTGATTAGAGTCTTTTTTGAATAAGGATAAACAAGCCTCATCTAATACTGATAAGGTAAATAGATTCATTTCATTTATCGGCTCGAGTACATTTTTCTTGATTGCCTTCTTGTATTCAAGCAAGTCTTTTGCAATATCTGTTGCATGATCTCCAACACGTTCAATATTTTTTACTATTAATCTGTAACCTAAACAATGGTATGGGCTTTCTATTCCCATTTCATTTAACATATGTTCATTTTGTATTGCTATCTTGAGTTGTCTCATTATGTAAAAACTAAACCTATCAACTTCATCGTCACTATTTACAACCTCTTTTGCTAGCTCAAAATTTGCTTCTTCCTGAGCAAGTAAAGCATCATTTTGCATTGATTTTGCTATAATCAACATTCTTTTTAGCGCTCCATCAACTGAAAGTTCAAACAGATTAATTAGTACTTGAATAGTTATACCTTCTACAGAATCTGCAGTAATCTCAGTTCCCATAAGAATGCTTTTTACTGCATCTTTGATAGAATTTCTCTGAGATGGCTTTAATCTGCCAACTTTTGATTTTACGTTAATGATGGTGAATCCAAGAAGATAAAGCGAAATTAGTTTT
>CAYWWR010000053.1:0-9589 GCA_964462165.1 uncultured Nitrosopumilaceae archaeon
ACTTGGCACAAAAAATTGAGAGTGCTGGAGGCAAGACCGTGATATTGATTTCAAAGACAAGTCCCAAGATTGCAGAAGAAAGACTAGCAAAGTTCCACTCTCATGTTATGGATCTGACAAGCCAAGAAAATGTAAAAAGAATGCTAAACACTGCAACACAAAAAGTTGGACCAATTGGCAATGTAATCTACATGACAGGTAAGGTTCCTCAAGTAGGCAAGCTAGTCGACTTGGCAAGAAAAGACTGGGACAGCCTAGTTGACAAGTTCATAAATACTCCAGCTATTTTCATGCAGGAATCACTTGGAATATTTGTTCCAGGAGGAGCAAAGAATCCACCACTTTTCAAGGGCAAGGAAGGCAACATGATAATCATAGGACCAGACATGCCAGTAGGTGCCAAGACAACTGGTGCAGACAGAGCAAGAGTTGAGGTATTCAGAGGCGCACTAAGACCATTTGCAACAACTGTAAACCAAGAGCTAAGCGACGTGTTAAAATCAAAACTTCGAATGTACTTGGTACTTCCAGGAAGTGTAGAAGGTACAGAATCAAACAATGACAACATCATGAAAGCAGTCAATTATCTAACATCTGGAAAATCAGTAAACAATGTAGAAATAATTTACTATCCAGACGAAACAAGATCTTGATGAAAAGGTTTGCAGAGCTAAACGTTGGAGACGAATTTTATTCAGAATGTGTAATATCAAGTGCAGAACTTGATGCATATCTTTTGTTTTCAGGAATTAAAAATACAATTTACGAAAAACCAAGTCAAGAAAAAAAGATGGTCTCAGGAAGAGCCATGCTCTCAAAGATTGAAGGAGAATTTACAAGACTAGAGGAAATGTATGGTAATCTTTTGATCTTTTATGGAGTTGATGGTGACCAAGACTGGAACAACAGACAGACAAGATTTCTAAAACCTCTCCATACTGGAGACAAACTAGAGATAAAATTTACAATATCTGAAAAGCGTGAAATCAACGACGAGTTTGGCTTGATTGGAATAGACTTTGAAGGAAAAGACAAGGAAGGAAAAACAGTCGTGATTTCAAAAAGAAATCTGTACCAGATTAAAAAGGACCCGCCAGCGCATCAATGACAAGTTTTGCAGCAGTGATGCCAAGTACAATTATAACAACTAGTCGAAGTTTTTGTTCATTTACACGTGTAGACAATTTGCTTCCAACAATTCCTCCTACAAATGAACCAATTGAGAGCATCCCTGCTTCATAGTAATTTGGATGGCCAAGCGCAGAGTGCACTATCATGCCAGAAGCAGCAACAAACATCAAGATGAACTGCGATGTTGGTGCAGCAAGTTTCATGGACAGTCCAATTGCAACCACCATTAAGGGTACAAAGACAGTACCTCCACCAATTCCAAACAAGCTAGATATGATACCTGCAAAGAAACTTGCACCCACTGCAAAAACCATAATCTGTTTTGACAGGTTGTGTTCTCTTGATTCCATTTTTCTTCTTAGGTAAATGTATACACCTGATGACACCAATACGGCTCCAAATAGCAACTTGAATAATGATGACGAGACATCGTCTGAGATGTATGCACCAAGTATTGTTCCAGGGATTGCAAAGAGTGCAAGTTTTAGTCCAAGAGAGTATACGATTCTTTTTTGTTTGGCATAAGAAACAGTAGATGCTACCGAGTTGCTAAATGCTGCAAAAAGACTATCACTTGCAGCAAGCGTTGGTACAAATCCAGAAAAAGTTAACACGGGCACCATTACGAATCCACCTCCCAGTCCTATCATGGATCCTATTACCCCAGCTACAAAACCAAGTGGCAAGAGCCACAAATATTCAAACAATGATAACACCAAAATCTATTTTCTACGGATTAAAGAGTCACGTCAACCTTCGTAAACCAAGGTGAATTAATTACTTGGCAACGAGAAGTTTCCACAGATAGCCACCATCATTTGTAGTAAGCTCAATCTCAAAATGTTTGTTTCCAAGAGCTACAGTGTGCGTAGTACTGTTTGGTTGTTTTCCATTTACATGAAATGTTCTCAACGCATCAACCATATCAGAAAGAGACGAATACCCGCCAGGGTTTTGTGGAGACCAACATTGACAGATGGTACTGTTCAGTACAACACCAAAGACTGTCTTCATAGAAGCATAATCACTCATTGTTGGATCCAATTCTAGTGCTACAACTACAAGACCTGGTACATCAGACGAGCCTACCATGTCAATGTCGCCAAGAGTTCCCATCTTGTCTTTGAGTACAGTAGATGTACAGTATGTAACAAGTGCCTGTTTTTGCGGATCGTTAATGAAATCACAGTACTGTTTGACATCCGCTGCACTGCTAAGTCTGATTGGATTTGTCATATTGATATGATGTGTTGCCAAATCAGATTTTAGATCAGAGTTTTCTTCATCATATGAAAAATCAAGAAATGCAACTTGGTTTGATGTATCACCTTGACTTGTCATCGGAATAACAAATTGAATAACTGCTACAGCAATTGCAACTATAACTATACCAGATATTGCGGCATAAAGATACTTTTTTGGTACCACGTGATAATTTTTCTTCATTGCTTTAATAAAGCAATCTCAGAATTCGTCAATCTTAATTAATACCAAAATGTGTCTTGTGGATATTGCGAATAATACTATCAGGTTTTGGAGTGGTAGGACAGAGTTTTGCAAAACTTTTGCTTTCTAGATCAGAGGACCTGTATGCAAAGCATGGATTAAAGCCAAGAATAGTAGGTGTCTTTGATTCCAAGGGTTCAGCAGCATCTTCTGCAGGACTTGATTTGAACAGATTACTAGAAGTAAAGAAAAAATACGGAAATATTCGAAAGTATCACAACAAGGAAAGAGATGCAAACGGCCTTGACATGATAAACGGCATGGATGCCGAAGTTTTGATAGAAACTACTCCAAGTAATTACAAGGATGCAGAACCTGGTATGTCACATATTGTTAGTGCAATGAAAAAAGGGTTGCACGTAATTACAGTAAACAAGGGACCGCTTGCACTTGCTTTTCCATCATTGATTGAGCTTGCAACATACAACCAAGTCCAGCTAAAATTCAGTGGTACAGTTGGAGGAGGAACTCCAATCTTGGATTATGCAAAGAATAGCTTGCGTGGAGAAAGAATAGTCTCATTTCAAGGAATACTAAATGGCACTACAAATTACATTCTAACAAACATGGCAACAGGCCTTACATTCAAGGCAGCACTTGCAGATGCCAAGAAAAAAGGATATGTGGAAGCAGACGAGTCATTAGACATAGACGGCTTTGATGCAGCGGCTAAACTTGTCATACTTGCCAACTGGATAATGGACATGAAAGTTACAATAAAAGACATCAAAAGAATAGGAATTAGAGACGTTACAACGGGAGACATAAAAAAGGCAACTGCACACAATTCTGCGATAAAACTAATTGCATCATGTGACAGGGAACTAGTGGTATCACCAAGAGAAATATCACTTGATGACCCAATGTGTGTAAACGGAACCCTCAATGCCATAACGTTTAGCTCAGAACACTCTGGCCAGCAGACAATAACAGGTCGTGGCGCTGGAGGCATTGAGACTGCCAGTTCAATTTTAAGAGACTTGTTAGATATCAAACAGGAAATGACAAAAATTGAAATCGCATAATCTTTCAAAGAGTGACATCTCTGAAATCATCGACAAGATGACCAAGCAGTGGCACATCGAACTTGCAAAATCAAAGACTTTGATACTACATGAGATTGATGATGATACTAGTTTGATAACAGGAGACAGTATAACCGCAATACAAATTGGGGAATCTTATCTTCCGTTTCTTTCAGAGACTATACTATTAGAAAAATTCCCAAAAGCAATTGTTGATGCAGGTGCAATCAAGTTTGTCTGCAACGGAGCAAACGTAATGCGACCAGGAATTAAAAAATTTACAGAATTTCAAAAAGATGACATTATCTGTGTAGTTGATGAAGTGCATAACAAGTTTCTTGCAGTTGGCAAGGCATTGGTATCAAGTACTGAAATGTCAAGCATAGCAAAAGGTGAGGTTGTAAAGAATTTGCATTATATTTCTGACAAGTACTGGGAAGCTGCAAAGCTTATTAAAAAATAATACACTAGTTTGCTGTAAATTCGCGTGTTCCGTTCTTGTCGACAACAAGTACATCTATTCCATCGCCACTTGCGTTGTCTCTCATTATTGCAGACTTGATTGACTTTACTGCCAAGGTTACTGCATCCTTTTCGCTCATCTTCGGTTTGAATTCTTGATCCAAGACTCCAAGTGCCATCTCTGCACCAGTACCAACAGAAGCATAATCATCAGGTAAGACTGAACCCAACGGGTCCAATGTGTAAATTACTGCGTCACCATCAACTCCACCAACTATAACCTGAGTCATAAGAGGATAGTAACGTCGTTCATACATCATAGTAGACATCATCTTGGCTACAGAATTTGGAGGAATTTCACGTTTTATCTCCATCTTTCTTATCTTTGTCATGGCCTTCATCTGCATTGCCAAAACCTGCATGTCTGCAACCATTCCAGCACAGCATGCACCAACAAAATCAGTAATCTTGAATGTCTTTTTTGTATTCTTGCTTACTACAAAATTGCCATAAGAGATTCTTCTCTCACTTGCCATTACTACTCCGCCGTCATATGTAATACCAACCGCAGTAGCACCTGGCATGTACATGTAAGCCATAATTGAATTGCAAAATGAGCACAATAAAGGCCTTTCTGTGTAGTTGACCGTAGATCAGTGAATTGGAGGCAAGAAATCACCTAATTTCAAATTTAGAAAAATTATCTTGTAAAAAATCTACTGGGATGCAAAATTTCGAATTATTTTACACATGCACTTTGTTGTTTTTTTGAGTAGATCAATTCTTGCAAATTCATTTGGTGAATGGATCCTAGAAAATACATAGGTACTCCCTATTGCAATGCAGGGGGAATGTAAGAACTTGACAAATGAGAACATGGGTCCAGTTCCTGCAGATGAGACACTAAGAATTGATTTTCCAAAGGAATCATCTGCTGCCTTTTTCACGGTCTTGACAAAAGGATTAGATAGTACAGTCCTTGCAGCTGCCTCACCATGAATCAATGTGACTTGAATATCTCCAAATCCATTTTGTCGTAGATGATTTTTCAGACGAATGAGTTGTTTTTTAGGATCCATCTTTGGAATCAACCTAAAATCAATTTTGACCAGAGCTTTTGACGGTAGAACAGTTTTTGCACCAGGACCTTCATAACCTGATGTAAACCCTGCAATGTTACAGGTAGGTTCTCCCACTAGAGCTTTTTTGATTGCAATACCTTTTTTGTTGTCAACAAATTTTTTGATTCCATATTCTTTTTTAAATGATGTTTCATCAAATGGTTCTGATGCAATTATTTTTAGATCTTCTTTTGTAAATCTATCAACTTCCTTGTACCAGTCTTTTATCAGCACCTCACCATCAATACCACGAAGTGTCTTTAATGCCTCAACAAGTCTCCATGCAGGATTTTCTATTATCACTGCAAGGCTAGAATGTGCATCACGAATTGATTCTACTTTGGATAGTTCCACGTAAAGCAATCCCTTCATTCCAAGACTGATTACTGGCCTGTCTTGTTCATCGACATAGCCAAACTCCCATATTACTGCATCACAGGACAACTTTTCTTGGTATTTTTTTAGATAGTCCTCAATGTGTACGCTCCCAATCTCTTCTTCTCCCTCAATGAAAAATTTTATGTTGCATGGTACATCGCCTGTTGTTTTCAAAAATGATTCAACTGCCTTTATTCTAGTGATTAGTTCACCCTTGTCATCAGCAGAGCCCCTGCCAAAGATTTTGTTTCCAATTATTTTTCCACTAAATGGTTTGTCATCCCATAGCTCAACTGGCTCTTCAGGCTGGACATCATAATGATTGTAAAATAACAATGTCTTTTTGGAATTTTGTTTTGATTTTACTTCACCATATATTGCAGGCGGTACTCCTTTTTTTGTATAAAGTAACTCAGCGTGTATTCCTGATTTCTTCATCATTTGAACAATCAGTCTTGAGCATTCTACCAGTCCCAGATTTTTTGCAGATACACTTGGTTGTCGGATTAGTTTTTGTAGGTCTGAAACAAGGCTTGAAAAATTCTTGTCAACGTAATTTTCTTGCATGATTTATTTCACTTTATCAAATGGTTTCATGGAATATGGTATAAAATCCAACAGGTCAGTTGCCATGATATGTAATCCATATTTTTTTTGAGCCAAGTATCCGGCCTTGCCATTTACAAACACGGCAGAAGATGCTGCCTGGACGGGATTTTTATTTTTAGCAAACATTGCTGCAACAACACCTGACAGTACATCCCCTGTTCCACCTACAGTCATAGCTGCAATATTTTTTGGATTCAGGTATGTTTGCTTGCCATCAGATACAATGTCTGTTGGTCCCTTGAGTAGTATGATTATTCCATTTTCTTTAGCATATTTTTCAACTAGTCCAGTACGTGGCTTTATCACATCAGGAGGAAGTTCACCAAATAATCTTTGAAACTCTCCTGCATGAGGAGTGACTATGACCTTCTTGTCTTGAATCTCTGGAAGAATTTCTGGCACCAAAGTGCTTGCATCAAGTGAGAGCCTAACAGCCCTATCAAGAAGAGAATGAACTAGAATCTTTAATGCCTCTCTGTCTTGGATTCCAAGGCCCATTCCTATTGTGGCAGAATCAAGATTTTTTGGTATTATCCCAAGTAATTTTTGAACAGAGCCACGAGTCAGTTTGGCATCAACTAGTGGTACAACAATTAGATTTGGAGAGAATGCTCGTGTTGCCATTACATTGATCTTTGGCACACATGTATAGACCAAGTCAGATCCTGTACGCAATGCTGCAAGAGATGACAATATTGGGGCACCATGATAAAGATAATTTCCACCAAGAACCAGGACTTTGCCATTGTCTCCTTTTCTTGATACTGCCTTGCGTGACGGTATGAAACTTTTAACAATCTGAGCTTGAAGAATTTTTGCCAACAGTCGTTTTATTTTTTAAGAGATGATAAACTTTCGTCTTCAGAGGAATCAACTTCCTCAGATTCGATTTCTGGCTGCTCTACAGGTAACAATATTTTGCGCAAGCTTGCAGGTGTAATGACTTTACGTGCAAATGCTACATATGTTGTATGCCCAATTGCCCTAAACGAGTGTCTAGTTTTTCCATCCCTTGCCTCTATGGTTCTTACAATTTGTTCAGTGCATTCGATATCAAAGAAATCATTTTGTCGTAATGCTGCAGCAAGTTTTTCAAGTTGGTTCATGGTAGGACATATTGCAACAAACGCACCACTTCCCTTGAGCATTTTTCTTGCTTGTGGTACAACCACCCATGGATCTCCAAGATCAACTATTACTACATCTACATCTTTTTGAGGCATCTTTTTTGCAGTTTTAAGATCAAGTTTTGTCATGGTGACATGTTTTGAAACACCAGCTTTTTCGATATTTTTCCTTGCAATTGCCATAAAATTTTCGTCCACATCATAGGTATGAACATGACCTTTCGGTTTTACAATACTTGCAAGAAAAGTTGTAAACGAGCCACTCCCAGTTCCAATTTCTACTATTTTGTGTCCACTCTGTAGTCCAATTCGTGCTGCAATGTACCCCAAGTCTTTAGGATACACAATCTGAGTACTACGCTGACTCTTCATTACATAATCATAGATAGTAGGCTCGAGTGCAAAAATTATCTTTCCCTTGTTTGTTTTTATTGCAGTACCAAACGGTTTTCCTATCACTTTCTTGTGGTCTATAATTCCAACATGGGTGTGGAATTTTTGTTTTGGTGCAACCCTCATTAGCCATTTTTTACTATCATTATAAAAAAACAACACATTGTCGTTTTGCTTTATTTTCTTCAACAATTCAACCTGAACAGGTGTGGATAAATATCTTGACCCTAAAAATTTTCGTATACCAGACTAGATTTTATTTTCCTTCACTTGTCTTTGGTTTTCCTTTTAGTATCCTTCCAGATATGATAGATGCTATCCACAATCCCACTCCAGTCCAAACCAGTTCCTTGTGAACAGTAAACATTCCCAAAGTTGTAGAGACAAGTCCAACTGCTGCAAATATCAAAGGAATTGTCGCTTTTTTTGTGGGCAATGTCATCTCACATCCTTTCAGGGGCATCAATACCCAAAAGTTGTAATGCTTTAGCAAGTGTCTCCTTGAAAGAATAAACAAGGCAGAGTCTAGCATTGATGACATCATCAGAGTTAGCAGTCAAGACTTTGACATGTTCATAAAAAGTATTGAATGACACTGCAAGTTGATAACAATATTTTGCAATTATTTTAGGCGAAAGATTCTTTGCAGAATCTTCTACATGAAGGTCAAATTTGCCAATTACTTTGACCATATCTTTTTCGTATATGGTATCAATAGTACCAAGGCTTGTCTCAAAGTTTGGACTCTTGCCGGCTTTTTCCAATATTCTTATCGCACGTGCATGTGCATACTGGATGTAAGGTCCAGTATCCCCCTCCAAACTGAGTGATTCAGTCAAATCAAATGTAATTATCTTGTCAAGGTCTTGTTTTATCATGGCATAACGCAATGCTCCAATTGCCACCTGTTCTGATATTTTTACAAGATTCATTTCATCAAACTCTGGATTTCTTTTCTTTGCCTCATCAAAAGTTCGTCCACCCAAGATATCAAGTACATAATCTGCACTGACATAGATTCCCTTTCTGCCAGACATTTGCACAGATTTTCCTCCAGTATCAAGATCAAGTGTCTTTGCAGTATCAGGACTCAGTGTGACTGATTCATATCCAAGATGAACATACGAATCAGGCTTTGATTTGAACTCTGACATTATACTTGTTATAATATCCTGTAGTCTTGATTGTCTTGAATCAATTACAGTAATCACCCTATCCCCTGTAAAACGCATCTCAGTATCTCTAGAGTCAAGCGTAGTCTGCCACAGGACACGTCCTGTCTTTTGTACTGTATATTGTTTATAGTGGAATGGATCTTCTAAAATTCCAAGTTTCCATGCAGCATATGGAATATCCTTTGCAATGTATGTAGCAGTACCATTGCTTCTAACCAAGACCTTGTCTTCTTCTGATTCTGCCTTGATTATCCAGCATCCAGCATTTTTCCCTTCTTGTTCCAGAGTTGTTATTCCCATTGACTTCATCTTTTCAAATGCAACTTGCCACAATTTAGAGCGGACAATTTGAGATTCAAAGTTAAGACAATCATATGTGACACCAAGACGCCAACATGTTTTGAGTTGTTCTTCCAAGACACGTCTTGTTATCTCATCTCCAAACTTTGCAATCTCAGATGTTCCCTCTTCGAGTTCTTGCAATACATGTGAACGCAACTCTGCAAGTGCCTTGTCTGTCTCATATCTTTCAGTTGTTTTTACATATACCACATCGCCGCAATAGTGATCAAATTTTTGATCCTCGGGTGGCTTGTCAGAATATCCTCCATACTTGAAGCCAACAATGATATCTGCAACCTGGAGTCCCGAGTCATCCACAT
>CAYWWR010000054.1:0-9528 GCA_964462165.1 uncultured Nitrosopumilaceae archaeon
TCAAGATTTCTCAAATTTATTTACTGATATACCTAATTATTTGGAATCATTTCTTAACAATAATCACACTTAAAGAAATCAATCATTTGACAGATGAAATAAGATAGAAAAATAAACAAGAATATTATTGGCATTATTTCATGACATATAGAATCATTTTACAAATTGGAATCATAGTAAAAATCTCTTTGACAAAATGGCAACATTCTCAATTTGATATGTACTACTCATGTCCCTCGTCAATATCAAACATGTATTCCACACATAAAGAACATGTCATAAACAAACTCAATTTCTTCAGATGATCAAACCAGAACTCACGTTCATAATGAAATAATTATCAACAAGAATAACTGGTAGTATATAATGCAACTAGAACATCTTTTACACAAATTCTCAACAAGATGTGTAGTACTGCCTATTTGCGTTTGTTTATTTTATACAAACAATTGCTCATATCACTGTACGATTCTACATCACTATGATGCATTCCCTCTCATTAGCCACAAAAAATAAAACAATTGTCAACAGCATTAGACAAAAAGGCGATGACAAGAGATCAACCTACTTATATACAAACAACAATAAAACCCGATCTACAATGCCTCTCAGTTCAGAACTCAATCTAGGTCAAACTGAGAACATTTCTATGCTCAAAACAGACAAAACTATCGCATCATCTGGTATTTTGACACATCATCTCGATCATGAATTTTCTAGTTTTTGGAGTGTTTTGTTTTGAATACTGAAGAAGATCTATTTGCAACATTGAAGTATTTCGGTTTAGAAGGCGATGATGCCAAAATCTATCTCGGTTTACTTCGAACAGGAGAGGTCACAGTTGGAAGCCTTTCTGCAAAATTGGATGTTGATAGAGGTAAGGCATACCGAGCACTTACAAAATTACGAAATTTAGGGTTGATTACAACTACATTGTCAAATCCTACAATTTGTAAATCAGTAAATCCAGAAGAAGCATTCAAAGGAATCATTCAGAAAAAACAAGATGAAATTACAACCATGGAAAAACTATCAAAACAGGTTGTTGCAAGTCTTGAAGAGTTAAAACGTCCAACTCCGGACAATTCGATGTCATCATTTTCAATAATACAAGGTAGATCCAACATTTATGCAAGAATTGGAAAACTAGTAAATGAAGCAAGCGATGTAGTATACGTAGTCAGTACAGTTGAAGATATAATGAGAATGTATCATACTGCAATTCCTGAAAAGATAAAAGATTGTATCAAAAAGGGCGGAGAGGTCAGAATAATAACAGAGGTCGAAAATAAACAAGCAGTAAGTTTAGTACAAAAACTCGGAGCCACCGAAACAAGAGTAGGAAAACTACCATCCAAGGGAAGAATGGTTGCTGAAAAAGACAAACAGATCGTAATGTCAGGCTCAATGAAAGGCACAATGGATCTAAATGATGATGCAGATTCCATAGTTCATACCAACTCTACAGAGATTGTAAACAACATCTTTAGTCTATGTGAACATTTATGGAAAAAATCAAAACCCATTGAAGTTGTATACCAATCAGCATAACAGTTTTCAGATTCCTCTGTTTTAAAAATTCAAATTTCGTTCAGATTAATCACACACCATCTTATATTATGTTTTAAGGTATTTTCACTAGTATTGAGGACCATACTTGTAATTTTGATCATAATTTCCAGCATTGGAATAATGAAATCGTACGCAGATAGTGACGATTATACTTTTGGAGTCAGAGTACTGCCTCAAAAATTAATTGAGAGTTCCGACGGCATATTGCAAGTTTATGCTTTGCATGGAGCTCATGTATATCCTCAAAAAATTGATAATCTTGTATTTTCTTCAACAGACTCTTCAGTCATACAAGTAATGGGGGTAGAAGGAAGTGATGATTTCATTACAAATATCAAATTAAAAACAATAGGACAAGGTAATGCAAAAATTGAGATCGGTGCACCAGGTTTTGTGTCACAAGAGGTTCCAATAACGGTTTATGGAAATCAAAATTACCCAGTCAAATTATTGGTGCAAGCAACGCCTCCAATTCTTTCAATGAACGGTCCCAATACAGGATATTTTACTGCAGAATTGATAAACAATAATGGTTCGCCTGCTACTTCGAAAAATGATGTTTTAGTTAATTTGGATGCTGCAGATAGCAGAATTGCAATGTTAGCAGACACACATCTTTTGATAAAAGCAGGAGAGTATTACGGAATAGAAAAATTTGAAGCAACCCAGGTTGGAAATACACAGATATTTGCATCAGCAGACTCACTTCAACCATCAAGTGCAAAGGTTACTGTCAATCAAACGGGCTCTCCAGAAATACACTTGTATGCATATCCTAAAAAGATCAACAACTATCAATCTTCTACATCCTATGCCATTGCACAATTGACAGATGCAACCGGAATTCCCACACCAGCAAGTGAAGATATTGTAATTCCAGTAAGCATCAATGATCCAAATGCAATCTTAACAAATACAAGCCCCGTAATACAAAATGTTGAATCAAACGCACCCATAATAATAAAGAAAGGATCCTATTGGGGATACACAGACATTGCAGTCAGTGCAGGAACAAACGGAACTTACAATGTTTTATCATCAACACCAAATGGATATGTCAATTCTGGACCAAGTCAGATAACTACATTTACTGCCAAATTTTATGATGACAAATCAGCTCGACTCGATATTTTACCAATATTAGCAACAGGAAAAGATGAGCTAATCGGAGTTTTACACTTAGAAGACAAGGCCGGAAATCCAATAATTGCCAGCCATGACATGCAGATAGAAATCGATTCATCAGATTCAAAGTCACTGACAGTTGATGATGTAACGCTAAACAAAGGATCAGGTGCTGCACCTGTATTTGCCAAGGTGGGTACAACCCTTCCAATTTCACTATCACTGCATGTTGTAACATACAATGATCAGACTGTTAATCCGATAATTTCATTACCAGCCAGTAATTCACTTAATGCACTATCTTTAGTACCAAAGATATTAAGCAACACAAACTTTCCAATTGCAGTATATCAAACAGACTCTACGGGCATTCCGGTTGACTTTGCAAATGATTCTGCATTGGATGTAATACCTAATGATTATGTCTCAGTACAACCAGTCATAATTCATAGAGGAGACATGGTAATTCTGGCAAATGCCACTTCTTTAAAAACTGGTACTTCAACAGTCAATGTACTCTCAGACAACAATCAGACTTCAATCGCATTACCGGCATTCAGTAATTTACCATCCCAAGTAGTTTT
This sequence comes from uncultured Nitrosopumilaceae archaeon, assembly GCA_964462165.1. GTDB lineage: Archaea > Thermoproteota > Nitrososphaeria > Nitrososphaerales > Nitrosopumilaceae > Nitrosotalea. Next base: position 3,282 of record CAYWWR010000054.1, read on the forward strand.
AGATTACCAAAATCCCATTCTTATGAATATGAATAATACAATAGTGGTACAGATTTTAGATTCTAGTGCAAAACCGGTATTTGCTCAAAAAGATATCACTCTAAAACTAATTTCAAGTAACAAAGATGTTTTGACACTTCCAGAAAACGTCACCATTGCAAAAGGCCAATACTATGTACCATTAGACATAACCCCAAATTCCACTGGAACATCACAAGTCTCAATATTTGCAGATGACATGCCTCTTGCCACATACAAAATTACTGCAGACAAGTTTTCTCCAACATTGAGCATAATAGCTCCCAACTCTGCCTTGCCTGGTGAATCACTAATTGCAAATGTAACTGCACTAGACCACGGTAATCCATTAAAGAATATGCGAATACATTGGAAAGTGGGTGGAGCTATTATTCAAAATAGTGATTCTATAACAAATCAAAACGGTACAGCAAATATCGTTCTACTAGTAAATTCCAACAGTAGTACAATAAATCTAAATGCTAACGCAACTGGTTTAGGATATATTCCAGCTCATGCAAGCAAGATGATAAATGTCAATGGAACAGATGAAGATATTTCAGATTCCAATTCAACTACTGGGAAACCATCATCACTCGGAAAAGTTCAGGCAGATTTGAAAACATTCAAGGTAGGAGGAATTGACACATTGCCAATAATGGTACTTGGTACGATTGCAATAAGCGGTGTTTTAATCAAGAGAAAGAGTCTGTTATCATTTAAGAAAACACCATCTCGTATAAACATGCAGTCAAAATAGGGCCAACGAAATACATCAATGTTTAAATTTTGAAAAACAATGTGTTCCCATAATTAAATCAAACACAAGTCTGTTCAATGCGAACATACTAGAAAATATCATTTCAAAGTTTTAATTAAGATTTATGAAGTCAGATATTTGTTTAAACAAATACTTTACCTCAGGAGCATTTTAGATGAAGAATAGACTCCTATCAGACTTGCGAAACATGGTATACGATAAAATGAAAAATCATAATAAAAGAGAATCCATACTTTTTTCTCCTTCTACTTTGGGAAAAGATCTTAATCACTGCACCATCGAGGAGATTTTACCACACTTGCTTGTATATTCATCAATGGCTACAATTGAAAGCAAGGAAAAAGTTTGGGTGGCAACATCTATGTTAATACGTTTTCTTGCAACACATACCAATAATTTGGTAGCAATAGAAAACGACATGCCAGTCGGAATGATTGGAAGTAAAGAAGTCCTGCAAGGCATGTATTCAAATCCAACTCATGATTTCTTTTCAGAACAAACAGTAAACAGTATAATGAATAAAAGTTTAGAGATGGTATCGGCAAAAATGCGAGTTTATGATTTACTAAAAAAAATGAATGACATCAGGAGAGATTTTGCCCTGGTGCAAACAACAGACGGTGAGTTTTCAACAATATCTGCAAGACGATTATTAGAAGTTGGAATACTGTGTGACACAAGAATCAAGATTGCGGACATGCCTTCAAAAAAAGTGATTACGTTTCAAAAAGAAGACAACATAGGTTTTCTCATAGGTGAAATGTTAAGAAATAATACCGATGTTGTGATCTTGGAGGAAACACCGTTGTTTGTCACTCCGCAAACAATATTTGAAAAAATATCAGAACTGAATTATCTTGATGATGTAGATGATTTTCTTGAATACAAGGCAAATACATTGAATTTGAAAACTGGTCGTATAATATCTGACAATATTACAGTACCTGAAATGTGTAAAATAATGCTTGGAATGAAAAATGCATTTATCATGACACAAAATAACGTGTTGACGCCATGGGACTTGATTACTACACTAGCATAGGAGAGAGAATAAGATGACCCAAAGAATGCAAGCAAAGGAAGATTCGATAAAACAACTACGTAGTCATCTTGAACACCTAACAAATGAGCTTAGCAAAACCACAGAGTATATCCAATTATTAGAGCTACAAGACGGATTAAGAGCAAAAAGGGACGATCTGGATCTCGAACCAGAACAGGAAATCAGCGATTTGCTTCAAAAACAAAATACAATATCCCATGAAATCATTCTAGTCAAAAAAAGAATTCAAAAGCTAAGTGCAAAAACCATACTCAAGATAGAGCTATTAGTACTACCAATCGTAGTAATCTTGTTATTTTTTGTGGCAGCAAACTATGTAATTCCATCAGCAGACATAGATTCAACCATAAAGACTCGATACGTAACAGAAAATCTCCAAGGAAGTACCACTGATGGCTTTATGTATTGGGATATCGACAACCAGACACCACTAGTTGTAACTATAGAAAACAATGCAAAAGTAACTGACCAAAAAATTCAATCAATAGAAAATGCTATAACATCAACAGAGACTATTACTGGCGATAGTTCTCAATTATATCACTCAAATTCTGAAACTGGCAAATATTTCACAGGATGGCAAGGTGCACTAGAAACTACATCAGTTACAAAGCATAACATTCCAGAAAAATTTAACGTCATTCAATCTTCCAATGGAGAAGGTCAAATAGTAATAACACTTTCCAAAATCAAGGATCGTGACGGATATTACGGAACTACAAGAACAATAGTGAATGGAAATCAAATATTGAAGGCATTCATCACAATATATGATGCAGACAAATTAACCGATACTCAAATAGGATCAATAGTAAGACATGAGTTCGGACACGCATTAGGTTTACCACTCACTAATAATACAGCAGACCTCATGCATGAATCAATCACTACAGATCATCCATACATATCAGAATGTGATGTTAGTGCATTACAAAAATTATATAATGGAATAAAACCTTCAGATGATTTTTGTAACAACACATAACATTTTTTGTGTGTTATGTAGATTTGTGGATATCAGAATATTTTAGAATGTTCGTCCCTTTTGTAGTTGACACAATACATCAAAATATGCTTTAATCTGAGCATGTGATGGATTAAGCTCTTTAATTGCAGAAATATCCACATTTAGTTTCTCTAGTTTTTGATAAATCTCCTTGTCTTCCAGAGTATCTATCAATGCTTGTAGATGAAATGGTTTTTTCATTATCTCAGTTATTTGTTTTAGACTTTTGATGGATTCAAAAAAAGTCTCTTGAACAAAACCTGAGGCAAATATTATTCTCTGATGTGAATTCATTTCCAAGATTTCTTTTGCGGTTTCAAGTCCATTTTTTAGGGGCATTTGATAATCCAAAATAACTGCGTCAAATGGAGACTGATGATCATCGGATTTTTTATTATTTTCAGATTCTATGCGATAAATTTTAACACATTCATCCCCATTATTTGAGACAGTCACCTTGTGACCATTATCTTCCAACATGTCCTTGTATTGATCCAAGAGATCTTTTTCATCTTCAGCTATCAAAATATGCATAGACATAACAAAAACATCTTACATATATCTAATTTACCGTAGCTCGTTTGTTTTAAACAGACATAGACTAATCTAAAACATGAATAAAATACATGTAAGACTGAGGGCTGGCCTATCATCCCCACAGAAACGCCAAAGTTCTCAGTTCTTGTTTTTTCCAAAAAAAAGGACCAAATTGGAACCTTTTTTGTAAACAGTATTGCAGCTTGTTATATGAGCAAGAAAATGGATAAGATAATAGGATTGAACACACAAAAGTATGCATTAATCATATGTATTATCATAGCAGGTAGTCTCTCAGTTCATCTATCATATGCAATAACTAGTATAGATATTGGCTGGGGGAGCAGAGGAATAGGAGTAAATCCGACTACAAACAAGATATACGTTACAGGTTCAGTCACAGGTGTTCTAGATGCAATTGATGGTTTTACAAACAAGATTACAGACCACATTTCACTCAATCAAGGATCAATACTTCCAGATACCGGCACAGCACGTGTCGATGTAAATCCCACTACAAATACCATATACGTGACAGATAGGTTAGGGGGACATGTCATTGTCATAAACGGAAATACTGACAAGGTAGTAGCAACAGTGCCAGTAGAAAATAATCCATGGGGAGTTACAGTTGATCCATCCACAAATCAAGTTTATGTTACAAATTTACTTTCAAATTCAGTTTCAGTGATTGACGGCAAGACAAATAGCCTAGTTACAAACATCCACGTACAAAGCGGTCCATGGGGAATTGTTTCAAACCCAACAACCAATCGCATTTATGTAGCAAACAGTCTTTCAAATTCAGTTTCAGTCATCGATGGTTCTAGTAATAGAATAATAGATACAATACACACCAATGGCGGTCCCTGGGGAATTGCAGCCAATCCCGTCACCAACATGATATACGTAAGTCACTGGGGAGCAGGAGTAGTCTCAGTGATAAATGGAACTAATGACAGCATAATAACAGACATACCAACTAATGCAGGATCATGGGGAATAGTAACAAATCCACTAACAAACAAGATATTTCAGACAAACGAACAGACAGGAGAAATTTTTGAGATAGATGGTAATACAAACACTGTCATAAATAAATTCAATTCAGGTATCGCAGCTCAATACCTTGCGATAAACCCTATAGCAAACAAACTTTATGTTTCAAGTTTATTTTCAAACAATCTTGAAGTAATTGATGTTCCTGCGATAAATACTGACCAAAATTCTCAGTTAAATGACACTAGTCAATTGCCAAATTATGCCAACATGACTAGTCCAATAAAGATTACACCAAAACAGCTGGCCAATTTAATTGGAAATAACACCAATCTAAACATGACTCCAGAACAGCTATCAGAAATGATGGGCAATAATACTAATCTGAACATGAGTCCAGAACAGATATCCAAGATTCTAGGAAATGACTCTGCGCTATCAAAATATCTTAACAGTACTACATTACAAGACTCTGAAATGAATATGACTTCAGAAGAGTTGTCAGAAATGATGGGCAATGATACTAATCTGAACATGACTCCAGAACAGATATCAAAGATTCTAGGAGATAATGCTACGCTCGATCTAGATCCTGCCAAATTACAAGGATTTTTGGATAACAAGACAATGGGAAATTTTAATGCTAGTCTCGCATTTTCTCCTGACGAATTGGCAAACCTAACCAAATCTTTGAACAGCATTAATGAGAATAATTTTACAGATCTTAACCAGACGGATTTTAACAGTACTCTCTTGCATGTAATATGCATTGTCAAGTCAGGTGAGTTGAGCAAGCTTTTTGATAGCATGGCAATACCGCTGTCAAGCTGTCAAATCAAAGAATAGACTTTCAAAATCAATAGGATAGAAAGCTCAGCTCATCCAAACAATCACGTCTTTTTAAACTACTCTAGCATAGCTACTAGATGGATGATAAATTTTACAATCATTCATTGTAGATGAGCACATGAGCCAAGATGATGAAAAAATACTGATTCAGTTAAATGTCATAACCAAGATACTTGAGAAAGAATTATTTTCTGCAGGATTACTTACAGACTTTGATCTAGTCCAGTCACAAACATTAACTAGAATTGAAAAGTGTTTGCCCATAATTGCGCTCTATGAACAAATTATAAAAAAATTATTGCACAAAGAAATAAAAAAACAACCGGAATTTGATAAAATACTTTTTGGTCTTGTAAATTTTCACTACAACACAAAAGAATACTCGAAAGCATTAGAATTAGTCGATCATATACTGTTAGTTATTCCGAGCAATTACAAGATTCAATATAGTGTGGGGAAATTGTATGAATTCGTAGAACAGCCAGAAAAAGCACTAGAATGCTATGAATCAGTGTTGAAGATGAGACCAGACCATGTATCTGCACTATACAACAAGAGTGTATTAGATGCAAGATTTAGAAAACAAAATGAAGCAATAATATCATTAGACAGACTAATTGCGTTAGATCCAAAAAACTTGACAGCATACTACGACAAGGCAGTCATATTATTTGAAAAAAATAATTTCAAAGAAGCAATCACATGTTTTGATAAGGTGCTTGATGTCAATCCTAGACACGTAGAGGCATTACATCACAAAGGAATTGCACTAGAGGCATTGTCGCAATACCCAGAAGCACTAGAATGCTATGAATCAGTGTTGAAGATGAGACCAGACCATGTATCTGCACTATACAATGAAAAAATATTGTGTAATAAAATCTGTTACACACATTGCTCACCTAAATTATTAGACAAGATAATTCGAATAAACTCCAAACATATTCTTGCTCAATACAACAAGGGAGTATTCCACCTCAAGACAGAGCAATGT
>CAYWWR010000055.1:0-9469 GCA_964462165.1 uncultured Nitrosopumilaceae archaeon
TCTTCATAAATCAATTGATGAACAAACAAGAACCGACCATTTATGGGGATGGTTTACAGACACGTGATTTTATCAATGTCAAAGATATCGTACAGGCAAACATGCTAGGCATGGAGTCACCTAATGCAGCAGGAAAGATGTTCAATGTTGCAACTGGTAAATCTACTAGCATATTGGAATTATTGATGACTCTAAAATCTGTCACAAATACTACTCACATTCCTCATAGATTTGCGCCTCCAAGACCAGGTGATGTCAAGTTTGGTCTGGCTGAATCTGATAAAATTATGAATACTCTTGGATTTGCACCAAAAATTACCATCTCTGAAGGCCTTACAGATGTTGTTAGACATATTCAATCAAAACTAGTAACTGAGATTGTTACGTGAGACTTGAGGTAAAAAAATTGCTTGCAGAAACACAACAAAACACATCAAGAGAATCGCGAATGTTTGCACAAAAAGTTGCACGTTCTATCATTGAAGTACAACCAAATGTAAACAATACTGCTGACATTGTAGTGTTACTAGAGTGTCTTGGTTACAGGAAAGAGACTTTGATACAATATGGATTTGCAGACTTTCATGCACTTGCAAATCATGTATATGATTTTCTTGACATGTATGAGACAAGGGGAAAAAGCAAAGAGATGTTTATTGAATCTTTTACAATGAAGATTCCTAGTATACAAAAAAGACTTGTCGAAGGAATAGGGATGATCTTCCCATGGCTCGGATCTCTTGCATTGTTGTTCATCACTGGTGTGTCATTGTGGATGGCATGGGGACTTCCGATACAAATCACAACTGCTTTTGTAAGTGGAGTTTTTCTTGGACTTGTCATAACAGAGGGAACACTTCAAGTTTTCAATAGACTGTTTCTGTTTTATAATGCACAAACCAACATGGGAGAAATAAAACGATTACAAAAACGCAGTTATGGTCTTGTGGGTGCAGTTTTGACTGCAACGGTATTTGGACTCTTTGCAATTGGGTATGTAATGCAAATTCCTGCAAATCTTGTAGCTATTATGGCAATTAGTACCGTTACAGTATCACTGCATCGTGCAAGCTATATGATAATCTATGCACTCAAACGATTAGGTCCTTTGATTGTTGCATATTCTGCTGCATTTGCATCTTTATTGTCTGTATATTATTTTGCAAATTCAATAATTTTTGATAATGTTACGAGGTATTTTGTTGGACTGGTAACTGCTTTTACTGTATTGTCTATATTTTCAATTTATCAACACTACAAACTTCTTAAAATAAATTCCATATCAGTAACTGATGACATGCCTCATTTTTACAATCCTATCAGCAAGACAGACAAAACCATAAAATCAAGATTTAGTGTTCAACTTTGGGAAGTGATATCCTACTCTCTTTATGGTACGTTTTATCTTGTTACCATGTTTGCAGACCGAGTCTTGTCCTGGATCTACAATCCGGTTGTACTCAGAGATGGCTTTGGGCTGCCTATGGCCTTTAATTCTGTATATCACGCTGGAGCAGACATGGCCTTGGTTGTGTTACTTCCTGCCTCTATAATCCAGTATGTCATGATGGAGCCAATTCACATGCATATGAATAACGTTGGCATAAAGATCAAGGTTTCACAAGTAGGTGAGATAAACAAGTTTATCAAAAAAACATATAGAAAAATATTTCTGATTACTATGCTTGCATCCATTACCACTGCATGCATACTTAATCTTACAACACCTTACTTGATTTCAAATGTAGGATTGTCTCAAACTAGTATCCATGTACTTCAAATTGCATCTATTGCTAATATTTTCTTGTCTATTTTTACTGCCAACAGTTTATTTTTAATGTATACAAATAAAATTAAATCACTTGCAATCATTGTAATCATGTCTGCATCAATAGTTATCACTGGTGGATTGTTTCTGGTATCGTCTGGATTTGAAAATCTAGTTTTTGCATATCTTGGGGCATCAATATTTGCATCTATGGTATCTACAATTTATGCACATAGAGTAATGAAGAATGCAGATAGCATAATATTTGCAAGACTGATCTGATACAAATAAATTTTTAAATCTAAAAATAATCTGGAATAAACGTAGTTGATCGTTGTACTTTTTTATCATGTTCAACTTTTTTATATGTCAAATATGGGATGTATACTTCATTCCAGTATCTCAGACATACTAATTTTTTGTATTCTTTCACACTGATCTGTTCATCTAATACCATGTTGCGAAATACAATGTCTGGCTCGTTTATTCCGGCAACTGCTCTGAGAGGAGATGTTGCAGAAAATCTTGCATTGATTTCAAATATTTTTGGTTTTCCTTTGGCCATTTTTGCTTGAATGTTTATGGCACCTCTGGCTCCTATCTTTAATGCTGCTTGTTCTGCTGATTGACGAACAACTTTGTAATTATCTATGAATGCTTTGTATGTCTGTCCGCTTTTTAGAAATTTGTTAATTGAAATTGAAGACATTACTTTTCCATCTTGGCTTACTGTAACACCTGTTGTAAATTCTGTATCATCACCTTGAAGATATTCTTGCAATAACGGTCTCCATCCTGCATTTCGGATGGCATTTGCAGCATTATCGAGCTCTTTGTTATTGTGTACGAGATAAAAATGCAGAGAACCGTGTCCCTCTCTTGGCTTTATCACTATGGGGAATTTGTATTTCTTGATGAATTTTTCTTGGTCCTGTAGGAGAGATGAATCTGCATATGGCAAGCCGTTTTCCTTTAAAAATTTAAATGTCTTCCATTTGTCGCCTGAATTTACTATGGTTTCTGTGGGATTTGCTATGACTGTGGCTCCGGTCTTATCTTCAATCTCGCGTTTTGCCATGGTGAGAGGCAAAAGTTCTTCGTCAGATCCTATGAAAATTGCCTTTATTTTCTGTTCAATACATGTTTTGATAATGACTTTGTGATAGTTTGCAGCTGTAACAGGTGGTACCAAAATTCCCATATCTGAACGGTACAAACCAGGAGCTTTTGCATTAATGTCGGTTGCAAATATTTTGTATTTTGTACCTGATTTTTTTTGTTTGTTTGCAAGTTTAAGGCATTTTATAATTCCTTGTGCAACAATTCCTCCCGATGCGGTCACAAGGACATTTGCATTCATGATTCTGCTTGTCATTCTTAATTTATTTGCATTCACATCAATAATTAGTAATTATGTTCCGGTACAATCTTCTATGCTTGAATCTAAAATGAAATTTGCATACATATCTTTTCTACCGACTTTTTTTATACTATAGAAGATTGTTCTATGTTATAATGACAAAACAACAATACAGAAGATTTATCGGGGGAGTTTTAGCTCTTATAATTATTTGTTCATCATTTTCATTTATGCAACATCCTGCATCTGCTGCATCACAAACAGGAGTAATGGTTGCATTGTATACATATCCTGACAGTACTTGGACTACTGTGGCGCAAGCAAAGGCTGCACATCCATCAGTACCAGTTGTTGCAATAATTAATCCAAATAATGGACCAGGAAGCTCACGTGATGCTAATTATGTATCCGGGATACAAGAACTACATGCAGCAGGGGTTGTTGTATTAGGTTATGACGCAACAGGTTATACATCAAGAGGCACAGGCGCAGTAGAGTCTGACATTAACACTTGGAAGAGTCTTTACAGTATAGACGGAATTTTCTTTGATGAAATGTCAAATGTGGCAGGAGATGAGAATTTCTATTCTACTGTTAGCCACTATGCTAAATCTCAAGGATATACTATGACTGTTGGAAATCCTGGAACAGATACCCTATCAAGTTACATTGGAACAGTTGATAATCTCATGATATATGAAAATCCTGGACTTCCAGCACTTTCTGCACTTGAAGGGTGGCACACAAGCTATGACAAGAGTAACTTTTCTATGATTGCATTTGGTGTAAGTTCAATATCGACTAGTTTTCTTGCAAGTGCATCAAACTATGTGGGATACATTTACCTAACAAATGACAATTTACCAAATCCATATGATTCCATTCCTTCTTACTTTGGTACTCTTGTAGCAGACTTGGATGCCGGCTCGTCTACGACCTCTACACCTCAGCCTCCTACGAATCTAGCCGTGACTACCGCATCTTCATCACAGATTAACCTGTCATGGATTGCACCATCAAACAACGGCGGTTCTGCAATTGCTGGATACAAAATAGACAGATCCACAAATAATGGTTCAACTTGGTCTACGCTTGTTGCAAATACTGGTAATACTGGAACTACATACTCTGATACTGGACTTGCATCAAACACAACCTACACTTATCGTGTATCTGCAATTAATTCCGTGGGAACTAGCTCCCCATCTAATACGTCATCTGCAACAACTGGTTCTAATGCCACTGTACCCCAATCACCCACAAACTTGGCGGCATCTGCAATTTCTTCATCACAGATTAACCTGTCATGGACTGCACCGGCAAATGGTGGTTCTGCAATTACTGGATACAAAGTTGATAGATCTATTGACAGTGGAACCACTTGGAATACAATTGCATCCAACACTGCAAGTACTGCAACCATCTATTCGGATAATGGATTGTTAACAAACACAACCTACACTTATCGTGTATCTGCAATCAATAACATTGGTACTAGCTTACCATCAAATGTTACATCTGCTACAACTGTAGGTGCTAATGCAACCGTACCACAATCACCTACCGGGCTGACATCTACTGCTATATCTTCATCTCAAATCAATTTATCTTGGAATGCTCCAAGTAGTAACGGTGGCTCTGCAGTAATTGGGTATGGGGTAGACAGATCCACAAATAATGGTTCAACTTGGTCTACGCTTGTTGCAAATACTGGTAATACTGGAACCACATACTCTGATACTGGACTTGTACCAAGTATGACCTACACTTATCGTGTATCTGCAATCAATGGTATCGGAACAAGCTCTGTCTCCAATACTACTTCTGCTACTACAAACGCCGCCACAACAAATGGTATAGCCTTGAGCAATACAATGTCAACGTCAGGTACTGTATCACCATCAAACCGAATTACAATATATAATTTTAATGCAGGCCACAACAATAATGGTCTTCTTGTAGTTGGAGTAAGTGCAAACAATAATGATGTGGCATCTATCACATTTGGTGGAGTACAACTGAAAAATGCGGCATATTCATTTTATAACAATGATGCAGAATTGTGGTACCTCAAGAACCCAAGTGGAACTGGAAATGTTGTGGTTACAATGAATGGTCCAACACAAGCTGTTGTTGGAGTGTATTCTCTCTCTGGCGTGGACCAGACAACTCCAATACCGACTCATAGCCTAAAACACAATACAAATGCCAACAGTCCAAAGATATCGCTTACAACCAAGTATGCAAATGACTGGGTACTTGATTTGCCATCCATCTATGGGGGCTCAACTCTGTCAAATCCTACTTGCACACAACACTGGGATGCTAATGTGTCAAATCAAATCACCGGAGCATCAAGCTCTGCAATAGTATCAACACCTGGAGCCGTAACATGTGGTTGGACTGCAAGCAGTGGTGATCTATGGGATGATGTTGCAGTTGAGATTAACGCTGCAAGATGATGATTCTATAAAAAAGTCAGATTCTGAAATCATTCCCCCGTGTAAATAAACTGAACCAATTTGGAAATGGTATTGCCTTACGTATAAAATACAACTAGAAAATTATTCATCATATTCATCTGGAAAGATTTTCTTGATTAATGAAATTAATTCATCTTTTCTAGTATATTCTAAACTAACTTCAAGACCATAACTTGTTGATTTTGAATGTAATAAACCATCTTTGATCATTTTTTCACCGATTTTATCTACTCTCTTGAAACCCTTTTTTCCTAGATTTCTTTGATTGAATCCTTTCTTGAGATTCTCAAAACTAGTGTGACTCTCACCCCAATTGCCTCTTCTGTAAAGCTTGTAAGTTATGCGTGCTACTATCTCTTCATCAGTAAATTCAGACAAGTTCAGTTATAGTACCTTTGACAGACACAAATAAATACTTTATACGCATGAAATAGCATATGAGCACAACACTATTGATGAGATACCTGGGAGATACCCCACAACTTAGGATCATTGATTTCTTTCTAGACAATAGAAGTGATTATTCTAAAAAAGAAATTCTTGAGGGTACGGGAATGTCAAAAACAACACTGTACAAGGTTTGGCCAGACTTGGAGCAATTCAATGTAGTTACCCCAGCAAGAAAATTTGGCAATACAACGCTATTCAAATTGAATAGAGATGTTGCAATAGTAAAGCAAGTAATATCGTTAGACTCGGCACTAGGTAAAATGGCAATGAAAAATGCTTCTAGATCAACAAAACATGCCAAGATTGTTAAAGCCTAAAATTGAGTCAAAAAAAGCCAGAATTTGAAACCATTCCCTTGTGTAAATAAATTGAACCAGTGGTTTGCTTAAATTTTTAAATGTTTAAACGTGGAAGAAAGCTACATCAATTTTTTAAACCATATCAGTCCAGTACATGTACTAAATGAAGATTTTTCTAATCACAATTGGAATTGCTGCAATCATTGCAGTAATTGCATCAATTTCATTTCTGACAATTCCTGACAATCAACTGCATTGCACATTTTGTCCTGAACAACATGTATCAAACCAATTACAGCAGACTGGCATGACAACTAGCCCTCATATCACTACAGTCATAATCCCGCCAGATTCTGAGGATCAAAGTTCTGATAATAATTTCGAACCACAATATCTGACAGTGGTTCTAGGAATAAACAATACAGTTAGCTGGATAAACAAGTCAGATGCGGGAAATGAAATAGATGCTACACACAATCAGCCAGATCCAATGTTTGAAAATGGTCCATATAGTCACGGAACAATGCTGCCTGGAAAATCATTCAATTTTACTTTTACAAAACTAGGAGAATTTGAATACCATGCACAACCACATCCATGGCTTCAAGGCTCAGTCTTGGTATTACCTCAATCGCCAGAAAATGCAACCCAAACTGTGGTTCTAAGTAATACTACAATTCCTGGTCCTTGTGAAATGTTTGGACTTCCATGTCCTCTCAACGCTGATCAAACATTTACGGCTCAAAAATTTGGCCCTGATGTTTACATAGAAAAGATAACTGGTAATGGAATTGATCATTATGCAGTGATACATCCTTCCAGATCCTGCACATATCCACCAGAACACAATGTTGGTTGTACTAATCCAGATGATCTTGCGATATTGAAATTAATTGGAGTAAGCATTTCTACAGTTTCTTGAGAAAATATTCCCTATCGGTGTAAATAGTTCCATTAGCCACAAAAAAGCCAGAATTTGAAACAATATCCTTGTGTAAATAATCTGAACCAGTGGTTTTCTTGATTTTTTGAAGATTAGAAGAATGAAATCACATACTGACACAAGATGACAATCATGGTCAATCTTATATTTTATTTTGACGTATCTATATCACGAAATTTAGACTATGGTATCTTTCAATGGGAATTTCTGCTGCTCTGGTATTTGCAAGTATGATATATCTTGGAAACTTTGTCTGCCTGCCAGTTGAAAACGATGCATGCATTTCGCTTTTACCAACAGCAGGAACTAAGGTCACTGCTCCTCCCATGGAAAACATCGTGCCTAACATTCCTGCAAACAATGTCAACACTATTTCAAACCTTCCTGCTAGTACAAACAGCTCAATTCCTGCAGGAACAGGCGGAACTGTTACAGCAAATGGGAATAAGATAACATTTGATCTAAGTTTTCAGATAAGTTCTGACTTTAGCAAGTATGGGTTTGATGCACCCATTGGTTCTACTGGAGCAAATCCGGATATTCAAGTACATTCAGGTGATACTGTAACAATACACTTGACAAACCCGAGTAATTCATTTCATGCATTTGGCATAGTCATAGACCCACAGGATCCAAGCTCCATTGTTTGGAATGCTTCATACAAGACACCAGATAATCCCATGAAACCAAAAGAATCAGGTGATGTAACATTTGTGGCTGGGACGCCGGGATTATATCATTACATATGTACCGTTCCAGGCCATGCGGCATTGGGAATGGATGGAAATTTTATAGTTGAAAAATAATTTGTGTACATAATCTGAACCAGTGGTTTTCTTAAATTTTTAAATCTATGAAAATATGTTAATTTTCTAAATCATTATTAATGTTATACATAAAATTAAAAAAAATAATATATTTACCTTGATGTTGTACTAATTGTTCTCTGTCAATGATATTTTTTTCACATATCTGGATAGTTCGGTGGCATTCTTGATTGATGACAATTCACTATTTTCTATGTATAGATATCCTGCATCAAATTTTGGATATGACTCTTTGCAGGAAAATAAAGTAAGAATCATTCCATCATGGTCTATTCTATATCCCATGCATGGTTCATGTCCTCTAACTACAACTTTTGTTTGAGTGATATCTAGCCATTTCTGTGTGATGGCATTTCCAAAATGTTTTCCATAAGGCCTTCTTGATATCTCCCAATTTGTATTGTTTTCAATTGTTCTTGGGTCATTCCACAATAACTCTTCCAGCAAAAGTAATGTTTTATTTCTGTTTGAGGGAAAACACATCTCTTCAATTGGTTCATTTACATATACTGGTAATCCGCCATGCACTATTATCAGATGATCTTCAATGATTGTCATGGCTGTGAGATCTCTGAAAAGTTTTAACACAAGTGAATGTATTTTATTGGCCTCTTCGTTTCCAAAATATTTTTCTATATCATGTGGTAGCTCGTAGGATTGAAAGGGAAATTCTTCTGAGGCCTCATGATTTCCACGCATCAAGATGACTGAATCTGAATATGTCTGCTTTAGCTTACATATTGTATATAAAACTACAACAGAGTTTGATCCTCTATCTATGTAATCTCCAAGAAATACTAACTTGTTATTTTTGTTTGTTAAAAATATTTCAAAATTAATCTCATATAGGATCTTGTTCAGTGACTCCATGTCACCATGTATGTCACCTACGACCACAAGATTTTCTGGAGTTTTCATCCATGTGCAATCACCTTCAATTCTACTGTTTTGTATGTGGTGCTCGCTTTTTTCATTTTTCAAAATGTTTATTGTTTCAATTATGGTGTCTACAAACTCATGCGAACTGATTTTGTTTGAAAACTGGACAAGATTAGAACACAATTTAGATCATCACGTGTAATCTATATTGTCTGTGATATCTCACAAGGTACTGATTCTTCAATTGATTCGTCTATTGATTCTTGATTTGAAACTGTAGTTGTCTTATTTTTTAATATATGAACAATCTCCAGGTATCTCTTTCGTATAGTTATTGTAGTCAGATCCGATGCCACTGCCAATCTTAACTGTGTAGTGTATTCCTTGGTCTCAAGAGCTGCCATGTATAATGCGGCTGCTGCAACTGATATGGGATTTTTACCAATTACGATTGGATCAT
>CAYWWR010000056.1:0-9359 GCA_964462165.1 uncultured Nitrosopumilaceae archaeon
AGGCTCCACCGTAGGCTTTACCTATGATAAGCGTAATTTTTGGCACTGTAGCTTCGCAATAAGCATACAAGAGTTTACTTCCATGACGGATAATTCCAGCATGCTCTTGCTGGGTTCCAGGCATGTATCCAGGTGTATCAACTAGTGTAATAATTGGAATACCATAGCAATCACAGAATCTGATGAATCTAGATGCCTTGTTAGATGAATCAATATCTAGTGCTCCTGCCAATACCATTGGCTGGTTTGCAACAATTCCTACTGTTTTGCCATGAAGTCTTGCAAATCCAACTACAACGTTTGGTGCAAATAATTCATGTATCTCAAAGAATACATGATTATCAACAATAGAAGATATGATTTCTTTCATGTCATATGGTTGTAGAGGATTTTCTGGAATTATGTTTATGAGATTATTGTCCAGTCGATTCGGATCATCGCCAGTTTCTACAACAGGTACTTCTTCTGTACTGTTTTGAGGAATATATGACAAGAGTGTCTTAACAATATCCATACAGTGATACTCATTTTTTCCTACAAAGTGTGCAACACCACTATTTCTTCCATGTGACATTGCACCACCAAGCTCATCAAAAGATACTTCTTCTCCAAGAACTGTCTTGACAACCTCTGGACCTGTTACAAACATGGTAGAGATCTTGTCAGCCATAATTACAAAGTCTGTCATTGCAGGAGAATATACTGCGCCACCTGCTGATGGTCCCACACTGATAGTAATTTGAGGAACTACTCCAGATGCAAGTTGGTTATGATAGAATATACTAGCAAAACCATCAAGGCTTAGTATTCCCTCTTGGATTCTTGCACCACCTGAATCAATTATTCCAATTACAGGACATCCAACTTTGACTGCATGATCCATAATTTTTGTAATTTTCTTGGCACCCATTTCACTTAGTGTACCACCAAGAACTGTAAAATCATAAGCAAAAAGAAAAACTTGTTTTCCATGTATAGTTCCATATCCTGTCACTACTCCATCCCCAAAGAATTTTTTGTTCTGCATGTCAAATTCATAATAATGATGAGTTGTCATGGCATCAATTTCTGTAAAGCTTCCTTCATCAAGCAATAGGTCAATTCGTTCTCGAGCGGTAAGCTTACCCTTTTCATGTTGGCCTTGAATTCTTTCTTCTCCGCCACTTTGCTCTGCTTGTCTTCTCTTATGTAAAAAATTCTTTATCTTTTCAGAGTGCATTATTCGAATTAGAGGCTATTTACAACCTATATTAATTTAATCAGTTTTGACTTCTCTAATACCATCTCGGCCGCCCTTTGCGTTACGGAAAACATTCATTCCAATATGGTAATTCTCCCACAGTCCTTCTATAACTTGGAGTTCTTCTCTTGTAGACTGGATGGTTTCCTTTGTGGCCTGTGGTTCTGCCTCTGTTTTTGCGACCAAATTTCTCTTTTCCACAAGAAGATCCTCTAGTCCTACTTCATAATTGGATTCCCCATGAAAAGCTGGATCTAATGGAGCTATCTTTGTGGTAGGCTTTGTCATTTGTTTTTCAATCTTAGGGGTTAGATTTTAAGGTTTTACAGCATATCAGGATTCCAGCCAGTATAGATCTTCGTTTACTGTTTAAGATTCAACATTGGATATCGCTTTAGTACAGAAATTTGATACTGTGAAAAAGCATCTTTTTCTTCACTACATTTCTTACATATGCACATTTGAGAGACTTTGTCTAGATCACAGTTATCCGAAAATTCACAATCAGGACATCCTGCAGGGCCTCCACAGACTATACATTTTAGTTGTTTTACTTCAGCACAAGCCTGATGTTTTACTCCCAATCCCTTGGCCCACAGAGCTACCTCATTGACTTCAATCTTTTTATTACAAACAAGACATGTCCCAGGAAATTTCATCGGTATTGAACGCCAGCTCATTTTATCAAAACTAATTCCTTTTGGATTATTGCGCTATCAGTTTCATTTAGATCCATTTCAATAGACTTGTTTTTTATACAATAGAGAAGATAGGGAAGATAAAAAGTTGAAAACGTACTACGTGATACGTGCATTTGTCTTGCAAGACTTCCAGTCAATCCCTTGATTGCCATACCATCCCATCTTATTCTATTAAGAGTAGGCCATGGAAGATTAAACTTGGAATATTTTATTGTCAATCCTGGTTTGTATAATTTTAATAAAATACCGTCTAGATATCGTAAGAGCCGCCATTCCTGTTTTCGCATTATTTTTCCATATAACATATCAGCTTCAGACAAGACATCTAACATTTCCTTCAGAACGGCTGTAGACAGAGAGCTTGTTATTATGCTTGAGTAAAATGCATTAATTTTTTCCCTAGGATCAATTCTTAAGGAATAGAGTATTGCCTGAGCTTCTTCAGCAGATTTTGCATTAAAAAATAGATTCAGAGATTCTTCCACATCATTTGTTGCATATGACTTGTCAAGTTGAGGTTCAAATCCTCCAGATAATGCCTGGGCAGAATTCAGAATTGACCTAATATCGCCACGTGAGTCAATTATCATTTTTATCATATTACCAATTTTTATTGATGCACCTTCACGTTTCAGAATTTCTTCAATGTACAATCTCATCAATCTAGGAGGAAGAGGTCTGAGTTTCACCGTAGTTGTGACTTTTTTTATGGTTTTCATCTTGTCAGACAAGTCAGAATTTGCTGCAAGGATTATCGGTATGGTGGACTCTTTCAATATGTCAACTAGTGCATCTACACCACCAAAGTCAGATCTTCCATGTATTCCATCTACTTCATCAACGAAGATCATTGGATTTCCAAGTACACTACGGTTACCAAGGATCGGATTGAGAATTTCTTGAATCTTCTGCTTGCTTCTTACATCACTGGCATTCATGCTAATTAGATCATAACCAAATTGCTTTGATCCCAATACAGCCATGGTTGTCTTTCCTATACCAGGTGGACCGACTAATAGAAGAGGTTTTGTTCCTTTGATCCACTTACCAAACCATTTTACAAAGGACTCTTTTGCTTCTTCATTTCCAACCATCTCAAGCAGATTCTTTGGCCTATATTTCTCAGACCACATCATATCAAATCACTTGGGGATCTTTGATTGGAATTCATTCCACAATTTTTCTTTTGAGAGTTGATTAAACCAATACATGTTGTAATGCTCTACAGTCAGAAAGAGAAACTCAAGAAAATCCTTGTGTGAAAAATTCTCAGGCAACAGTTCCAGAGCAAGTCGTGCCTCTCCTAGGTAGATATCACTTTTTTTCATAGTAAAATCAAATCCTTTTTGAACATCACCTGTAAGAAATGTGTAATATAGAGGCCATGAAGGAACTTTAACAAATTTATTTTTTATAGAATCCTCAATTTCATTTCCACATCCAACAGATTCTGCTGCTTTTGCCATTCCAAGATAAAATATTTCACCAAGAGGAAATCTTGCAAGAGTCATGTTCTTTCCAGCAGTTCCCATCACTGCTCTATATTTTTTGTAACATTGAATCATTTCTTCTTCAGATATGCTTTTAGGATTCATTTTTAATTTAAAATCAATGTATTGACCCACTCTTGCATCTTTGAAACCTCTTTCAAATTCTTCCAACACTTCTTTACCTCCAACAGAAATCTTGTCTCTTGCAAGTTTCAAAATGTATGGATTCATCAGTTTGTAATCATCTAAAAATTCTATATCTTCATCCTTGTCCATTATTCTATCCATTGGTTCACTTAGGTCAATTGCTATTATATGACCATCAATGATATCAGTTTTTTTCTTGGCATCATTATCGTCACCAAAGTATTGAGTAGAGGCATCATACAATGCACTAAAAACTGGAAATGTCATTTTGACAAAATTTGAATTAAGTATTCTGGAAACTCTATCTAGAAGAGTATCGTAGTTTTCTAGTCTTTTTCTTACTTCATCTATCTGTGATTTTTGGAGAATTATCTCAGCGGAGCCTACTTCTTTGGCAAATTTTTCTTGAGTTTCAAATGGATTAGGGTCAGATTTTATTTCATTTAATAGATCTTCGGCAAATCTTTTGGTAAATTTTGGAAATTCGTCTTCAGCTTCCTTTTTGTATTTGTCAAATAGTCGATATCCCTTGCTTTTGAACAATGCCTGTTTGACAATGTCCTTGCCTGGTTTTGTAGACAATAGTGCTTCTTTGCTAAAGATTGATTCGTCTTTACTGCTCACACAATGGCACAACTTTTTTGCTATTTATGCATTCAGTCTCTTTTTTTATTACTTAAAATAAATTAGGACTGGGAAAAGAAAACTTGTGAAAGTAATTGACATTTTAGAAGAGGCTGCAAAGAGAGTACATGCGAATGTAAAAAACCTAGCAGGAACAAAAGAATCCGGTACAGACCACGGAATGGGAGCAGGTGGAGATATTTCTCGCAAAATTGACATTGTAGCAGAAAAAACTGTTCTTGATTACCTACGTGAGATAAATTTTGAAGGTACCGTATTTGGAGAGGAATGCGGTATTGTTGAATTTTCACCAAATCCAAAAGGTTTCATCATAATGGATGCAATTGATGGCTCAACTAATGCAGTAAGAGGTTTACCATTTTTTTGCTGTTCACTAGCATATACACCTGAAGATAAACTAAGTTCTGTTACAGATGGAGTAGTAATGGATCTACACAATGGAGATTTGTACTCTGCATCAAAAGGCAAAGGAGCATACATGAATGGAAAAAAAATCCAGGTCCATAAAGAAAAACCAATTTACTTTGTTGTGGGTGTTGACATTTCAGGAATTTCACCAGATGCACTACCACAATTAGCACCAATTCTTTCAGCATCAAACCACGTGAGACATTTTGGAGCTGTGGCACTTGAGCTTGCAATATTTGCTCGTGGACTGGTGGATGTATTTGTAGATCTGAGAAGAAAATTAAGAATTACTGATGTTGCAGCAGGATATCTCATAGCATTAGAAGCTGGCGGATACGTAGTTGATGAAAATGGTATGCCGCTTGACTCAAAACTGAGTTACGATAAGAGGATTTCATTCATAGCTGCTGCAAACGAAGAAACACTTGCTGATGTAAGGAAAAAACTAGGTTTATCACCCAAGATCTGAGATTTAATTTCTTATTTGTCTTATTCCTGAGAAAAATTTATGGCGCCCTTGGCGGGATTTGAACACGCGTCGAGGCCGTGACAGGGCCCCATTCTAGACCGGGCTTTACGAGGAATGGAATTAACCACATCCCCTCTATACTACAAGGGCGTTAAAATACTGTGAAAGAAAATCTGAGTTTAAAGCTTTCTTTTCTTCAAAAAATTTTGTAAAAGACTAAATTATACACAACTATGACCCTTCGCTATGGGTTCGTAGCTCAGCCAGGTAGAGTACCGGACTTTTAATCCGGCTGTCCGGGGTCCGAATCCCCGCGAACCCGCTATTTCATATGTCTATTTTTGAGACTTGGAAAACTAATGCAAAAATATCATTTCAGACTTAATGCCTCAAAAATAGAAAAATTCTAACTAACTTAGGTTCAGTTCTGGAAACTCTGCTTGCTTGATGCCCAAGTCATGCTGGAGTGTTCTGATCTTCTTTGCATATTCAGCCATTCTGGTGTTATCACTCTGTACCTTGGCGATTTTGTATCCACGCCAAGCTTTTTTGAGTGCACCCCATGTCTGACCTGCAGTGTAGTTAGGGTTGTTTGTTTGTGGTTGTACGAATTGATACATACTAAAAGATGAGTTGTAAAAATCAGATATCAGTACATATGTTAAGTAAAATCAATATAAAAGTCAAGTTTCTCACATTAAATTCAAATATTTACTAATTTTATCTGTAAAAACTTTCAATTTTTGTGTGTTTCTGACATATTTTAGGTTTTGTTTTTTATCAGGGAATTTACAGTGCTTTCCAGACTCCCAATTGCTTCTCTTACTTCATTTGTTCTCTTTCGTGTACCTATTTCATATGCCTGGATCTTTCTTTTCCTATCTACAATCATTCTTTTCTGTTCATGAGTACCAGAAGATCCTTGCGAGCGTCTAGTTTCAAGGGATGATTCAGGAGTTGTTGACTGGATAATTTTGTAAAGATCCTTTGAATCAATTTCGTTAGATGGAATTGTTTTCTGCACTTCGGATATGGATAATTCAGTTAGAGATTTTTTCGAATTAGATGCTATTTGTACCAGATGTCCCACTATTTTATGTGACACTCTAAATGGTATTCCTTTTCGAACCAAATGTTCTGCAATATCAAGAGAGATAGAAAATCCACCATCAATTGCTTGTCGTAGTTTTTTCTCATTTACAGTCATGGTTTTAAGAAGAGAGTTAATGACAATCAATGATGATATTATTATTTTTGAAGTTGGCCAAATTGAAACTTTGATTTGTTGAAGATCCCTATTATATCCAGATGGAAGACCCTTTAGATTTGACAATATTGCCATCTGATATCCTATCACTTGAGCAGTTTTTCCACGGATGAGCTCAAGTATATCTGGATTTTTCTTTTGTGGCATGACACTAGATGTAGAAGTGAACTTGTCTGATAATTCAAGAAAAGAAAATTCTGAAGTAGACCATATGATAAAATCTTCTGCCATTCTACTCAAATTTGTCATCATGATAGAAGAGTCACTCACATATTCTGCAACAAAGTCTCTTGATGAAGTTGCATCAATTGAATTCTCAACTAGCCCTTTAAATCCAAGCATTTTTGCAGTGAATTGTCTATCAATTGGAATACTTGTTCCTCCAACAGGGCCTGCACCAAGAGGCGATTCATTGATTCTACCATATGTGCCATAGAATCTGTCAAGATCTCGAAATAGAGCATCAGCATATGCCAAAAGAACGTGAGAAAACAATCCAACCTGAGCCTGTTGTAGATGAGTATACAAAGGCACAATCGTATTCTGGTGTTTTTCTGCCAGTTGTATCAGCGTAGATATAGTTTCATTTAAACAAAAACAGACAATATTGATATCATCTCGAATCTTCATACGTATGTCAAGTGTGACTTGATCATTTCTCGAACGTGCAGTATGCATCTTTCCACCAGCCTCTTTTCCGGCTTTTTTTATTACTAGAGATTCAATTAGTTCATGAATGTCTTCTGCTTCTGACTTTGCAGAAAAGTTTTCTTTTTTGAGTTTTTCCAGAGCACCAAGAATCTTTCCTGCTTCTGTTTTTGTAATTATTTTATTATCAAAAAGCATCAGTGTGTGAGCTTGGCTTCCAAGTATATCATACAATGCAATTTGAAAGTCGTCTGAAATTGATGATAGAAATTCTAATGTGTTTTCATCTAGTTTTCCTTCTAATCTAGATCTGTACATCAATTTAGGAAATAGAATGGTTATATATAGCATAGACGCTTTTTTGATTTATGTCACAGGCATCTCAAGACCTGAGAAGACAAATTTTTGATGAACTAACAAAAGTAGTTGATCCAGAAATCAATGTCTCAATAATGGAACTCGAACTAGTTGATAATATCGATATAGCAGGATCTGAAGTTAAAATTGATTTACATTTAACTAGTCCATTTTGTCCGGCAATATTTGGATTCAAGATTGCACAAGATGTACATGACAACTTGTTGAAGATAGATGGAATCAACGATGTCAAGGTAAATGTTTCAAATCATTTCATGGCAGAAGCCATAAACAATCAGGTAAACACTAGTAAGAATCCTAAAAAGCCTTAAAGTATTATTTTCTAAATCCTAAAAGATAGCCCCTGAGCAATTGTATTGCCATTGCAGGGTCTACACCTTTTGGACAAACTTGACTACAGGATCCAGCAAAATGACATCTCCATATACCATGAGAATCATCCACAATTTTTAGTCGGTCATCTTTTCCTTTATCCCGATTATCTGCCACATACCTATAGGCTTGTGCAAGCCCTTGAGGGCCAATAAACGACTCATCTGTAGCCATCGTTGGACATGCAGAGTTACACAAGCCACATTTTATACAATAAGAGAACTGGAGAAACTTTTCAAGATCCTGTGGTGTTTGTACAAATTCCTTTGATTCTGGTGTTACTTCAGAATCTTCTCGGATTATGAAGGGTTTCATTTTTTTGTGGTTTGAGATTAGTTGTTTAAAGTCAACTGCAAGATCTCGTATTATTGGAAAGTTGTTCATCGGTTCAACTGTTATAACATTTGAGTTCAATTCAGAAATCTTTGTATAACATGCAAGCGCTGGCCTTCCATTGATTTTCATTCCACAGGAACCACATGATGCTTGTCTACAGGAATATCTCACTGCTAGAGAGTGATCAAAGTTTTGTTTTACATACAATATTGCCTCCAAGACTGTGGTCCATTTCTGAACTGGAATTTGAAATTCTGAAAATGATGATTCTTGTTCCGCAGCTGGATTAGACCTAGCAATCCTAAGAGTAATAGTATTTGGTTGACTAGTTTTTGTATTTGACTCCTCAGATGGTTTTGGTGCTTCTACAACTGCCATGTCTAAGAAACCCCCATTCCCGCCATCAATATAGTTCTTGAGCCATATGCAATCAATACAGCCATAGCTGCAAGGGATCCATAGTTGATCATTTTTTCATATGTTGAACCTTGTTTTAATTCCAAAAGAATTACTCGAAGACCATTAAAGCCATGCACAGAAAGTAGAATTAGTATAGCTTCGAGCATCAATGCATATGGAAGAAAATGATAGTTTGTAATTACATTTTGATATTGTAATGAATCAGAAAACTTTTGGGACATCCTCATCAGTATGTGTACAGCTACAAGTGCTACAGCTCCCAATGCTGTTCCATAATGTATTTTCATGATAATGCTTTCGCGCATCTTAATCACCAAGTAATACCGATGCACCATACATCATGGCTAGTGCTGCAAGAGCAATTGAGACCCAGATGCAAAGTCTTTGTTTGTAGTTCAGCGATGCTGCCTTGTACGGATATTCTGGTTGTCCAGGTTTTCCAACCCCTATACCTCCATGGCCAAGCATAACTCGAATTCCATTTGCAGTATGAAATACACACATGCCAATCACCAATGTGAGAAAGATATGACCTTGAGTAGTTTGTGTAAACTCTAGCATCTTGTCCCAGGCTATTTTCCCATTGACAATTGTGCTGGTTTCATAAATATGACCTATCAAATATGCAAGTAATCCAAGTCCACTAAGTCGTTGTAACCAATATGCAACACGCTCTATCCCATATCGAGTGGGATTTGCCATTCCCTTTATGCCTTCACGGTTTGACAATCTTTCTGCCACTAGTATTTCCTCTCCACTGGCTTGTATTTAGTAATAGTTACCGGATGTGTCTTGAGAACTGGTTCCTTGGTATCATAATACACAAGAGTATGATGTA
>CAYWWR010000057.1:0-9315 GCA_964462165.1 uncultured Nitrosopumilaceae archaeon
AAACAAAACTTCTTGATGCAAGAAGCAAGGATGAGTACAATGGAAATACAATACGCGCAGCAAGAAGAGGACACATTCCAACTGCAGTTAACATGGATTGGGTACTAAATGTAAATGAGGATGGTACGATGAAGTCTATTGAAGATCTCACAAAGATGTATGATTTTTCAAGGGACGATGAAATTGTAGTATACTGTCAGGGAGGATATCGTGCCGCAAACTCTTTTCTTGCACTAAAAATACTTGGTTTCAAAAATGTCAAGGTCTATCTTGGCTCGTGGGGAGAATGGGGCAATAAATTAGATCTTCCAGTTGAGCTAAACAAAAACTGAGATCCTGGATGTAACAAAATAATGTACGATGATCGCATGTTAGTCAATTCTAAAAAATTTGAAAATACATTTGTAAAAATTAAGTTAATATAACCTCCTCAAATGAGTCTTCGGTGATGGTGCTGAACAAGCGTTCAAAATTATCGCTTTTAGTTATAGCTGCGGGATTGACAATTGCACTATCAACGTTTGTGTCAACAACTCCAGCATTTGCTGCCGACAGTTCTACTACTAGTAGCGGATTAACCAAACCACTCTTGGCAATTGCAGCAGCAATTGCAATTGCAGGTGGTCTTATTGGTACTGGTAATGCACAACAAGGTATTGGTGCTGCCGGTATGGGTATTATTGCCGAAAAGCCAGAGAAGTTTGGTCAGGTACTATTCTTCTTTGTGATTCCAGAAACTCTATGGATCATCGGATTCGTATTGGGAATCATATTGTTACTGGGCATACTATAGTGGTTTTCAGTAATGAGCATTGAAACGTTCATTCGCGAGATAGAGACTAGAAAACGAAAAGAGATTGAGGATCTTGAAAAAGATCTTCAAGAAAATAAATCTAGACTCCAATTCGAAATGAATCATACTTTAAAAGAGATTCAAGAACGTTTTTCAACTGAAGCTAAAGTCAAATCTGAAAGGGAACAGGCAAGAATAATTGAAGCTTCAAAACTTCAGGCAAAGAAGATTGTGTTTGATGCCATTAATGCTAACATGCAATCTGCTTTTGCCGTAATTCAAAAAGAGATAGAAAATTACACATCTAGTCCACAGTACAAGAAATCTCTTGAAACTATGGTGAGCAATTCAAAAAAGAAACTTGGTCAAAATATTATAGTTCATTGCCGAGAAGAAGACAAATCAATTCTCAAGGAACTTGGAGTAACCACAAGCAAGTCAATTAAGACCCTTGGTGGAATCATTGCAGAAAACAAAGAAGGAACAAGAGAATTGGACCTTACCTTTGAAGAACTACTTAGAACCAATGAAGACCAAGTCAAGAGCTTCCTCTCGGAGAAAATGTAATGCCAACATCTCAATACGCATCATCATTTGGCAGGCTGCAAGCAATCTCACTTAATCTTTTATCAAAAGAAGGAATGCAAAATCTGATGAAAGCAAAAGATGAGGCCGAGATGGTAAAGACACTCGGATCTACTTGGTATAGACCAGAAATTGAAAAGGCTGCATCGATTTTTAAGGAATCTGAACTGTTAGAAGTTGCACTCAACAGACATCTTGTATATATCAACAAAACTGCACTAGAAGCAACTCCATTTAATGGCAAGTCTGCCATTCGAGCATATCTTTCAAAATGGGATATCTACAATATTGAGCTAATTCTTTCTGCAAAGAGTATGGGAAGACCAATTTCAGAGACAGAATCATTTCTTGTTTCAAGTAGAAATGTTCCTGCTGGAATATCTGCTGGAAACATTACACATGATGAGATGAAAATAATCTTGTCCCAGACAGGAGTTGATGGCGTTGTAAATCAGCTTGTAAAATACAATTACGGAACAGTCCTAATGCATCACCTTGAAACATATCAAAAGACTGGCGATCTTGGCCCTATGATGTCTGCACTTCAAAATTTCTATTATCAGAATTTACTAGAATCACTCAAGTTCTTCCAAGGTGATGAAGGATTGATTCGAGATTTCATAAGAGCAGAGATAGACAAGAAAAATGTACTCAGTCTTCTCAAGGCCAAAGAATCTAATCTTGATAAGGAGATAGTGAGCAAGCACTTGATCGTAGGTGGAAAGATGACCACTAACGAATTGTTGGATGTTTATAATGCAAAAGATGTTACAGAAATTGTTGGCAGGATAGAAAATAGATTCATGTTGGTAAACGCATTGGCCCAGTACAAAAAATCAAACAGCCTAATTGACTTTGAGGTTGCTTTGGATAAATTCATAAATTCCGAATATGTGAAAAAATTGAAAAATATTGCACTTTCAATTGGTACTATATTCTACTTTATCATTAACACCGAACATGAGCGTGAGAACATCAAAAGAATTGCATATGGTAAACGCTATAACCTCTCTACAGATTACATCAATTCGTTATTACTGGTAGAATAAACATGTCACAACAAAAATCTAGCACCACTGGAAAAATAGCAGTAGTAGGAGAGCGTGAGCTTGCTATAGGATATAACCTTCTAGGAATAGAAGACACTTTTATCACAAGTGGTGATGATGCAAGCAAGACCATTCAAAATCTCTTTTCATCAGGTAACTATAGCCTCATAATCATAAGCGATGCCGTTAGAGCCAGTCTTCCTGCTATATTTAGAAAGAAGATCGAGGCCTCAATTGAACCTCTAGTGATATTTATGCCTGCTTTAGAAGGTAACATTCAAGAAGAATCTATTTCTGTTCTAGCAAAGAGAGTGTTAGGAATAAGTATCCCCTCGAGTTGATGATGATAAATGGTTGAAGGAATAATTTCAAGAGTTTCAGGTCCAGTAGTGATCGCAAGTGGCCTAGAAGGCGCACAAATGTTTGACGTAGTTCGTATTGGTGATATGGGACTAGTCGGAGAAATAATTCGTATCGAAGGAAACAAGGCAACAGTTCAAGTTTATGAAGATACTACAGGCCTTCGTCCAGGAGAGAAGGTAGTAAATACAAAGAGGCCTCTCTCAATGCAGCTTGGACCAGGTTTACTAAAATCAATTTATGATGGTATTCAAAGACCACTAGATGTTCTAAGAGAACAAAGTGGTGACTTTATCAGCAGAGGAAAGGTCATCCCCGCACTTGACCAAACCACAAAATGGGAATTTGTACCAATAAAGAAGAAGGGAGATCATGTTTCTCCTGGAGAAATAATTGGTGAAGTTCAAGAAACTCCGCTTATCATGCACAAGATAATGGTTCCTCATAATGTCAAGGGTACGTTGACTGATATTTCTGAAGGCAAGTATACTGTTAATGATATTGTAGCTTCTGTACAAAACGGAACCAAGACAGACATTGGTCTTTCAAGCTGGTGGACTGTAAGAACTCCAAGACCAGTTCTTCGCAAATTAGCACCAGAAGAACCATTGCTTACTGGACAAAGAGTACTTGATACTTTCTTCCCAGTTGCAAAAGGCGGCACAGCTGCAATTCCAGGTCCATTTGGAAGTGGAAAGACTGTAACTCAACAGCAGCTTGCAAAATGGGCAGACAGCAATGTGATTGTCTATGTAGGTTGTGGAGAAAGAGGAAACGAAATGACCGAAGTTCTTTCAACATTTCCAAAACTCGAAGATCCAAAATCAAAAAGACCATTGATGGAGCGTACAATTCTTGTTGCTAATACATCTAACATGCCAGTAGCTGCACGTGAAGCAAGTATCTACACAGGTATCACAATGGGTGAATACTATCGTGATATGGGATATGGTGTTGCATTGATGGCAGACAGTACTTCAAGATGGGCAGAAGCGCTAAGAGAAATTTCTGGTAGACTTGAGGAAATGCCTGGTGAAGAAGGATATCCAGCTTATCTTGGTAGAAGACTGGCAGAATTTTATGAAAGAGGTGGAAAGGCAGTTGTTATTTCACCTGAAGAGCGTGTTGGTTCTCTTACACTTGTCGGTGCAGTATCACCACCAGGTGGTGACTTTTCAGAACCAGTATCGCAAAATACACTCAGAGTAACCAGAGTATTCTGGGCACTTGATGCAAGCTTGGCATCAAGAAGACACTTCCCATCAATTAACTGGCTTACAAGTTATTCACTATATGCAGACGGCATGGGAGACTGGTACAAAAACAACGTATCTGCAACATGGATTGCTTCAAGAAAAGAGGCACTTGAAATTTTACAGAAAGAATCTGAGTTGCAAGAAATTGTTCAACTTGTAGGTTATGATGCACTTCCAGAACCAGAAAAAGGTGTATTGGATACTGCAAGATCAATTAGAGAAGATTATTTACAACAAAGTGCATATGATGATGTAGATACATACACATCAATCAGAAAACAATTCTTAATGCTATCAACAATTCTTGAATTTGGCAAGATGGAAGCAGATGCAATCAAGAAAGGAATCACATCTGTAAAAGTGGGACAATTAGAATCAAGAAAGATGATATCAAAAATTAAATGGACAAAAGAAGATCAAGTTGAACAACTAGTAAAGGATACAAAGAGCAAAATGCAACAAGAATTTTCAACACTATCAATGGAGGCTTCAAGATAATGTCTGGAATATCATTTAAGACTCTCTCCAAGATTGCAGGTCCTCTAATGTTTGTAGAGGGTGTAGAGAATGCTGCATACGGTGAAATGGTAGAAATAAAATTACAAAACGGTGAGAGAAGACAAGGCCAAGTTCTTGATACAAGACAAGGTCTTGCAGTTGTCCAAGTCTTTGGTGCAACACTAGGCCTAAACATTGGTGATACATCGGTAAAATTCCTCGGAGAGACTGCACAGCTTGCAGTATCTGATGAAATGTTAGGACGTGTCTTTGATGGTCTTGGAAATCCAAGAGACAATGGTCCAAAAATTGTTTCAAAAACCAAAGTTGACTTGGTTGGTTCTGGTATTAACCCATATTCAAGAGAAGAACCATCTGAGTTCATTCAGACTGGTATGTCTAACATAGATGGAATGAATACACTAGTCAGAGGTCAAAAACTTCCAATATTTTCCGGTGCAGGTCTTCCTCACAACTTGCTTGCAGCACAGATTGCAAGACAGGCAAAAGTTCTCGGCGGTTCAGAAAACTTTTCAGTAGTATTTGCAGCAATGGGAATCACAAGTGAAGAAGCAAACTTTTTCGTTAAACAATTTGAAGAAAGTGGCGCACTTGGAAGAACAGCTCTGTTCTTGAACCTTTCATCTGATCCATCAATGGAGCGTTTACTAACTCCAAGACTTGCATTAACTACTGCAGAATATCTTGCATATGAAAGAGACATGCATGTGCTTGTAATCATGACTGATATGACTAACTATTGTGAAGCATTAAGAGAAATTTCTGCTGCAAGAGAAGAGGTTCCAGGAAGAAGAGGTTATCCTGGTTACATGTATACTGACTTGTCATCATTGTATGAAAGAGCAGGAAAGATCAAAGGCAGAAATGGTTCTGTTACACAAATTCCAATTCTTACCATGCCTGCAGATGATATTACTCATCCAATTCCAGATCTTACTGGTTATATCACAGAAGGACAAATTGTCATGAGCAGAGACTTGCACAGAGGAGACATACATCCACCTGTAGATGTATTGACAAGTCTTTCACGTTTGATGAACCAAGGTATTGGAAAGGGAAGCACAAGAGAAGATCACAGAAGCCTTGCAGACCAACTTTACTCATCTTATGCACAAGGCAAAGATGCAAGATCACTGGCTGCAATTGTAGGTGAAGAAGCACTCAGTGACCTTGACAGAAAATTCATGAAGGTAGCTAATGATTTTGAAAGAAAGTTTGTAAATCAAGGAATGGATGAGAATCGCTCAATTGAACAAACTTTGGATATTGGTTGGGAATTACTAAGCGAACTATCAGATTCTGAACTTAATCGTATCAAACCAGAATTCATTGAAAAGTACAGAAAGAGATCTGGCGCAGGTGCATAAAATTGCCATCAGTAATTAACATTAGACCAACACGCCTCGAATACATCCGCACAAAGCGAAGAATCATCGTTGCAAAAAAAGGTCTAAAATTACTAAAACTAAAAAGACAAGCATTAATCCTTGAATTCTTCAATGCAAGCAAAACTGTAGCTGCACTCAGAAGTGGCCTTCAAGCAGAATTGGTAAAAGGATATCAAGCAATTAGAATGGCAGAGATGCTTGCAGGTGCCATGAGACTAGAAAATGAGGCAATGAAGATTCCACAGTTAAACAAATTACAAATTACTCCAAAAAATGTTATGGGTGTTAGAATTCCAAAAATTGAGGGTGGAAAAAGTAATCAGGCTCTTACAGAACATCTACTAGAACTTCCTCCGTCTATCAACGAAGCAATAAAAGCATTTCATAATGTACACAAGATGGTTCTTGATGTTGCAGAAAAAGAAACTACGCTTCGCAAACTATTGCTTGAGATTGAAAAAACAAAAAGAAAATCTAATGCCATTGAAAATGTATTCATACCAAGATTGCAGGCAGCAATCAAATTCATTATATTCAGACTAGATGAGATGGAACGAGATACTTTCATGATGTTAAAGACAGTAAAAAGAAAGATGGGAGAAAGAGAACAAGAAGCTTTACTAAAAAAGGAGAGGGAAATAATTGCCTAATTTTGTAAATCAACAACAGAGGAAATTCTTTCTGATAATTCGAGCATTTAAACTAGGTAACATTCTTGGTACTGTAGCATTGGCACTATATGCAGGCAAGCACTTTTTTGGAGTATAAAATGTCTACATCAGAAAAATACGTTCATTCACTCAAGCAAATAAAAGAATCAGAAGACAGATCACAAAAAGAAATTGATGAACAAAAGAAAAAAGTAGCAGAAGAACTGCGAAATTTTGAAACTCATGCTATACAAGCAATTACAGCAGCAAAAGCTGATGGTGAAAAACTAGTTGAATCAACAATAGACCAAGCAAGAAAGAAAGCAAATACTGAAACAGAAAAGATCATAGAAGAGGCAAAAACCAAGGCCAAGTCTGTTTCTTCAAAAATTGATTCTCAGACAGTCAAAGAGATAATCGATATTTTACTAAAAGAGGTATAGATTTTGGTTCTAAAACCAGTACCAATGGGAAGAATTGCAGTCATTGGGCTACGAAATGAAAGACAAACTGTAATTTCTATTTTACACGATCTTAATGTTGTACAACTAGAACCATTATCAAAAGATGTTGCCACACTTGTGCGAAATGAACGTGACAATGAAATGTTCAGACAAGTCTCAGACCAACTCTTGAGAATGAAGGCACTAAAGACAGTACTGCCTCCAATTGAGGCTACTCAATGCCAACGATTCACTTCCATGGACCAAATAATGCAGGCTACTAAATCCATTAACATTGATGACAAGGTGGCAACCTTGGAAAAAGAAAAAGAGCATCTCTTAACGCAGCTCAAAGAGACTGAAAACAACATAAAACTAGTAGAGGAATTTTCATTTTTCCCAGAAGATTTTAGTGTTCTTCAATTAAAGATGGCTCATTCATACTTTGGTAGGGTAGATTCCAAAAACTATGCTGCATTCAAAAAGGCACTTGATGTAAACAGCCAAGATGTCTTTATCTATCCAAAAGAAGGAAAAGACATCACAAATCTAGTCCTTGTTACATTTCCAAACTTTCCACCACATGCACTTGCTACAGTAGTTCAAGAGTATGATGTAAAAATGGAGGCAGTTCCAAAACTAGAAGGAAAGGCAGACCAGCTACTACAAAATCTAAAATCAAAACAGACTGATATTTCTAATAAACTAAAAGAAGTTGAAAGACAATTAGACGAAATCTCAAAGGCTCATTATGTCAATATCGTATGTATAGAAGAACAACTTGAGATTGAAAACAAAAAACTTGAAGTCATTGATAACCTGGGAGTAACATCTGATTCTTTTGCTCTAGAAGGCTGGATTCCAAAATCAAAGATTGGTCAACTAAGAAACATCTTTGAGAAAAATACCAAAGGTACCATGTTATTTGAGCTTGAAACAGACGAGCACCCGCCCACACAATTTGACAATCCAAAAAGATTCAAACTGTTTGAGGCCTTTATCAGATTCTATTCTTTACCAGAAGGCAAAGAATTCGATCCCACACTAATCTTTGGTATACTCTTTCCCATATTCTACGGTATGATGGTTGGAGATGCAGGATATGGACTGTTTATACTTCTAGTATGTCGATGGGTTATTCGAAGAATTGAGGGTGGAAAGAGAGACATTAACATCATGCCTAGTATGTTGAGCAAATTTGCATTGAATATACTAAAGAGACGACAGATGGTAAAACTTGCAAAAGCAATGACGCCAGGTGCTATCATTGCAATAGGATTGGGATTTGTGTTTAACCTCTACTTTGGGTTCCATCTTAACGGCTATCTGTTTGGTTTTCTCAATACTAATCTAGGTTTACATCTACCTGCAGATGGAACAATATTCAGTCCAATTACTAGTCTAAGGAAATTATTGCTAATCGCTGGATACATTGGTCTTGGAATGGTAACATTTGGTCTAATTCTTGGTATCTTGAACAGTATGCGTGAAGGTCTCAAAAAACATGCTATTGGCAAAATGGGTTGGTTGCTTTTTGGTTGGGGTGTAGTACTCTTTGGACTTGCACTAATGCATCATCAACACGTCAACCCAGTTCATAGCACAACAGGTGCTGCTTACATAGGCTTGATGATTGGTGGAATTGGTATGATGTTTGTAGGAGAAGGACCAAGGGCAATCATGGAGTTACCCTCTATTGTTAGCCACATATTATCATACACCAGACTTATTGGAATTCTTTTGGCATCAGTTATCTTGGCTGATGTAATTGACTTTATCTTTTTCAAAACATTACATCATGGAATTCCTTTCATTATTCTTGGAACGATGATACTATTCATAGGTCACATATTCAATATTATAATTGGTGTCTTTGAACCAGGCATTCAGGGAGCAAGATTGGTCTATGTTGAATTCTTTTCAAAGTTCTATCATGGTAATGGAAGAGCATTTAGGCCATTTGGAACTTCAAGGAAGTTTACATATGACCAGTATGAACTACAAGCAGAAAAGAAATAAAAATTTTAATAATATTTTAATTCATTAACATCTAAAGTTCTTGTACAATATCTGCATCTTAGAACAAGTCCTGTTTTATCAACTACATCCATGATTGGCTGTATTTTTTCATCACTATTTGTTATACAGTCTGGGTTTGAACATCTAAAAATTCTCTCTATTTGATTTGGTAATGTGACACGTCTCTTCTCAACTAATTTGTAATCTTGAATTATGTTTACTGTTGCCTTTGGGGCAATTAATGCAAGTTTGT
>CAYWWR010000058.1:0-9260 GCA_964462165.1 uncultured Nitrosopumilaceae archaeon
TCAAATCTACTCCCCGCTATCTTCAAGACAATTTCAATTTGCTTTAGAGAACCATTTTTTAGAATTATGAAATTTCATATCGGTGTTAATTTTACCAATTCTTTGCATTGGACGCGTAAGATGTCTGTGTGCAGAGACTACAGGTAGATAGAATTGTTTTCTGATTTGTCTTGGAATTTCTTGCTGTACTTTAGTCAAACCAGTATTTCCACATTTTGAGCATTGATATCCTTGATTTTTGCCCTTTGATTTCATGCGCTTGTTACATTTCATACAAGTCGGATTTGTCATAATCATATGTTTTTGAAGGTCAAGTACTTCAAGAAATTCCACATTTAGAACTTGTTTATGTTTTTTTGATGATTTCCTTATGCCACCGCCAATTTTTATTAAATCTCCTTCCATTAATTTTTCTGCAACAATAGCAAGTCTAGTTGGTTTGTACACAGCACATTTTATTGTAATTTTGTTCTTAGATATGGAGAAAAATACATGTCCGCCAAGAACTGTTTTAGGTTTTGTGGATATTTTTCCAATTACATAACCAGAAGAAAACGGTTTTAGGTTTTCCACATCAAGTTCATTTTGTAGATGATCACCTGTACCTTGGTTTGAGCGAAATACCATATAACCACAGAATTTTTCTTTTGATTTTACAAGAGATGCACCTCTTATTACAGCATCAGGATCTTCACCACGTACACCAAAGAGTACTGGATCAGGACCATGTGGTGCAATCAAGATTCTATTCTTTGATTCATCAAAACTGTTGAATGTTTTAGGAAATGTTATTTGTTGCATTTTTTGTACACTGTCTTTAAAAATTTCTCTTTTTTTTCCCAGATTTGTTTTATCGCGATATGAAATTAATTCAAAAGTATGATCCCTGAAACCATATCCTATTGCCCCTATTGCTCCTATTAGTCCCTGACCATTGCCAAGATGATATGTTTCAAGTCCATTGTCTTGTATGAATTTTTTTACTTCTTTTCTACTCACTAGACGATGTAGTGCCATCGTTCCAAATTTAGCAAAATTTTCTGGGATGTCTTTATGTTCATAAAAAACGAGTCCAGGGTTTGCACCATCTCGTATAGCAGAATACTTTTGAATGTATTTGACGATGTTTTTTTTAATCAATTCAGGCTTTGTAGTCTGAAGTTTTAATGCAACAGCTCCATTCCCTCTGGTTTTCCATGGTACGTTTGGATTAAATCGAATTAAATATGGATAATCAAGAAACTTGACTTTTTCTTTTTTTAGATATTCTACTACCTTGTAAGCAAGAAAAGTGGTACACATTCCTTTTCTGGAATCAGTATCATCAAATCCAATATGGAGAATGGATGTTTCTTTCATTCGATTACAGTCATGGTAAGGGTTGCACGTACATTTTTGAGTTGTCTTATGTTGTTTGAGATGGTTTTCTTCAGGGTCTCATTATCTGGTGCCTCTACTTTTACCACCAGATCGTATGCGCCATACAAAACATAGGTGTATTTCACGCTTGACATATTTTTTAATTGGTTTAGCAGTTCAGTTTCTGCTCCTAATTCTGCATTTATCAGCACAAAAGCAATAGGCATTAGTTTGGTCTTTGAAATGTGCGATATTAAATATTGTGGCCAGTTCGTTTGATTTAAATTAAAAAAACAATTGTCGATAACGATTGATAGTAATAGATGAGAAAAAGATTTTCGAAGAGATAGAAAAAAGAAAACCAGTTTCAGTGGCATTAAATGGTCCGGATGGAATAATACCAAAGATCCAAGAGACAGCCTCAAGAATAATGGCAATATCTGGAATTCCGGCATATGTACTAGCAGACAGCTGTTTTGGAACCTGTGATCTTAACTCAAACGGTGCCAAAGTACTTGGAGCAGAGATTTTGTTTCACATAGGACATACAATCAATTCAACAAGTTTTGGTGACAACATAATTCTCATAAATGCTTTTGATGACATGCCATTTGAAAACATTGCAAAAAAATGTGCAGTAGAGATGAAGGAAAAGACAATCTCGCTTGTTACAGATAGCCAACACCTACACGAAATTGACAAGGTAAAGAAAATATTTGAAGAAAATGGGATTACAGTAAAAATCGGAAAAGGAAAAGGTCAACTAAACGATGGACAGGTATTTGGATGTGAATTTTATCCAGTTGCTGAAACCAAGAAGATAGTTGAGGCAAATGTGTTTCTAGGACAGAGTAATTTTCATGCAGCAGGAATTGCCTTGTCTACCAATCTACCAACATATGTACTCGATCCATACTTCAATGAGGTCAGAGAGGTTACCGAATTTGCAAGAACTCTACAGAAGAAGGCAATATTGACAGTTTACAAGGCTGCAGAGGCAGAAACATTTGGCATAATTATTGGATTAAAAGAAGGTCAATTTTCAAAAGTTACTGCACTCAAGTTCAAAAAAGAGTTGGAAAACATAGGAAAAAAAGTTCAACTCTTTGCCATAACGGATATTACAGATGATAAATTGCGCAACCTCAAGGGAATTGATGCCTTTATTCAGGTTGCATGTCCAAGAATATCAACTGACAATCATTTTCACAAACCAGTCTTGTCTACTCCTCAAGCAAATGCATTACTAAAAATATTAAGAAAGGAAAGCGTGGAAGGATTCTTGGAAATTCCACACTGGCTATAAAGAAGCACCATCCAGTTAAAAGACAATTATAATTTTAGAACCAATCTAATTTGGAGGTTTATCAGTTCAATACGCTTAACCAGAATCAAACGGAAGAAATAGCATTCATCTGTTTTTGTAATTCTATAATTGGCAGTGTAATTATGAATATACTACCTTTACCTAATTCTGTTTTAACGGATATTTGTCCACCATGTTGTTCTATGATGTTTTTACAAGATGGTAGACCAAGGCCAGTTCCTTCTTGTTTTGTGGTAAATAATGGTTCAAAAATATTAGGAAGCACATTCGGGGGTATTCCCGTACCAGAATCTTGAATTTCAATTTTAATCAAATTCTCGTCTTGGTTAGTTCGTATATCAACAGTACCAGAATTACCCATTGCTTGTTTTGCATTGACCAAAATATTATCAAAAACTATCTCTAATTTTGAAGGATCACAATCAAGTATGATATCTTTAGTTGGTAAATTGATCTTGATAGAATCAGGAACATTAGCTTTCTCGACTGCGTTTTTAATTATTTCATTGAGGGGTTTTGTTTTCAATTGAAGTTCACTAGTAGTAACAAAATCCATCACATTTTCAAGTTGGTGCGACATTCTTAATACAGATCTATCAATTCTATCAAAATCATTGACAGAATTTGGAATTGATCCATACTTGTGTCGTATCAATGATAATGAATTTCGTATTACACTTAACGGATTTCTCAAATCATGTGCAAGTCTTGCAGCCAGTTCACCAATTGCAGATAATCTCTCAGTCTTGGCAATTTTCACTTGTTGTTCCTTTAATTTGAATGCCATTACTTCTACTGCAGTTCCTAGTTTTTTGACTTCATCATATCCTTTTGATTCAGATTTTATATCAAAATCTCCCTCTTGGATCTTCTTAGTTTGGATACGAATATCTAATACAGGATTGATCAAGTTTTTCCTAAATACATTAAATGCTAGGAGGACAGTCAAACTAACAAAACTTATGCCAGCAATAGCAATAAGGAAAATACTTTGATTTGCATTTCCGATGTATGTATTTACAAGATCCATTGAGGCATATGTTTCAATTACACCAATAACTGTACCAGAATCAGATTTTATTGGAACATATATCTCGATCAACTGTTTAAAATTTTTCTCAGATATATTTTCAGATTTTTCCAAATCCGAAATCTCGGATTGTACTTCTCCACCCAATGCATCATTTAATTCATCATCATCAGAAAAAGTCTTTCCAATCTCATCTTTCTGATCAGAATATACTATTGTTTTATCTGTACTCCAAACTTTGAATCGTACTATTTCGTCAGTATTAATTTCATCAAAGAATTTTTTGTACGTTTTATCTTTATTTGCAAAATCTTTGGCAATAAAATCTTCAGGCGTCAAGTGCTGTCTTGCCTGTAATTGAATGAACTTTGCATTAACATCAATATCACGTTCAAGTATTGTCTTTTTGAAGTAATCTGATACCACCTGCGACATTGAAAAGCTCACTATAGCCACTATTGCTATTACTATTGTTAACCATAATACTATGCCAGTTTTAATTTTCATGAATGTACACCAATGAAATCGATATGATATTTCTAGAATTATCAAGTATTAGCCTAAAGCTTGTTTAAAATGATCATTTCAAAAAACCCTAGATTCATGTCTAGAAAACACAAAATCTCAAGCCTGTAAATACAGAAAAATCATAATAAACAATTATAATCATCAAATTGCAAATCAAGGCATTGTCTCAGAAACCAGCCCTTCCAGGGGATAAAATTGCAATAATTGAAGAATTTGAAATGGGTAACAATACCTTCGATGACGGTCAGTCAATAAGATCACTAGTCGTAGGCACCCCAGAATTTGACAAAACAAATCGTATAGCAAAAATCAATGAGATGCGAAAACCTGCAGTTGCCAAAACAAATGACGTGATAACAGGAAATATTTCGGCATTGATGAATAACATGTTTGCCATAAACATTTTGTACATAAATGGAAAACCTACACATTCAGGTCTAGAATGTATTTGTCAGGCAAAAGGAGCAAAGAAAAGAATTCTTGTACGAGTAGGTGACATAGTATCTGCAAAAATAATTAATCTTCTCAATGGTGTTGTACATGCAACGATTAGCGAACCTGAACTTGGAGTTTTATTTACCCAGTGTATCAAGTGTGGAGCAAAAGTTGTTGCAATGGGCAACAACATAAAGTGCATAGATTGCGGATATATAGAAGAGAGAAAGTTATCAACCAGATTTGGAAACAGCGATTTTATAAAATTCAACTCTAACTAAGAATATGTTAAAAGTAGCATTCCAAGGAGAGCCAGGAGCATACAGTCAAGCTGCTGCAGTTAGTTTTTTCAAAGAATCAATAGAAACAGTTCCAAATCCTACATTTTACGAGGCATTAGATTCTACAGAAAATGGAAGATCAGATTACACTATACTTCCGGTAGAAAACTCACTAGAAGGGAGTGTTGGTGAGAGTTATGATTTGTTACTTACTACCAAGCTAAGTGTAGTAGATGAGACATATCACAGAATATCACATTGTCTTATTGGTTTGCAAGGTTTGAAAGAAATTGACACAGTGTATTCCCATCCACAAGCACTTGGTCAATGCAGAAAATTCATTCAAGAGAATCACTTGAAACCTATACCAACTTATGATACCGCTGGCAGTGTAAAGATCCTTCTGGAACTCAACAAGAACAACATTGCCTGTATTGCAAGCAGAAAGGCAGCTGAGATATACAATGTTCCAATAATAAGAGAGGGAGTAGAGGACAATTCAAACAACTATACCAGGTTTCTCATCTTAGCAAACAAGAAAAAAGAGAGAACGTCAAAAGACAAGACATCAATAATTTTTGCAATAAAACACATCCCAGGAGCACTGTACAACATTCTTGAAAAATTCAACACAAGTAACATCAATTTAACAAAAATTGAATCTCGTCCCACAAAAAATACTCCGTGGGAGTACAATTTTTATGTGGATTTTGAGGGCCACCAAGATGATAGAAATATCCAAGATACTCTTGAGAAGATAAAGGTAAACACAACATTTCTCAAGATATTAGGTTCTTATCCACGAGCTGAATTAGCCTAGAACCCTTTTGGTCGTCTAATTGAAAACGCCGCACTTATTCCAATTATTAGAATTCCAGAAGATATTACTATTAGGTGGGATGTGAATATCAATGGATTTGTAACTGCTTCTAGTTTTCCTGTTACATGAAGCGGTGAACCTCCAGTGTTTGTTATGTTTATGAAATGTTGTCCATTCTCAAGACTGTACCAGTCAAAACTTACTTGCTTTTCAAAATCTTTGTCAATTTGCAGACCGGTGCTAGGTGTCTTCATATGCACATGAAATGAACTTCCAGTGACATTGAGAAGTTCATGATAATGTTTCTCTGCATCAAACTGAAAGACATCATTTTTTCCAATGTCCACAGTATCATTGACATCATGAACATTAGTCAGAATTGTCTGTAACAAGAAAAAGGTACCTAGTACAACAGCAACTAGACCTATTCCAATTCCAGCTGCAGATCTTTTTGTAAGCATTATGAAAAATTATTCCTGATTATATTTAAAGTAAATCACATCAATTCAACATCGTGCGGTTGACTTTCTGCATATCCCGCAGTTGACATTTTTATAAATTCTGCATTTTGTTGCATTTGTGAAATGTTATTTGCACCACAATAACTCAAACCAGATCGAATTCCTCCAGTTAGTTGTTTTATGATATCAGTTACGCTACCCTTGTATGGAACCATTGCCTCAACACCTTCTGCAACATAATCATTGAGATCTTCTACCATTGAGGCATTGCTAGTTTCTTTATTTTTTCTTCCAAGAGCTGCATAAAATGATGCCATTCCGCGGTAAATTTTGTATCGCTTGCCGTTTTTCATCATAAATGAACCTGGACTTTCATCAGTTCCACCCAACAAGCTGCCAACCATTAAAGTAGATGCTCCTGCTGCAAGTGCCTTGGTAGCATCACCTGATGTTCTGACACCACCATCAGATATTATTGGAATATCATATTTTTTACCAACTTGTGCACAATCCATTACAGCAGTAAGTTGTGGCACTCCAGAGCCAGTGATTACCCTAGTAATACATATTGAACCAGAACCAACTCCTACCTTTACTGCATCCACTCCAGCTTTGATTAGATCTTCTGTTCCTTGAGCAGTAGCCACATTTCCTGCAATCAATTCACAGCTTGGAAATGCTTTTTTTATCAACCGAACTGTATTGAGTGCATTTTCGCTATGACCATGTGCAATATCTACTACTATAACATCTGCACCTGCATCCAACAATGCTTCAGTTCGTTCCATAAAATCACCTTTTACACCAACTGCTGCGCCAACTAGCGGCCTTCCCTTTTTGTCCTTTGATGCTTGTGGATAATTTCCAGAATTTATAATGTCTTTACTAGTGATCAAACCCTTGACATGTCCTCTTTCATCCAAAAGGGGTAATTTTTCGATGCAATTTTTCCTCAATATATCCTTGGCTTGAGTTATATCAACTCCAAATTGTGCAGTGATAACATCATTTGTCATAACTTCGGTTACCTTTTTACTTTCATCTTTAGGTTCTAACATCACAATATCTCGTCTTGTCAGTATCCCAACTAATTGTCCTTGATTATCTGTCACAAGTAATCCCGAAGCTCCTTTTTCTCTCATAGATTCTATGGCTTCACGTACTGTTTGATCTGGATGTATGGTATATGGATTTTCGATTATAATGCTACCTGAACGTTTAGTCTTGAGTACTTCATTTACCTGTTCTGAGATAGTAAGAAAGCGATGTATGATTCCAATACCTCCCTCTCTTGCTATTGCCACTGCCATAGCAGATTCAGTAACAGTATCCATATTTGCACTAATTATTGGAATGTTAAGAGAGATATTTTTAGAAAGTTTTGTCTGTAAATTTGTTTGAGATCGAGTAACTATACCAGATCGTTTGGGAACAAGGAGTACATCGTCAAATGTTAGTCCTTCCCGTATTTCCAACTAAACCTTCTTGATTAGAATGAAAATCTGTTATAAGCCTTTCTTGAAATTTTGCAAGTTTTTTACGATTTGTACAACATGACTAGTAGCCTTGACATTATGAGTTCTTATCAAGTCAGCACCATTTAGAGCAGCAAAAGTTTCTGCTGCAAGAGATCCATAGAGCCTATTTGCAGGATCAGATTCCCGTAACAGATCTCCTATGAATGATTTGCGTGAAACCGAAATAAGAATTGGATATTCTTGTTTTATGTAATTTAGATTTTTTAATACCAGCATATCTCTTTGTAGCCAATCAGAATTTATTTTTGTAAATATTGTACCTTGTGCCTTTTTTCTAAAAAAACCAATAGCTGGATCTACTACAATTTTATTTTTGGGTATTCCGGATTTTAATGCTAATCCAACACTCTGGTCAATCAATTTTTTTGCCTGTGAAACTTGATTTCCTCCAACTAGCTTGCTACTAAATGCGCACAAAATAACAGATGGACAGTATTTCTCAAGTACATTAACCATATTTTTGTCATACTTTAATCCCGAGACATCATTGACTATTTCTGCGCCCAATTGGAGAGCAACCTCTGCAACCTTTGCTCTACATGTATCAATCGAAACTGGTAATTTTGAGACTTTTTTTATGGCGTTTATAGCATCGGTAATTCTTTTTATCTCTTGATTTTCTGATACAAGAGTTTTGAGATATGGGGCTGTAGACATTCCTCCAACATCAATAAAATCAGCATCTTCTTCCTCCATCAGTTTGGCAGTTTTTTCTATAATTTTTCTATCAGTAAATACTGATTTTTTATAAAATGATTCTGGACTCGTATTAATTATTCCCATTATTCGTATAGGATTAGAGTTACCAACGCTTACTCTTGCTAGTTGATGCATATGATTTATGATTAACCCAGATACATTTAGACTTACATGGCTTTAGATGGTTGGCATCAAAAATATCTAGAGATTTTAAAAGAATTCAATTATGATAGATCAAGAGAGATAAAATCAGCCAAGATTCTCAATTCATTTCTAAAAAATAAATTTCAAATGAATGTTTTGGAGAGAAAAATTAAAAACAAAATTGTTTTCGTTATTGGAGCAGGTCCATCTTTGAGTCATTCCTTGATACATCTTAAAAAATTCAAAGGTTTTACAACGATTGTTGCAGACGGTGCCACGCAAGCAATGCTTGAAAATAACATGGTGCCAGATATCATAGTTACAGATCTTGATGGAAATATAGAGTTCCTCAGAAAATCATCAGAATTAAAGTCAATAATGATTGTACACTCACATGGCGACAATATTAAGAAATTGCCATATGCAATTTCATTCAGGTATTGTATAGGGACAACAGAGGATCAACCATTTGGAAAAATCAAAAACTTTGGCGGATTCACTGATGGTGATAGATGTGTGTTTCTTGCTAATCATTTTGGAGCATCTGAAATTATTTTAATTGGAATGGATTTTGGTACACAAGTAGGAAAATATTCTAAATATGGAGCATACAACAGATTTGTAAAGATAAAAAAGAT
>CAYWWR010000059.1:0-1300 GCA_964462165.1 uncultured Nitrosopumilaceae archaeon
TGACGCCGCGTTCGCAACGCGGATGTCGGGGGTTCAAATCCCCCTCGGTCCACCTCTACATACAGTTTGAAACCCTCTCAAAAAAACGAGATTTGCCAGTTTTTGGACCAAGATCATTTTCTTGAAAGTATTTCTTTTGTCCAAGCTTGAAGTATGTCTTGTATTTTTCCAAGATCATCAGGTGTTGCCTTTAGCATCACATTTTCAACAGGATTGTTTGTTTTTGTATTCCTGTTTGTGAGAGATAGAGCTGCATACATACTGATTAGATATCAAGTCTTTAATCTGACAAACCTTTGAATCCATCTCTAGTTACCTGCAGCTACACTAAAAGTGGATTTCTTGTTTATCCATCGTAGGGACAGATACCAAAACATCATAATTGATACAAGAAAGATGAGATATCCAGAATACATGTGGTATGTCTCTAAGGTATCATACCCATAATAGTACCCTACAATTCCAAGCAGTGGAACCCTCATCATGGATACAAGATATGTGCCAAGCCCACCACAGACAAAACAAACTG
Source organism: uncultured Nitrosopumilaceae archaeon (assembly GCA_964462165.1). Lineage (GTDB taxonomy): Archaea > Thermoproteota > Nitrososphaeria > Nitrososphaerales > Nitrosopumilaceae > Nitrosotalea. The sequence continues at coordinate 530 of CAYWWR010000059.1, forward strand.
CTAGCTTTTGTACTGATGCACGACGTCCTTGATCTGCTAGCATCAGTACAAATGCAGCAAGAAAAAGTATGGTGGTGTCTGCACCGCTACATGAGTTTATCACATCAAATGATTGGACCTTTGAATTTCCAAGAAATGTTATCTGGTCGCCAATAGTTGTTACATGGTATCCAGATACGTTGAGAAAGTATACTGAAAATTTTATTGTAATGCCTGCAAGAAATGCACCATACGACGAGTTTACTATATAATCATGCAGCCCTGTATCCCATGCCATCCATGACATAAAGACTGCAAGTGACATGAAAAACATCATGCTTCTGAATCTATTGTAAAAACTTGTGCCAGAAAAGATCAGATAAAACCCCAAAATAAAAAATCCTATTCCAATCGGTGGAAGGAAGAGCGCCTTGCCACTACCTGACTGGTATAAAAAATACAGTACAAATGCAGACGACATGAATAATATTCCAGATATTGTTTTTGCAGAGAAGCGTAATTTTACAGAGTAGATCATGCTGCTGCTAATTCCATCTAGTTCTAATAATATCTTGTCAGGGCAAAGATCAGAGATGGGAGATTCTCATTGCCCTGTATCTGATTACAGCATAGGCTGCAGTAGAAACTACAAACATCAGTACCATTCCTCCAAGAGGAAATTCTGGAACAGATAGCGGTGCCGAGTCAGATATCACAGAGACAGAATTTGATCCAAAGTTTGCCACAAATATCTCGCCCTTGCCAGAGTCGTATGCAACACCAAGAGGGCTA
>CAYWWR010000059.1:1400-8751 GCA_964462165.1 uncultured Nitrosopumilaceae archaeon
ACCGACAGAGATTGTTGCAACTACGGTATTGGTGGTGTCGTCTATTACAGAGACATTATTTGATCCACTGTTTGCCACAAATATCTCGCCCTTGCCAGAGTCGTATGCAACACCAAGAGGGCTAGAACCGACAGAGATTGTTGCAACTACGGTATTGGTGGTGTCGTCTATTACAGAGACAGTAAACGTTCCATTATTTGTCACAAATATCTCGCCCTTGGCCGAGTCATATGCAACACCGCGGCCATGGGAACCGACAGAGATTGGTGAGCCCACCACAGTATTGGTGGTGTCATCTATCACAGAGACAGTATTATCATTGTAATTTGTTACAAATATCTCTCCCTTGCCAGAGTCATATGCAGCACCAACTGGACCATTACCAACAGAGATTGTTGTAGATACAGTATTGGTGGTGTCATCTATCACAGAGATGTTGTTACTACCAAAGTTTGTCACAAATATCTCGCCCTTGGCCGAGTCATATGCAAGACCATTTGGACTAGAACCTACAGAGATTGTTGCAACTACGGTATTGGTGGTATCATCTATCACAGAGACCGAATCGCCTCCATTATTTGTCACAAATATCTCGCCCTTGGCCGAGTCATATGCAGCACTAATTGGAGCAGTACCAACAGAGATTGGTGAGCCCACCACAGTATTGGTGGCGTCAGATATTACAGAGACGGTGTTAGAACTCTGAGATACCACAAATATCTCGCCCTTGGCCGAATCATATGCAACACCGTTCGGATTAGAACCGACAGAAGAAATTGTTGTGAGAAGATATTCTGCACTTGCAGTCTGTGCAAACAACAGGCAGAGAAATACGGCTGAAAATATCTGTAATTTATGAGATCGGGTAACCCTCAACTTTTCCGCATGAGCGAAAATAGAGCCTAAAATGGTAATGTGATTCATCTCAGAGGTTGCCCTTTGATCCTTCATCACAGACATGAGAAGTCAGTACAATATATGGCATCCTGTTTTATGGGTAAAAATTAAGGAAATGAGTTTAGTAGCTACAATCTTTTCTGATTTATACAAATTTCAGCTAAAAACAATATCTAGAACTAGAAATGTTCACTTTCATAATTTTTTTCTTCCTGCAAAGAAAAAATTGTTTGGTTCCATAAAACCTGCATCAACACATTGTTTATCATAAAGGGCTAAATAGGTTCCCATCTTGCGAATTAAATCATCAGAACCCCGGAGACCTCCCAACACTCTATAAATAAATGAGATTCCTGGAGTATATTCTAATTCAATAAAATGCCTTCTGAGAGATACAAGTATTTCTTCGCCGCTTGATGAATTATCATTTGGTGATTGACCGCCCACCTCATTCTTGTCTCTCTCGTTAAAATATTCAGTGTAAACATCATCAACATATTCTTGAAATTTTTTGGCATCCAATAATTCATTTCCTAGAGAATCTTCATACCAATTTCCAGTTAATGATAATAAACCACGTATTAAAGCGACTTGTGCAGCATCTTGTTTTCTCCATTTTTCATGAGACGGTTCTAAACATAAAAGTAAACCTCCAGATTCCAAAAGATCAAGACATTTACGAATGACCATTTCAGGATTTGTCATATGATGAATAGCTCCTCTAATGAGAACTACATCAAAGATTCCCTGAAATTCGTCAAATGAAGATACTTTGTATTCTAAAGAACCAAAACCATCTTTGAAAGGGTTAGACGCCAATGTTTCTTTTGCAGCATCAATTGCTTTTTCAGAGATATCAAATGCAGTAACATGATAACCCGCTCTTGCAATCTCTAAGGACACATATCCTGGACCACACCCTACCTCTAAGACTCTTGACTTTGGATGCGAATATTGTTTTAACATATCTAAAAAGTGATTTATTTCAGTTCCAAGATATAATTTTATGAAATATGGATCGCGGAAAAAACTCTTGTAAAAATATTCGCATTTTACTGCTCTGCGAATATCTGGAATGAAACCTGATTTTCTTCTCTCTTCAATTCTTTTATCAAATGCTTCCGCTTCAGATTTTAATTTTTTAGACGAATCCATAGTGTGCCTTATTTAATTGGGGTTAATAATTAAGATTATTCAACAATTTAGCTGTACATCATTATTACACTAATTATGCATCATCTGTAGATGAAAATACCTTCAATCCATCTTTCTATGATCAAGGCAGACTTTATTTTGACAGTATTCAGTCACCAGCATAATAAAATAAAATCAAAGAGAAATTCTTTGTAACATTCCCGATAAGCTTAAGGGCGGATCCATTAAAGCTTCAGTTAATTTGAGCAGTAATAATCATCAGAGCATATCTGGCAGTACAGAATCAAGATGGTTTTTACCAACATTATGTGTTCTTAGCATAGCAATACTTGTTTTAAGAAAACCAATCAATGTGTTAATTCTACCTGCAAGGTGGGAGGATGTAAATGTCCTAGTGGGACCTGCAATGCAATATTCGTGGAACAGTATATTTGTAGTTCACTATTACTATTTTCATTTCATCCCAACTCTTGTAACATTTTTTTCTCTGCATTTGTTTGGAATTGGAAATGTTCTACTTGGAATGAATCTAGCTGCAATAATTATTGCAACATTGTGTGGAATGTTTTTTGTTACAAAACAATTTCGGTTTATAATTAAAAGTGACTTGGCCAGAGCTCTTTGTGGATTGTTTGTCATACTTGTTCCAGGTATTACTGAGCAAATTTACTCAAATATTTCAAGTATCCAATGGTTTCTGAACATATTCACGATGCTCTTTGTATCGTTATTATTATTCAAGTATGAAGAATTTGCGAAAAAAAGCAGAAGGAAAAAATATCTTTATGCATTTTTCTGTTCTGCATCATTTCTCTCATCTGCCTTTTCAATTGTTTTTCTTCCCGCATTAATTTACGTCATAATACGCGAATTGCGAAAAAATAGAAGAGATCTAGTTACAATATTTAGTTATATCATACCCACAGGAGTGTTATTTGTTCAAGCATTAACAATTTGCATCAACTATCTAAAACAAGCTACACCATCCACTCCTCATGTTAATGATATTGTTTCATCATCTGTGAATGGTTTTACCATTTCTGCAGTCAAGATATTTTATCAAAACGCCCCAGATATTTTTCAACACATAGGAGAATGGATGTATCTCATACCTGTTGCCATAGTAGTGTTTGTTTTATTAAATTCCATAAGAAATGGAATAAAATTTGAGATCTATGTACTAGCCTGCATTGCTGCAACTCTCTTTTTTTCTTCTGTAATCAAGAGTTCACTTATTGATTGGAATTGTCTATGCGGACAGGCACAGGAAAGATACTTCTTTTTTGCAATTGTGTTCATAGCGATATTAATAATTAGACAGTTTGACAAGAGAGAATCATCATTTAGCAAGATAATCTTTGTAGCAGTAACAGTGATTGTGACATTTAATGTAGCATCGGGATTTTTCATACCATCTTTTGCAGACGAGAACTGGAAATATGTGACAGAGTTTTACAATCCTGACGGAAAATACCAGTGTTATGTAGGCGAGGTGCCAAGCGGTTGGGCAATTTCTATTCCTTGTACAGAACCAATAGCAAAAAATATGACATTGATACATGACTCGTCTGTAACATTTGTACCGCCTGTACAATCAACTGTTACTACCATATCAGTAAAATCTCAATATGCGGTAGATGGACAGCCTGTAACATTTACTGCCAGAGTATTTCCAGTACCAGACAATGGAATGGGTCAGATATACATAGATGGCAAACCCTCTGGAATTCCTGCCACAATCTTTGGTGGACAGATTACATTTACAGAACTTTTGCCGGAAGGATTGCACAAGATATCTGCATCATATTTTGGAGCTCCAAACTTTAATGCAAGCTCTTCTGGAGAAATCACAATAACAGTACTTTCAACATCAGACTTGGAAAATAAAGATCTAGAAGGTACAGACTTGCATGGAATCAATCTTTCTGAAAAAAACCTTCAAGGCATTAACTTGTCTCATGCTAATCTGAATGGAGCCAACTTGTCTGGAACAAACCTACAAAATTCGAATCTCTCAGGAGCATCCCTGATGAATGTAAACCTGAAGGAGAGTAAATTACAAAAAAGTGATCTAACAAATGCAAATCTACAAGGTTCTAATCTATCTGGTTCAGATCTGCAAGATGATATTTTATCAGGTGTCATTCTGTCTGATGCAGATTTATCCAATACAGATCTCAGGGGTGCAAATATGATGGGTGCAAACTTTGCAGGTGCCACAACAAATGGTTGCAATGGTTGCCCATGACATGCAAAATATGTCGCAGATGTATATCACAATTTTACAAGATAATAATCTGAGAAATTCATGCCCGATAAGCTTAAGGGCAGATCCACCAAAGCTTCAGTTAATTTGAGCAGTAAAATGCGTGTAATTTTTTCCGGAAACGTAGAATCAAGATGGTTTTTGCCCATACTATTTGTGTCAGGCGTAATACTTTTTGTATTAAGAAAACCAATCTTCATCCTAGTTCAACCCGGCAGGGTTGAAGATGTAGATGTTCTAGTAAGAGAAGCCATCCAGTATTCATGGGCAAGTATTTTTGTTGTTTACAATTATTATTTGCATTTTATTCCTAGACTTGTAACAATTTTTTCATTATACCTGTTTGGTATTGCCAATGTCAACCTGGCAATGAATGTAGCTGCAATAATTATTGCAACACTTTGCGCATTGTTTTTTGCAACCAAACAATTTCGATTCATAATTAAAAATGATTGGCTCAGAGCTGCTTGTTCTTTATTCATAATAGCAGGTTCAGGCATGAATGAGATTTATTCCAACATTTCAAGCATTCAATGGTTTCTCAACATATTCACAATGCTATTTGTGTTATTGTTGATATTCAGATATGAAGAGTACAAAAAACAATCCAAGAAAATAAAGTGTCTTTATGCATTTTTCTGTTCTGCATCATTTCTCTCATCTGCCTTTTCAATTGTTTTTCTTCCCGCATTAATTTACGTCATAATACGTGAACTTAGAAGAGATGCTAGAGACATAGTTACAATATGCAGTTATACAATACCAACAATTCTATTATTACTTCAAGCGTCACTGCTTTACATCAATTATTCTCTGCAATTCAAGTCTCCAGCAATTCAGGTTAATTCAGATATCGTACAATCAACAATTCAGATATTTTCTACAAGCGTAACCAAAGTTCTCTATTACAATATTTTTCAATATTCAGGAGAATTGGGATACGTTATACCCATCATTGTTGTTGCATTTATTTTGTTAAATTCCATCAAGAATGGATTAAGATTTGAAATTTTTGTTCTATGTTGTATCACTGCAACATTGTTTTTATCAATAATAGTCAGAGGTGGTACTGCAGAGAGATTCACATCGTTTGCTATTGTATTTTTATTCATATTGATTATCAGACAATTTGACAAGAAGAAATCAATACTGTTCAGACTAGCTTTTGTTGCTGTAATGATAATTGTTGTTTCAAATATTGTGTCAGGGTTTGTCATACCATCTTCTGCAGATGAGAACTGGAAATATGTAGCAAGACTGTATGATTCACCTGGGAAATACCAATGTTATGTAGGCGAAGTGCCTCATGGTTGGGCACTTTTTATCCCTTGTTCAAACCCAGTATCAGATAATGCAACGCAATCAAGTTTCTCATCTACAACATCTAGCCCATCAATAACATTTACACCTCCAATAGTATCAACTGCTACAACAATATCATCAAGTTCTTCAATTGCAATAACTGGCATGATAACGACATTTACTGCAACGGTATCACCAATGCCTGATATCGGTGTGATACAATTCTATGTGGATGATGAAGCTGTTGGATACCCAGTTACAATCTTTGGAGGCCAGTCTACTTTTAGCACATCATCACTACCAGTAGGATTACATCACATCTATGCATCATATCTTGGCGCTCCCAACTTTTATGCTAGTAAATCTGATCAGAGTACAATTACAATATTATCAATCCAAGATCTAAAAGGTACAAATCTCTCTAGAATCAATATGCCAGGAATAAACATGTCAGGTATCAACATGCAAGAAACAAATCTATCAGGAGCAAATCTACAAGATGCCAATCTCTCAGACTCTAATCTTCATGGTGCAGATCTATCAGGTGCCTTACTCTCAGGTGCCAATTTGAGAAAAGCGGATCTATCAGGAGCAAATCTCAGAGGTACTGCCCTATCAGGTGCTAATCTAGCTGGTGCCAACTTGTCAGATGTCAATCTCAAAGATGCAGATATCAGAGGAGCAAACTTTACTGGTTCCATCATCAATGACTGTAATGGTTGCCCACAATTAAAATAAAAAACAATATACAGCTATACTAACTAGTGGATCTAATGAAAGTCTTCAATGGTAAAATAGCAGCAGATGATTACATGTCAAGTCATACATTGACTTTTTCTACGCCAGAGCTTACACTAACTAGATTTGCATTTTGGTTAGGCGACATGGTACCTGATCTGAAAAACCCCGGTCAGCAAATACCTCGATTGATGAACTTTATAGAAGAGAAAGATTTTGCACCAACACCCTTAGTTGATGACGATACATTTGTGCCTACTGGTGCAATGAAAACAATTGGTGGTTTGTATGGTAGTGTCAATACATCAACTGAGACAAGCTTAAAATTTTGTACAGAATGCGGTGCAAAATTATCATTGATTGCAAAATTTTGTACAGAATGCGGTGCAAACCAAGACTAGCAGAATTTTCTATCAGGACATTTTATTTCCACATTTGGAACAGAATTTAGCATTAACTTTCAGAGCAGATCCACAAGCACTACAGACAGAACTAGTACCTTGTTGTGGCATGAGTGCAGGATCTGGTCGTGGAAGTTCGCCAGGTGTTGAAAATGCTGCTGCAGCAGATATGATCGATGGAGGCTGTCCAGGTCCTGGTAATGTAGCTGCTGCCATTTGTGATGCTTGCGGTCCTATTCCTGGAGGCATTGGACTTGCCATTGTAGAACCAGTTGCACGACCACTTGATATCTTGTCAAGTGATTTTTTCAACTCAAAGATTACCTTTACAGACAAAAACTCTAGTGATGAATACGATACAACATAGTCTCCAAGTTTTGTAAAGAATTCCTTGTCTGAGAGTTTTCCTTGTTTGTACATTGTATTAGCATCAAGAAATGATTCATAGTATCCTTGAGTGTCATTTAGTAAATTCTGTAATTTGTCAAATAATAGGTTTAGAGTATCAATATCTCCAAATGACATGTGGGTTGTTTCCTTGACCTGTATTAATTATTTTAGATCGAAAAAAGAAGAAATGAGGTTTAGACTT
>CAYWWR010000060.1:0-8670 GCA_964462165.1 uncultured Nitrosopumilaceae archaeon
CTAGAGCTGCGATTGGGCCAAACTCTGGAATTATCTGCGTACCGATTATCTCTATTTCTTGAGTTCCATCAGTGAATGGAATTGATAGAGTTCTATCGGTTGTTGTAGTGCTAGTCTCCTGGAAATCAGATTCCTGACCATCTACAAGTACTATGTACTTGTCATCCTGACCATTTGATAGTGTTGCATTAATCAGTGCTCTTGGAAGTGTCACTGTTAATACTCCGTCACCAGTACTCTGTATTGATACAATCAATGATTTTGATTGCAAGTCAGCCTTTATGCCAAGGACTTTGCCGTTGGTTATGCTGTATTTTACAGAGAGGTTTGTACCATCTACTGGTATGGTGTTTCCTGCTGATGAACCACTAGAAGATCCTGCGAATTGGAAGGTTGTCTGAGCTGTCCTGTCTTGGCTACCGAATTCTACTTTCACTGTGTATGCACCTGCTGCTTGCCAGAGAGTGCCTGTAGCTATTGTAGATGTTGAGAAGGTTCTGTCAGATCCTAAATTCACTTGATCAATTTTGACAATGTTTCCTATTGGACTAGTGATGATGACTGTTATTGGTGTATCAGAAATATAGTCTTGTGTACTTCCTGATATCATAACCTTGTCTCCATCATTGTATGAATTCTTGTCGGTTGTTACGGTGATTTCACCTGTATTTCCAGATGTAGTAGTTTGATTTGCGCCTGTGTAATTCAAGAGAGCTGGAGAAGCAAAAACCGGTACTACTCCTATAGTGCAAACTAGAATTGCAAGTAACGCAAATCCTTTAAAGCGAGTACTCATCTTGGTTAAAAGTGATTTTTTTTGCTATTTAAAGTTGCGGAAAAAATTATTGACAAAAGATGCTAATTTTGACACGCTTCCAATTAGATATATATTAACCTCTCGGTGGATGCATCTTAGTTTGTGGATTAATCATGCGTTTACAGCTAATGTTCAAAGGAGCTTTTAAAAAATGATTAGTAAAAAGGAGAAAATACTCATTCCAGATCATATCTATGTTCCAAAACATGAAATAATAAATAAAGATGAAGCCGAGAAGGTTCTTGAAAAATATCATACAAAGCCCACAGAAATGCCGCTAATCTATGTAAGTGATCCAGCTATCAGAGGTTTGGGGGTAAAGCCGGGTGATATGATAAAAATCACACGAAAGAGTCCTACTGCTGGCGAGAGTTTGTACTATAGGTACGTGGTGGAAGAATAATGGCAAACATTTCCAACAAACGCTGGCCTATAATTCAGGATATTTTAAAGAGAGAGGGAATTGCAAGACAACATCTTAACTCATATGATGAATTTCTTGAAAGGGGACTTCAAAGTATTATAGATGAAGTTGGCCAGATTGAAATTGAAAGTGCGGAATATCCATACAAAATTCAACTTGGTAAAGTAAAACTTCAACAACCTCGTATGATGGAATTGGATGGTTCTATTACTCATATTGCTCCAATGGAAGCACGATTAAGAAATGTCACATATGCATCTCCTATAATGCTTGAAGCAAGTGTTGTGGAGGATGGAAAAATTCTAGAGTCAAGGTATATTCATATCGGAGACATGCCTGTCATGGTTAGATCGAATGCTTGCATATTGCATAATCTTTCTGAACAAAAACTAGTAGAACACGGCGAAGACCCAAGCGATCCTGGTGGTTATTTTATCATAAACGGTTCTGAGCGTGTTATAGTTGGATTAGAAGATCTTTCTTACAATAAAATTATTGTAGATAGAGAAACTGTTGGTGGCAATACTGTTTTCAAAGCAAAGGTCTATTCTTCTATTGTAGGCTATAGGGCGAAATTAGAATTAATAATGAAAAATGACGGTCTTATCGTTGCAAAGATTCCAGGTTCTCCTGTTGACATTCCAGTAGTTACTTTAATGCGTGCATTGGGTCTTGAATCAGATCGAGAAATAGCTGCATCGGTATCATTGGTGGATGACATTCAAGATGAACTTGAAGGATCATTTGAAAAGTCTGGTGACGTACCAACTGCAAAAGACGCCATAGTCTACATTAGTAAAAGAATTGCACCTGGTATGTTAGAAGAATTCCAAATAAAAAGAGCAGAAACATTACTTGATTGGGGTCTTTTACCACATCTTGGCAAACATCCTGATAATAGAAAAGAAAAAGCACTATTTCTAGGCGAAGCTACATGCAAATTAATCGAATTAAAACTAGGCTGGATTGCTACTGACGATAAAGATCATTATGGAAATAAAGTAATAAAGTTCGCCGGTCAAATGCTTGCTGATCTTTTCAGAACTGCATTTAGAAATCTAGTTAGAGATATGAAATATCAACTGGAAAGGTCAGGTCAAAAAAGAGGCATCAATGCAGTAGCAGCTGCTGTTAGACCTGGAATTGTTACTGATAAAATGAATAATGCTATTGCAACTGGAAATTGGGGAAGAGGTAGGGTTGGTGTAACTCAACTTCTTGATAGAACGAACTATCTTTCAACTATTAGTCATCTTAGAAGAATTCAATCACCTCTGAGCAGAAGTCAGCCTAACTTTGAAGCAAGAGATCTTCATGCTACACACTTTGGTAGAATATGTCCAAGTGAAACTCCTGAGGGTTCGAATTGTGGATTGGTAAAGAATCTAGCTTTGTCCGCAATAATTTCTGTTAATGTTCCATCTGAGGATATAATAGAAAAACTCTATGACTTGGGTGTAACTTATGTATCTGATGCAAAAGATGAATTGAAAAAAGAGGGTACTAGAGTTTTTGTTGATGGGAGATTAATTGGATACTTTAAAGATGGTCAACGACTTGTTGACTCTCTACGAGATCTTAGGAGAAACTTCAAGATTCATCCACACGTTGGAATCTTTCTGTATCAGTCTAGCTTTGAAGGCTCTACTAAACGACTTTATGTTAATTGTAATGCTGGAAGAGTTTTGCGTCCACTTATTGTAATCAAAGATAATAAAATTCTCTTAACACAAGAATTAATCGACAAGGTAAGCAAAAAATTCCTTTCATGGACAGATCTATTGCATATGGGAATAATTGAATTAGTAGATGCTAATGAAGAAGAAAACTCTTACATTGCAATTGATGAGACGGAGATAAAGAAACATACTCACATGGAAGTATTCCCATCTGCAATTTTGGGAGCAGGTGCATCAATAATTCCATATCCAGAACACAACCAGTCTCCAAGAAATACATACGAGTCTGCAATGGCAAAACAAAGTCTTGGTTTTTCAACTCCACTGATGAATGCAAGTACATATGTGAGACAACATCTAATGTTGTACCCACAAACTCCAATTGTTAATACTAAAGCAATGGGTCTTTTAGGATTAGAAGATAGACCTGCTGGTCAAAATTGTGTTGTTGCAGTATTGCCATTTGATGGATATAATATTGAAGATGCTATTGTTTTGAGCAAGTCCTCTATTGATAGAGGTCTTGGAAGAACATTTTTCTATAGAATCTATGAAGCTGAAGCAAAACAATATCCTGGAGGTATGAGGGATAACTTTGAGATTCCTACTGCAGAAGGAAATATTCGCGGATTTAGAGGCGATAAGGCATATCGATTATTAGAAGAAGATGGAGTAATTGCAACTGAATCCACTGCACAAGGTGGAGATATACTAATTGGAAAAACAAGTCCACCAAGATTTATGGAAGAATATAGGGAATTTGAAGTAAAAGGACCATACCGAAGAGATACATCAATAGGTGTCAGACCATCTGAGAATGGAGTTGTTGATACCGTTGTCATGACCCAATCACATGATGGAGGCAGGATGTACAAGATTAGAGTTAGAGATCTTAGGATTCCAGAAATTGGAGACAAATTTGCATCAAGACATGGTCAGAAGGGTGTTGTGGGATTGCTTGTCAACCAAGAAGATCTTCCATACACTGCAGATGGTGTTGTTCCAGATGTTTTGATTAATCCACATGCTTTCCCATCCAGAATGACAGTCGGAATGTTTCTAGAATCTGTGACAGGAAAAGCTGCTGCACTACGTGGAAGTAAAATGGACGGCTCTGCTTTTGTTGGAGAAAAACTCGAAGATGTAAAAGGTGTATTAGAACAAAATGGATTCAAGTATTCTGGAAAAGAAGTGATGTATGATGGAAGAACAGGAAAACCATTTGCAGTAGATGTATTTATCGGAGTTGTATATTATCAAAAACTTCATCACATGGTTGCAGACAAGATTCATGCAAGAGCAAGGGGCCAAGTCCAAATGTTGACAAAGCAACCAACAGAAGGACGTGCAAGAGGTGGAGGTTTAAGATTTGGTGAAATGGAAAGAGACTGTCTTATTGCATATGGTGCATCAATGATGTTAAAAGATAGATTACTAGATGAATCTGACAAAGCTGATATTTACATCTGTGAAAGATGTGGACTAGTTTCCTATTATGATATTAAACAAAGAAGATTTGTATGCAGAGTATGTGGTGATAAAGCAAAAGTTACCTCTATTTCTGTTGCATATGCGTTTAAACTACTTCTACAAGAAATGATGAGTCTTGATGTAGCACCTAGACTTTTGATAAAGGAGAGAGTATAATGGCACTTGAAACAATAAAAGTAATTGACGGAATAAAATTCTCTGTATGGTCTCCAACAGAAATTAGAAAATATTCTGTTGCTGAAATTACTGCACCTGAAACTTATGATGAAGATGGAATGTCAGTTCAGGGTGGATTGATGGATGGAAGGCTTGGTACACTTGAACCTGGTCAGAAATGTCTTACCTGTGGAAATACTGCTGCAAGATGTCCGGGACATTTTGGACACATTGAACTTGCAGAACCTGTTTTACACATTGCATTCATAGATAATATCTACAAACTTTTGCTGACTACATGCAGATCATGTGCTCGATTAAAAATTCCACAAGAAGAACTAGAAGAATACCATCAAATCATGAAAAAGGAAGCTGCATACACTGTAATTTCAATTAAACACATTCCTACTGAAATAATTGAAAGGGCAAAGAAAGAAAAAACTTGTCCTCATTGTGGTAAATCACAATACGAGTTGATATTCACAAAACCAACAATTTTCATAGAAAGAACTGAACTTGGTGAGAATAGATTACTTCCAATTACAATTAGGGAACGATTCTCGCATATGATTGATGAAGATTTGAAATTGTTAGGATATGATCCTACAACTGCAAGACCAGAATGGTTTATCTTACAAGTCTTACCAGTTCCACCAGTTACCGTAAGACCATCTATTATTCTAGAAACTGGAATTAGATCTGAAGATGATCTAACTCACAAGCTTGTAGATATCATAAGAGTAAATCAAAGACTCAAAGAAAGTAAAGAAGCTGGAACTCCTCCGCTTATCGTACAAGACTTGGTTGATCTTTTACAATACCATGTTACAACTTATTTTGATAATGAGGTATCTGGAATTCCACAAGCTCACCATAGATCAGGAAGACCTCTAAAAACTCTTACACAAAGACTGAAGGGAAAAGAAGGACGATTCAGAGGTTCATTATCTGGAAAAAGAGTTGACTTTTCAAGTAGAACTGTTATTTCACCTGATCCAAGCTTACAAATTTCTGAAGTGGGAGTTCCAGAAGCTGTTGCAACTAAACTAACAATTCCTGAAGTTGTTACCGAATGGAACATTGAGAGACTGAAGAAACTTGTCATAAATGGACCAAGTAAGTTTCCTGGTGCTAACTATATTGTAAGACCAGATGGAGTGAAAATTAGACTTGACTTTGTTGAAGATAGAGAAACAATTGCCAATAATATTGAAATCGGATATCTTGTAGAGCGACATCTCTCTGATGGTGATATTGTGATGTTTAACAGACAACCATCATTACACCAAATGTCCATCATGGGTCACTATGTTAGAGTATTACCTGGCAAGACTTTTAGATTACATCCTTCTGTCTGTCCTCCTTACAATGCTGACTTTGATGGTGATGAAATGAATCTTCATGTACCTCAAAGTGAAGAAGCACGAGCAGAAGCTATACTCTTAATGCGTGTACAAGATCAACTCATCTCTCCAAGATATGGAGGTCCTATAATTGGCGCATTACGTGATTTCATTACTGGCGCATATTTACTTACAAAAGATGATACTACTTTAACACCTCAAGAATTTGCAAACCTTGCAATGTTGGGTGGTTACACTGGAATGTTTCCAGAGCCTGCAGTAAAAGCAAAAGGTGGATCACTCTATAGCGGTAAACAACTATTTTCACTCTTCTTGCCAAAGGACTTCAATTATGTTATAACATCAAAATGGTCTAAAGGTACAAAAGGTCCAGTAAAAGATGTAGTAATTAAAAATGGTCAGCTAGTTAGTGGTGTGATTGATAAAGCATCTATTGGAGCAGAAGAACCTGATAGTGTTTTACACCGAATTACAAAAGATTATGGATACGAAGAGGCAAAGAACTTCCTTAATTCTATCCTAATTATGTTAAAACAATTCATTACAGGTTATGGATTTAGTTATGGTTATGCTGATCTTGAACTTGCAACAAAGACAAAAGATGGAATTCTTGAAAATATCCAAGAATCGTATGACAAAGTTTATGATTTCATTGCCCAAGCAAAGAAAGGCACTCTACAGCTTAGCAGAGGTCTTTCTGCTGAAGAAGCATTAGAAGCATACATTGTAAATGAGCTTTCAAAAGCAAGAGACAAGGCAGGAAACTCAGCCGATAAATCTTTTGATGAAACTAATGCAGGTAGAATAATGGCAACCACTGGTGCCAGAGGTTCCTCATTAAATATTGGTCAAATGGCAGGTGCGCTTGGCCAACAATCCATTAGAGGTAGAAGAATTCTCAAGGGTTATAGTAATAGAGCATTACCACACTTTAAAGAAAATGATGCTAATCCTGATGGTAAAGGATTTGTAAAATCTAATTATAGAGAAGGACTGTCTACTCTGGAATTTTTCTTCCATGCTATGGGTGGAAGAGAAGGTCTTGTTGATACTGCAGTTAGAACACAACAAAGTGGTTACATGCAAAGAAGACTCATCAATGCACTTGAGCATCTTAAACTAGAATATGATGGAACAGTAAGAGATCCACATGGTCACATAATACAATTTCTCTATGGTGAAGACGGTATCGATGTAGCAAAAAGTGATCATGGTGAGGCATTTAGAATTGCTAGATTGATAGAATCTGAGAGCATAATTGATTCTGGAAAGAAAGCTACAAAAGAAGAGATAACTGATTTAGCGAAAAAATACGTAAAGACATTCAATCCACGTTTATCAAAAACTGTGCTTGAAGCTCTACTTGAATCAAAACTTAGCAAAGAAGGTGTTGATAAAGTCTGTAAAAAAGCATTAGAACTTTATGATAATGCCAAGGTTGAACCAGGTCAGGCAGTAGGTGTAGTGACAGCTCAATCAATTGGTGAACCTGGTACCCAGATGACTCTTAGAACATTCCACTTTGCAGGTATTAGAGAAAGAAACGTAACACTAGGACTTCCTAGATTGATTGAACTTGTTGATGCAAGGAAGAAACCTGTAACACCAACAATGGATATTTACTTGGAAGAAAATCACAAAAAATCAAAAGAAAAAGCAATCAAAGTAGCAAGAGAAATCCTGCACACCAAGATTAGTGCATTAATTTCTAGTACTGAAACTGATTATTCTACAAAGATTAAACTTAATCTTAATCAAGACAAACTACGAGAAAGAGCATGTACCATTGAAGACGTGGTAGATGCATTACAATCATCCAAGAAGAAATTTGAAATTGAACCAAGTGGAAATTCAATTACATTAACACTGCCGGAGGAATCTGATACTCAAACTGTTCTTGCAATGAGGAACAAAATTCTGTCCACTACTGTAAAGGGTGTAACAGATGTAGAACGAGTTACAATTGTGCAACAAGGAGAGGAATGGGTCATACAGACATCTGGTTCAAACATAGCAAAAGTATGGGAAATTGATGGAATTGATAAAAAGAATATTAGAACTAATAATATCTTTGAAATTGCAGGTACACTAGGTATTGAAGCTGCACGAAATTCATTGATAAATGAATTGAGCTCTACTCTAGAAGATCAAGGTCTAGAAGTAGATGTACGATATATTATGTTGGTATCAGACTTGATGTGTTCTAGAGGTTATCTGCAACAAATTGGAAGACATGGAATTGCTGGAACTAAAACTAGTGTACTTGCAAGAGCTGCATTTGAAATCACAGTTCCAACAATTGCAGAAGCTGCACTAGCCGGAGAAGTTGAAGAACTTAAAGGTGTAACAGAAAATGTTATAGTGGGAGCAAATATTCCAATTGGTACAGGAACAGTAGATCTATACATGAGAGTGGTTCAAGATGGCTAAACTATTAGAAAAAATAATTAAAGATGCAATCGAAGATGGAAAATATTCCTTTGGTACAAAGGAAGCAATTAGCACCATAAAGACTTCAAAAGTTGTTGTATTATCAAATTCCATCAAGGAAAAAACACTTGAAAAAATACAAGAAGTGTCTAAAAATGCAAAAGTTCCTACACTACATTACAATGGTTCATCGGTAGAACTTGGTAGATTGTGTGGTACACAATTTAGAATTTCTGCACTATCGCTTAAGACTTTAAGCGATACTAATCTTAAAGCAATAACAAAAGAACTTGAAACAGAGACGAAATA
>CAYWWR010000061.1:0-8650 GCA_964462165.1 uncultured Nitrosopumilaceae archaeon
AAAACAAACTATCTGTATCTTACTTATGGCGGTAAAGCCAACGACTTTGAGGTAACATCTGACGCTCAGAAAATTGCAGTACTTGGTGCAGGTCCATATAGAATTGGAAGCAGCGTAGAGTTTGACTGGGGCACTGTCAACATGGTGTGGGGCCTAAAAGAAAATGGTGTCAAAGAAGTATCTGTGATAAATTGTAACCCTGAAACAGTATCAACTGATTACGATATTTGCGATAGGTTGTACTTTGAAGAGTTGACACTAGAGCGAGTACTGGATATTACAGATTTTGAAAAACCAGATGGCATTGTTACAGCAGTGGGAGGACAGACTGCAAACAACCTTACTCCAAAACTTGCACAAAACGGAATAAAAATAATTGGAACATCGTTTGAAGACATTGATAGAGCAGAGAATCGTTCAATCTTTAGTCAAGTATTGGATGAGCTAAATATCCGACAGCCACCATGGCAAGCGTTTTCAAGTCTTGTGGATGCCAAAAAGTTTGCAACCAAAGTTGGCTATCCTGTACTTGTAAGACCATCTTATGTTCTTAGTGGAGCAGCGATGAAAGTTGTTTGGTCTGAAACACAATTGAAAAAATATCTTGCTGAGGCAACAAATGTCTCCCCTGATTATCCTGTTGTCATAACAAAATTCATGCTAAACTCACTTGAAGCCGAAGTTGATGGTGTAGGAGATGGAGAAAATGTGATAATTGGTGCAGTGATTGAACACATTGAAGGTGCTGGTGTTCATTCGGGTGATTCCATGATGTGCATTCCACCATGGACTTTGAACAACAAGGTAGTTGATACAATACTTGATTATACGAAAAAAGTTGGAGTTGCATTTAAAATCAAGGGCCCATTTAACTTGCAGTTTTTGATAAACCAAGACCAGGTCTACGTCATTGAACTTAACATCCGAGCATCTCGCTCTATGCCATTTGTCTCAAAATTTGTCAAGATGAATCTTATCAACCTAGCAGCACGTGCGGTACTTGGAAAATCATTGCCAATTGTTGCAAAAGACAGGTGGCGCAAGATACATCACTATGGAATCAAAGTTCCCCAGTTTTCCTTTATGCAGCTTGATGGGGCTGATATCATACTAGGTGTTGAGATGCAATCCACTGGAGAGGCGGCTTGCTTTGGAGATAGTTTCTATGATGCACTTGCAAAAGGCTTGACATCTGTGGGATATTCATTGCCAAAACAGGGTTCTGTACTCATTAGTGCGGGTGGATCTGAGAACAAGGAAAAACTATTGCAGACAGCACTGTTACTCAAAAGCCTCGGATACAAGCTACTTGCAACTGAACATACTGCAGAGTTTTTGTCAGACAAAAGAATAGGTGATGTTGAAGTTGTCTACAAAATAAGTGAGCCACAGAGAAAACCAAACATTGCAGATTTGCTATATGAGAAAAAAATTGACTTTATCATAAATGTGCCAAGTACTTCGACACTTGAAAAATATGTTGGCATGCTCTATGATGAATATCAAATAAGAAGAAAGGCAGTTGAGCTTGGAATTCCAGTGCTGATAACAACAGAGCTTGCAGATTCTTTTGCAAAGACGCTGGAATGGCTACAACACAATGATACTACGAAAAAACCACTAGAGCCATACGAAAAAGTGGATTAAATTATATTTTTGAGTATGGACTCGTCTCCAATTATGGAACCGTCAAGTGTGACAACCTTTGCAGAATTGTCTTGTTTGATTCTCTCAAGTATGGGTGAAATTGATTTTTTGTGATATCTTTTATGTGTTGCATAAAAATACTTGTTAAAAGATGGCACAATTATTATTTCTAAATCTCCTTTGGTTGATGGAAAAATATTTTGCTTTTTGGTTTTGATTGATACCCATAATCGTTGCCCATCAAGTACTGAACCTTCTTGAAAATATACTGGATGAAGATGACCCATGACTATCCTGTCTACTTGAGAGAAATTCTCAGATGGCATGACATGGCCATGTGTAAGTAACGTATCTCCTATGACTAGACCTGATGGGCCAGTCATGGATACATAGTCTGGAATTAATCTGGACAAGTTTCCATCGTGATTTCCTGGAACAACTAACGTGTTAATTTTTTTTCCAATCTCAAAAAACATTGGCACTGTTTGCCATTCTATCTTTGAGATGGAATCTATGCCTGATTTGATGTCTCCAAGTATGATGAGACTGTCTGGTTTTTCAGATTTTATCAACGAGTCAAGAGTAGAATGGATTTCTTCAATCATGCCTTCTGGTCTGACGTTTATGTCATTTGAGATCATGCCAATCTCAAATCCTATGTGCAAATCTGTAACGACAAGAAATCTCTGTGTATCTTCTAAAATTAATGCAGGTTGTGAAGGAACGATTCTTGTCTTGACCATCAAAGATATACCTCTCTTTTTTCAATTAAATTCTTGTGAAAGAATCAGGAAATGTAGATTCTATTGTCTCATCAAATGGTGTGAAACTACACTTGTTTGAGCCAAGTAATAGAAAGATTTGGACTGTGGTTGGAAAAGACAATGAACACTGGCTTGATTCTGACCTGGGGTACTGTTCATGTGAGGATTATTACTATAATGCCATGGAAAAGGGACGACAATGCTATCACTTGCAAGCAGTTGAATCTGCAATAAAGCAAGACAAAGTTGAAACGGTAACATTTCAAGATTCAGAGTTTGCAAGTTTCATCTCTGCACTTGTACAAGATATGCTGTAACTTGATTTAATAAAAATAAATCTGATGATATAAAAAATAACTTAGTTTATTTTAGAGGTATTGCGAAAAGGTCTTCCTTTGAAACTCCTTTCCAGAGTCCAATCATACCTTCTGCCTTGACTTCTTCTACTTTTGTTATCTTTTGGATCTTTATTTGATCAGGAGTCGGTGGCATCCAAAGCATTGCCATGTAATCGCCTACGTTTCCTACTGCGTCTGGTTTTGCAGCAACTATCTTTTCTTTTGTAAAGCCATTTGCAACAAGTGCATCAGTTGCAGCTGTTTCCAAATCTCTTCTACCATGTGTAAAAAGATAGACTGATTTTGTTGAATCTACTTGAGTCAATAAAGTTGGTTTGTCTTGTGCTTTAATGAATATTTCTAAAATTGATCTTTGGATTATATACCTCATAATTCAAGCCGAAAGCGTTGGTCAACGTTTTAGTTGTGGGCTCTGGTGGACGCGAGCATGCTATGGGTTGGAAGCTTGCACAGAGTCCCAAAGTGGATAAAGTTTACTTTGCCCCTGGAAATGGAGGTACGCAAAATAATGTGAATATCTCTTCTGATGATATTGAAGGCCTTGCCAAATTTGCAAAAGAAAATGGTTGCGTAACAGTTGTAGGTCCTGAAGTCCCTCTGTCAAACGGCATAGTTGACGAATTTGTAAAAAAAGGATTACGAGTATTTGGTCCTACAAAGAACGCAGCACAACTTGAATCAAGCAAGATTTGGGCAAAGAATTTCATGAAAAGAAACGGTATCCTCACTGCAAGATTTGAAGTCTTTGACGATCCTGCAAAAGCAATTGAATTTGCAAAGTCTGTTGATTACCCATTAGTTGTAAAAGCCGATGGTCTTGCTGCTGGAAAAGGTGTGATTGTTTGTAATGATTCTGCTGAAGCAGTTGATGCAATCAACAAGATGCTTGTACAGAAAAATTTTGGCAATGCAGGCTCTAAAATTATCTTGGAAGAGCGAATTGATGGGGTAGAGGCATCTTTTATTGCACTCTCTGATGGAAACACTGCTTATTCGATGGCCACAAGCCAAGATCATAAACGCATCTACGATGGTGACAAGGGCCCAAACACTGGCGGGATGGGAACATATTCTCCAACTCCTGTAATTGATGATTCTACTGCAAATGAAATTCAAAAAAATGTTATAGAAAAAACAATTTCATACATGAAACAAGAAGGAATTGTATTCAAGGGATTTTTGTATGCTGGAATCATGCTAAAAGACGGCAAACCATATGTCCTAGAATTTAACGCAAGAATGGGCGATCCTGAATGTCAACCAATAATGATGCGCCTGGATTCGGATTTGTTCGAGTATATTCAAGCAAGTATCGATGGTACTCTGTCTTCATTGCCTTTGATGTCTTGGAAAAAACATAGTGCAGTATGTGTAATGCTTGCATCAAAAGGATATCCAGAATCATATCTTAAAGATGAGGAGATACTGGGTCTTGATGATGTCACTCCACACTCTGAAGTCTTTCATTCTGGAACAAGAAATGAGAATGGGAAAACTCTGACAAGTGGTGGCAGGGTACTTGGAGTGACTGCAGTTGGAGAAACATTGGAGATTGCAATTGCAAATGCATACTTGCGGGTAGGGCAAATAAACTGGCCTTCAAAATACTATAGAACAGACATTGGCAAAAAAGGTCTTACTTGGCACAAATGAATAACACCTTGATGTAATTGTTCGAAAGATCTCCAGTTGATGTAGTTATATCGTGGGCAAAACGGTTATTGTAATGCGGTGACATTAGAACCCCTTACGGAATTGTCGGAAACTTTCATTGGGATGGCCCATCCTCGAATTAGCAGATTTTCCGCAGAGTTTGGATGAACACAAAATGAAGAACCATCTTCTGCTTTTAATACTGCTACAAATCCCTGATTACACATTGGATTACCTGTAACTGTAACCGAAGGTTCTATGTTACATCCGTTTAGCATGCTAAACGCAGGTCCTATTTCTGGCAAGTAAAGTACGGGAGAGAGTTTGTATGTTTCCGGTTGCAATGCTTTGATTGTCATGGAAAACGGAATTCTTGAGAATTGTGTAATGTTAATCTTGTTTTCGCTTGGTTCTATTGACACTATCGTCCATCTTCCATGTGGCGCTGGGCTTGAATGAATTGAAAGATATCCTTGTAAATCTTGTTGTACCAGTGATGTGATATTTCCAGTTATTGTAACTGTGTCTCCAGTTTGAATTGATTGACTTGAAAAATGAACATCGTCTAATCTTCCAAAACGTGGTTGTAATCCAGTACATATCCCATGTGCTGATGCCAAAGGTAACAATGGTGCAACTATCAAACCCACAAGACATAGTGAAAATAGTGTTTTCAAAATACACAATTGTTAAATCTTAAAACCATAAAAAATTGATGTATATTTTCACAGTATGATTATTCTATGATATACGGGATTCTAGCAAAAATACATAATCCAAGTCTATGTTAATGGAAATCTGGTTTGGCATATCGAGTTTCTTATACTATACTTTTTTAGGCATAAAATCCGCCATTTTTAGTATATTAAGCAGGGTCTCATTTTCTAATGTTTCAAGGATCTGGAATGCTGACTGGGTAAATCCCCCAACCACGATCAAATAATTCATTTGCTGTTTCCATCTTGACACATGTAAATTGACCATTTTCTTTTTTCATGATAAATTGAAATCCTTGTTTACATACAACTTTACTTGCTGGAATTCCTGATTTGAATTGTGTTAATGGTGAATCTATCTTTGATTTTGTTTCATTAGCGGGAAAAAAACAACCTTCGCATACCGGAGGAGGTAAGGAATTGTTTTCATTATATCTCAGATCAATTTTGTATACTCCTGATGTGAAATTTAAGAAATCATAAGGATATGGAATTCTCATCACGTAAAATACAGTTTTGGAATCGCGTGATAATGCTAGATCATCAACTCCCATATTCACAGTATCAATATTGGTTGTTTTGTTATCATCAACATTCAATAAATTCACGTATGTCCTACTCTTGAGTGGTCCGTTGGTATAGTGCCCTGCGGTTGTTGGATTGAGATACAGTAGTGTATTATCGTCTTGGCTCCATCGTGGATGACTTCCGGGAAAAGTGTTAATGATTTTTTCTTTTTCAATGTCCAGAATCTGTGTTTCTTGATAAAGTCGAATAGAATACCCCAGGGCAATTTTTTTACCATCATGACTTGTGTTTATGGACATAATATGAGATGAATTAAGTGAGTCATCTGGTGGCGTGATTGGTTTTGTATATAGCAATTTTTCTGTACCATTCTGATAAATCGATATGGTATCGTTTTGCTCATTATTTTGTGCTAACACAATAGAACCATCCGGCATCCAGTCTGCACTAGCAACATTTGTTAGATTGTTACATTGTAAACGCGGACTCTGTAGGGTTATTATGTAAAAAGTTGTATGGTCTTCATTTCCATCGCAACTGCCTCCTATAAACAATAGTTTCTCACCATCTGAACTAAACCTAAGTTCTCCAATAAATGACCCGTAAAATCCTCTACTCGAAGAACCATTGAAACCTATGAATTTACTTGTGTCGTTTTTCAAATAATACGACCATATCTGTGATGTCCAATTCCTCGGATTGTGCATTATACTTGAATAAACAAACATGTCGTCATTATGGCTGAACGCAACTGAGCCTCCTTCATATCTGTCAAATTCAGAAGTAAAATTCAGTATCAAAGTTGCATTTTTCTGATCTAATGGAATGCTCTGGGCCTGAATGGGATGCAAGAATGTAATCAATAACAACGATATCGAAATTGTCGTTATCAAAAGATGTAGAATTTTCAAAATATACTTTAGTTCAATCTTCAAGCCATAAAAAACTGACGTAGATTTACACCATAAAGTTTCATGAAAAAACAACTAATTAAAAAAATACGTACTAAACCGACTCTATTATCAAGGAAATGTGACCTGGGATAAGGGGTTTCTTATACTATGTTTTTTTAGGCATAAAATCCGCCATTTTTAGTATATTGAGCAAATTGAAATCTAAAGACTTTATGATGTTTTTTGTGGTTTGCAAATTAATCAAAATTCTAACACTCTATTTACTACAAATGTCCCCAACCATGTTCAATTAATTTTTGAGCAGTGTTAGGCCATACACATGCGGGGGAGCCATCCTCGGTCTTCAATATTGGCGCTAAACCATTGATACACGATACATCTTCTGATGATATGCCATAGTTTAGTTGCTCTAATGGCGGACTCCATGGTATAGTTCCAACTAATTTGTTATAATCTATATTACCAGGCACATAGTTCATCAGACATGATACCGGTGGCAGAGGATAACCATATGGTATATCATTAAGAGAGTATTCAGTTACACCTATCACTGTTAACTGTACATCTAAAGTCGTAACCAGTTCTTCATCATAATGACAATATCCTGGATTCTTGTAAAGAGAGTAGACCAAATTGTATTCTATTGTCGCATTGCCTGTGTTTTCTGACTCGGGTTTGAGTATGACTGTGGCTAAAGAATAATGGTCATATCCATTGATTTTTTCCTTAAATTCTGTACTGTTTTCTGCAATTGACATAAATTTTGTCACATTGACAGTAGGATATACAACATGAACAGGATGTCTTGATGTAGTCATGTTTTCTTCCAGCATTGTTTCATTTTGTGCAAAAACATTTGTTGTCATCATTGTAGAAATTACTAGAACCGGTATTATTGAAAGATGTAGAATTTTCATTTTAATCGACAACTGTAATTCCCTATTGTTCCGTAACCAGGATCCACGTGAAAGTCATTCAGATCCACACTTGCAGCAGCTTGCCAACCGCAATTACCGTTTGTGTACTCTATATGTGGTATGACAAAATCAACAATTTCAAACCAATGGTCATTGTGTACACCCCCAGTCATACTCTCAAATTGTATATCTGGATATTTTTTTAATTCAGTAGCCTGCAATGCTCTCTCTATTACTTGCTGCTTTTGTTCATCTGAAAGAAAGTTACCTGGTGTCTGCAAATCGTAATTGTATTTACTACTACATCCATAGATACTATGACATTCCACTCTCTTGTATACTGGTAATGGAGGCGTAATAGGTCCATTTGCAGTATAGTTTTGTTGGTGGTTGCATGTCACAAACAAATTATTTCCCTGACTTGACAATGTTGGATTTGTGCAGAAGGTGTCGATTCTCTGCATCTCAAAATCTGTGGCATTTAGTTGTACTGAGGTTGACATGACAGGATTTGAAATGATGTAGATTCCAAATGAAATCATGGATGTAATTCCTATTACTGTGATAATCCCAAGATGCATGGTTTTCAAAATATGTACTTTATTAAATTTTCAAACCATAAAAAACTGACGCAAATTTACACCATAATACATTCATGAAAAAAACTACTCATACTTAGTAAAAATATGCATTAAATCAATCTACTATCCATGGAAACTTGGCTGGTATATCCGGGTTTTTTATGCACCGGCGGGCTTACTCTTTACTTGGCGTAAATAACAGAATCTTCTGTCACTATGCAATCCATCTTTATGTCGTGGTCATCTTGAGGAAATGACTTTAACACATGTTTTGAATATGTCAAGCCGATTTTCTTTGATTTTTTACCATGTAGGTATCTGTCATAGAACCCAAAGCCGTATCCTAATCTGTATCCCTCTCGAGTAAGTGCAATTGCAGGCACTATGATGACATCGAGTTTTTTGATTGTCTCACATTTTTCCTTGGGCTCCATTACTCCAAAACTCCCAAGTTCAAGATCTGATATACTTGAAATTTTCTTGAAAACTAGATCGTTCTTGTCAACTCGTGGTAACGCAACTTCTTTTCCTTGGCTGAAAAACTCGTGCAACAGATCGTGTGTCTGAACTT
>CAYWWR010000062.1:0-8554 GCA_964462165.1 uncultured Nitrosopumilaceae archaeon
CTATCTCGGTAACACGTATGTTGAGTTTTTCAAGTAATGTATCATTTCTTCCTGCACCAAAGACATCCACTCTGGCACCAATTGCAGCTTTTGCTGCTATTGCTCTTGCAATTTTACCTCTTTGCCATCGTGGAGCAGCATGAACTAGTTGATGTTGAAATAGTAACCCGTGTTTTGGTGGCTGTGCCCCTGTCTTGAGAGCTCGAAACAGCGCCTTTTCAGCACCGAGAACTTGGATGGTACTTGCAGGCATGGTTGCAAGTCTTTTCAGACTGCCTGCTTTGGCAAGTATTCTGGCTCCTACTGCAGAGCCAAGTATAACTGAAATGTTTGGTGCAACCAACTCCATTTGTGATTCAATGTGTTTTTCTAATGACTGTCTTAGATCAAAAAGTTCCAAGATCTGTTTTGCAATGCTTTGAACTATGACAAAGTTTTCGTCTGAGATTTGACCACCTCTACTCTTTTTTTGCAGTAGGGATAACATCTCCGCTTTTTCTTCTGGAAAGCCTGCTGCAAGATATGTATCCTGAGTGAGATTATCTCTTCTTCCTGCCATTACAATTTTTGAATATCCACTGATTGTATCTATCATGTTATCAAGTTCTGGAAAATGTAATCCATACCATTCTCTTAATCTAGAACTTAGCAAGTTGATCATCTTGTCAGTTTCATCTAATGTGTTAATTGCCTGAATTATGTGCAAGTCCGGACTTTCGGAAATCTCTGTAACTCTTGATGATGAAAGGCTTAGTGCAAAGTCTCGTAGTTTTCCTCTTGCATCTCCTTCATTTGTTGCAAATCCTGAATCTACAAGGACTCGCAATTTTGAAGACTGGATTGTCTCTATCTTTTTTTCTTCCATAATGTCTGCTTCAATTGATTTTTTTCGCAAGAGTTTCAAAAGAGAAGAATCGTTTACGACAACAATACTTCCCAAATTGGCAAGAAAATGTTCCAGTTCATTGAGGCTAGCTTGTTCTTTTTTTAGCTCTACATATTGTGTAGCTGGATTTGAAAATGGAAATGATTTTACACATTTGTTATCATCAAAAACTGCAATACCAAGCTCTGTTAAAATGACAGAATACATAGAGTGCATTTCCATGGCTTACTAAAAAATGTAACATTATAGATCCTAGAACTATATCAAACGTTATAAGACAACTATTTTTTATTATTAGAAGTGAGTCCTGACATCTCAACCAATGTGGGTCCAATTGCACTTGAGAGACCCACTATGCTTGCGTCTGGTATTCTTGGTATATCGCTTGATGTTTTTGGCCGTCTATATAAGGAAGGAGCAGGAGCACTTGTTACAAAATCACTGAGCAAGGAACCATGGGATGGATATCCCAACCCAACTATAATTGGATTAAAACATGGATATCTTAATGCAGTTGGATTGTCAAATCCTGGTGCGCCATATTTTGCAAAAATGTTATCACCGAATCAAACAGTTCCAATAATTGTTAGTCTTGTTGGTTCTATTCCAGAGGACTTTACATTCATGATAAAACAATTTGAAAGTGTCAAGGTTCTTGGGTATGAACTTAATCTATCCTGTCCTCACGTTGAAAAAGTTGGACTCGAAGTAGGTGATGATCCTGAACTTGTTCACACCATAGTCAAATCTGTAAAAAAAGAATCAAAGGTGCCAGTGCTTGCAAAAGTTGGTCTTGGCTCTTCAGACTATCTAGAAACTGTGAAAACTGCATGTGAAAGTGGAATTGATGGTATCACTGCAATAAACACATTACGTGCAATGGCAATTGATGTAGAAACTGCACGACCTATTTTGAGTCATAAAATTGGCGGATTATCTGGACCTGCAATAAAACCAGTCGCTGTAAGATGTGTCTATGAAATTTCATCCAAGTTTGATATTCCAGTTATTGGTTGTGGTGGAATCTCAAGTTGGGAGGATGCAGTAGAATTTCTACTTGCAGGATCAAGTGCAGTACAGATTGGTAGTGCTGTTGGGGACAAATGGACTGGAATCTTCTCTGAGATAAATGATGGAATATCAAAATATATGGAAAAAAAGAACTTTAAAAAATTAAGTGAGATGATTGGACTTGCAAAAAAGTTTTGATACGCCAAAAATTGTGACAATAGAAAAGGTGGTTGACGAAACCCCAACTGTACGTACTCTATTTTTCTCAGATGATGTATTGTCCCAAGTTCTTCCAGGACAGTTTGCAATGGTGTGGATACCCGGAGTAAATGAAATTCCAATGAGTGTAATGATATCACAAGAAAATGGCAAGGCTGCATTTACTGTAAGAAAACACGGACTTGCCACGACGGAATTGTTTTCAAAGAAGGTTGGAGACCAGATAGGTGTCAGAGGACCGTATGGAAATTCGTTTACTATCAAGCAAGGAAAATTACTTTTAGTTGGTGGTGGAACTGGACTTGTTCCTCTTATACGACTGGTCACATTTCTAAAGAAAACTGATGATGTGACAATTGTAATGGGGGCAAAGACAAAATCTGAAGTCTTTTTTGAAGTACTAGGAAACAAATTACTTGAAGGCACTTTACACAAAGTAATTGCTGTTACAGAAGATGGAAGTTATGGACAAAAAGGTCTTGTAACAGATGTGATGGAAAAATTATTCCAAGAAAACAAGTTTGATGCAGTATATACATGCGGTCCTGAAAAAATGATGCACAAAGTTGTCCAGATTGCATCTTCGCACAAGACCCATGTTGAGGCAAGCATTGAAAGAATGATGAAGTGTGGAATTGGAATTTGTGGTAGCTGTTGTTTTGGCGATGTAATGGCATGCAAAGATGGAACTGTCTTTGATGGGCAAACTCTACTTGCAAACAAAGAGTTTGGGTATACTCATAGGAGTAAATCAGGCGTGCTTGATAATTATTAAAAAGTGGAAATTCCGGAAAACTTAAAATGCTATAAAAAGCCATCCAAATTGAAAATTGGCTAAGATTGTATTAACTGCAGACCGTACATTGATGTCTCCTTATCGTGGGATATCCTTAGCAACTTTCTTTGGTTGTGCTCCAGCAGTGGATCCACATAGACCAAAAAACAGTTTCTGGTATTATATTCTAAAAGATCAAGTAACTCCCAAAGTTCTCTTTGACTTTATCTGCAATCCTATAGGTCAAAAGAACGGTGTTGCAAATTATGCTCCATATGGATTAAGAAAAGTGGAAGCAGCTCTTCTCCGAGATGGATACAAGAGAGAAGAAGTCGTGGTGGCACACCCTGATCATGTGGACAAGTTCATTGGTCCTGAAACCGAAGTGGTTGGAACCTATGAAATGGATCCTCTCGGAATGGGTCCTGTAACTATGACATTTACTTATGGTAGAAAACAGACCTCATATGATGAATTTTACAATCGCGATTTACACATGAAGATAAATGCTGCAAAAAAGAAAAACGGAAGTCATGCCAAAGTAATTGCTGGCGCTTCTGGAACTTGGCAGTATAACTATGATCCAAAGAAGATCCAAGAATATGGATTGTATGCAGTACTAGAAGGAGAACTTGGTGGCATTGCACCGGAAATTGACGGACATGCTGGTGAATTCTTCAATAAATTAATTGCTGGAGAATTTGAAAACATGAATCCATTTGTCAAGAGTGATTTCAAAGTTGAAGTAAAAGAATTTGGAAAAGATGAAGAAAAGTTCCACGGTAGATTCATTCACTATTGGGATGAACCAGATGTTGAAAGTATACCAAACATTGTAGAACCAAGCATGCACGGAATGGTAGAGGTTATGCGAGGATGTGGACGAGGTTGCAAGTTTTGTGATGTTACACTACGACCATTGAGATACTATTCACCTGAAAAAGTAAAGCAAGAGATTGAGGTAAACATAAAGAAAGGAGGTCAGCGTAACGCATGGCTTCACAGTGATGATATCTTCGTTTATGGTCTTGATCCAAGAAAGACCAAGAACATGGCTCCAAACAGAGATGCATTAGAGGAACTCTTCAAAGCAGTCATGTCGTGTGGAATTGAACATACAAACCCAACTCACGGTACCTTGGCTGGTGCAATTGCTGATGAAAAATTACTACCAAATCTATCCAAGATAATCAAATCTGGTCCTAACAACAAGACTGGAGTTCAATGTGGGTTTGAAACAGGAAGCTTACGATTAATTGGAAAATATGCAGACAGAAAACTTGCTCCATACAAACCCGAGGAATGGCACTGGGTTGTAAAAGAAGGAGTAAAGACACTAAATGAGAATCACTGGATTCCAGCGTTTACACTAATCATGGGTCTTGATAACGCAGAAACAGAAGAAGACGGATGGGATACAATACGTCTCATCAATGAACTAGAACTAGAACAACCAGAATCTCAGTTTACTGTGACTCCACTTACATTTGTCCCAATTGGATTACTAGAAAAATCAGAGTTCTTTGATATTGGAAATGAATTGACTGCACCGCAACTTGGTGTCATGTACAAGACATGGCAACACAACTTCAAGTATGGAATCCAAAAGTTCATGGACAAGACAGGAAGCAACAATACTTTCAAGAAAAAGGCATTCACAGGTCTTGCAAGAGCCCTGGGTGGTGTTCCATTGACTGCAATGGAAAAATATGCAAGAAGAAAAGGTCCAGAACACGAGAGAGTAATTGAAACCATCAAGACAAAGTACTGGTAAATTTTTTACCAAAACCAAATACATAAATTGAATTAAAATGAAACTTTATTCGTGCCAACTCACGGATCGCTTACTAAAGCAGGAAAAGTAAGAGGACAAACTCCTAAGGTTCCATCAAGAGAAAGACATGGAACAATATCCATTACACGAAACAAGGACAATTTTAGAAAAAGATTCGTCCTAAAAAGAGTCCCAGGCCAAAACAAACCTGGTCAAAGAAGAAGAAAGTAGAATTTTAAATCATCTGCATTTACTGGTACAATAATTGATTTTCTGTATTTTGATTCATTTGAATATCTAGCCTAGATGTCAACTGTAAAACCTGTCTTTTGTAAATGAAAAAATCATCAGATTCTAGCGGTGTTCTTTTGAGCCAAAACCCAAAAGAACTACCGCCAGTATAGAATCTGCAATTATTTACTATGAGGTATGGATTGAAAAGAATGCGTTTGTTCATTTTGAACTGGCAAACGATCTCTAATGGTTTTATGTCGTCAAGTATTATTATAAAATAAACACAATGAAACCGTGGATATTAGGGACTTGTGTCATAGTGATGGTGTGATCGTGCACTAGAAAGACACATCCACGGTTCCATACCTAATTGGTTTTTGTCGTATAAAAGACTCGATTAACTATGTTAGTTGAATTATAAAGAAAAATGCTATCTACTTTTTTTCTACTAGGACTGGTAAAAATAAGAGAATTGATCTAATACAAAGTGCTAGTCAACAAACTTTGCAATCGACTATTTTTATTAAATGTCTAGCAAATCCATGGGATGATTAAAACAAATCCATCATTGGATACGATGGAAAAATATTATGAATATTATCATGAGCAAATTAAAAAAATGAAAAAACTAACAGATGGTTTTTCTGATGATGGTACATCTGATCCGTATGTGCCGGTCATTTTCAGTGCCTTGAAATTCATATTTGCATTCATGGATAGTGAGGCTGGGATGACTATAGCAAGTATCCAAATGATTAAAAAAATCTCTGAAATGATTGATCAAAGGGCAACACAAGAGCAAATGCGTGAACAGATACAGATTATTGAAAAAAGAGTGGTTACTACATTGGTTCCTATGGATGAGTTGATTAAAAAAGCAAAGGCACTCCAGGATGCGGATCCTGGCTATATTGGATAAGTAGCGGTATTATCTGTAGTATGTGTGGAACTTTTTATTTTAATGAATACAGAATTTTTTTACAACATTCATAATTTTGGCCATATCGATAGGTTTTGGAAGAATTGCTGATGCGCCACAACCGTCTATTTCATCTTCAACATTGATAGAACCAGTAACCAAAACTATTGTTGATTTAGGATCATATTCTCTAATTTTTTCCAATCCGTAGAATCCATTGTATTCCGGCATCATTGCATCAATGAATACTATGTCAGGATGAAGTTTTTTGTACAACTCAACAGCTTCTTGACCGTTAGACCCTTTACCTACAACCTCAACATTATTGAAATAAAGTAATTCTGAAAAAACATTTTGTATCTCTTTGTTATCGTCTATTACCAGTGCTCTGATTCCCAAGGTCGTTCTATATAGATTATAATGTGATTATTAGTTGGAGTTTGTTTTTTGCACGCAAGCTAAAACTAGACATTTACAATTTGCAAGGTAGTGTGAATAATAACAAAATGGAAGATTGAACGGTGAATTTGGAGATCGTGAGAAGGTAGCTAGAGGATTGAAAAAGAAAGATTTACCTTTGATTAATGACTATCAGTTATTTCACAGTTACAGGCACACCTGGCACTTGACGGTAAAACTCGGAGTGAAACATGTGGAATTACGGTACAATGAGAAAACAAGTGGAAAACCTTAATTCAAAATTCTGTGATACAAAACAATATAACATAAAATTATAAAATACGGTACATGCGTGCTTTAGACACAGAAAAAAGAATTGCATTTACGGCTTGTATTGAAGTAGTTTTAATGAGAAGCGGTAATACCAAACATCACGCAGTTTTGGCTAAGCTTGAAGCATATTACAACTGTGATGGTTTACAACTTCTCGAGAATATAGAAAATCTGCGAGATGTATTGAAAGAAGTATATGGTACAAGCTATGATTCTATCTTGGAAAACATCATGGTAGAAACTGACCAGTTAGATGATATTGATGAATTCAAAACTCGTTTTTCCAAAATCATGAAAAATTAATCATGTCCCGCTGAAAAATACGTCAAAATTATGAGTGATGTTTAAGTGGTTGGATTTGTATCTAATTGGAGACATGAATGATCAATCAATATTGCTGAAAATTAAAACAAATGTTTTGTACATGTTAGCAATGTATACGTCTAGGCTTTCGGCATATTTGCCAACATATCTGATAAGGTTTGTTCATTAGGTCATGTTCCTACAAAAAACAGGTTGAATTATGTCCTATCAACCGAACAGATCGTGAAAAAGTTGTAAGAGGGATTAAGAAAGATAGTTCAGTTTTGTTTTCAGGTTATCAGATGTACCATAACTTCTTACGACCTCATATGGGATTAGATGGAAAAACGCCAGCGGAAGCCTGCGGAATAAAGATTGAGGGCAACAACAAATGGTTGACAGTCATTCAAAACGCCAGTAACAAAATCAATTAATTCTAAAATTATCGCTTATTTTTGATTGTTTCAATTAGATATACAACTAATATTGAAATTGTGATTAAAATGAATTGAACGCAAACCCACGTAACAACACTTCCATCAAATAATTTTGTATCAAGTAGACAATTGAGAAAAGTAGTTTCTGTTGAATTATGATATATTGCTTGATGAACACATTCCATCTCTTGCCATTCTTGATGATTTTGTAAGATGCCAAATACTAGGTTGCCAGTAGCCATTATCATCAATACTATTACGTTGGATGTAGATAGAATACCTCTAAATTTAATCATGCAAAGTTTAGGAATTTTTAATAGATATACTAATTGGTTGAATTTTTAACAACCGAACGGAACAAAAAGAAAATAACCGAAGAGGTAAAAGAACCTTAAAGCAGTACCTTTATTAGGTACTGGTACCGTACCATACGGTAAGATGGACGATTTAAGATTAGAAAATCTAGATGGGGTAGGCCCAGTAACTTCCAAGAAGCTAAGCGATGCAGGAATCCATAACATATTGGATCTTGTTGTAAGAGGACCAGTGGACATATCAGAAATTACTGGTATGGATCTTGATGCTGCTGTAAATCTCGTAAACAAAGCAAGACAACAGCTAATTGACAATGGTCAAATTGCTAAAGAATTTGTCTCAGCAACTGAGATCTACAAAAGAAGACAAGACATTGGAAAGATCACAACAGGAACTAACGCACTTGATACTTTATTTGATGGTGGAATTGAAACACAAGCCGTAACTGAGGTTTATGGTGAATTTGGTGCTGGCAAGACACAACTTTGCCATACCGTGTGTGTAACTGTTCAAAAGCCAAAAGAAGAAGGCGGGTTGGATGGCGGTGTATTGTATATTGATACGGAACACACATTCAGACCAGAAAGAATTGTTTCAATTGCAAAAGCAAAGGGTCTTGATCCAGAAAAGGTTCTTGACAGAATTATGGTAGCAAGAGCATACAATAGCGCTCATCAGGAATTAATCCTACAAGAAGCAGGTCCTGTAATTGAAGAGAATAAAATCAAATTAATAGTTGTAGACTCTGCAGTGGGTCTATTCAGGGCAGAATTCTTGGGACGAGGTACTCTTTCTGTAAGACAACAGAGACTGAATAAATTCATGCACTTGCTTTCAAGAACTGCCGAAACATACAATGTGGCAGCAATAGCAACAAACCAAGTTCAATCATCGCCTGACCAATTCTTTGGTGATCCAACAAGACCTGTTGGAGGAAACGTTGTGGCAC
>CAYWWR010000063.1:0-8527 GCA_964462165.1 uncultured Nitrosopumilaceae archaeon
TGCTGCAATGACTGGTTTTTCTAATTTTTCAATCCTGTTCAAAACTTCATGCCCACAAAGTGCATATTTTTCTGCCTCTGTTGGTCCAATGCTACCCATATATTCAATATCTGCACCGGCCGAGAAAGCTTTCGGGCCGTCACCGGTGATAATAATGACTTTTGAAGAATCCTTTTCCAAGTCATCAAGAAGAGAAATAAATTCATTCATGACATCTAGATTCATTGCGTTTAGTTTGTCTTGTCTGTTGATTGTGATTTGAACAATTTCATCTTCTCGTTCAACTTTCAGATATGTCATACATGAAAAATATTTTAGCAGAAATTAAACTTTAGAGATCGTTTTAGATAGAAACCGAGTTATAATACCACCCCACAGTCAAACCATCTTTGAATCCATTTGGATTGGCGTCGTCTATTGGCTCAGCTGTTTGTTGGGGCACTTTTTTTGTTCCAGTCAAAAAGGTCAACGTTGCAAACATTTGGCAACTCCAGGGGTCTACAGGAATTGGAGTTCTTCTTTTTGCAATACCAATTGGTTTTTTCTGGGGATTTGGAATTTTACCTAGTGGTCTCCTCAGTGGAGTAATTTGGGCTGTAGGAAATATTCTAGCACTTTATTCAGTCAAGCTCATAGGACTTTCAAGAACTTCTCCGCTTCTTGCGGGTTTTAGCATTCTAGTTTCATTTCTATGGGGAATTTTGTTCTTTGAAGAAAAATTCAGTTATATGATATTAGCAATTGGAGCAATTGGATTATTGTTAGCAGGTTTACCATTTATCACAAGTGCTACAAAGACCTCAACTATTCAACGAAAAGGATACTTGGTAGCTGCAGCATCAGGCATCATTGGAGGTTCCTACGTCATACCAATGCAGGCAACACATACACTACAATCTGGATTCTTTTCATCTAGCTTGTCGATTTTTGCAATAGGAATACCATTATTGTTTTTATCACGAAGATGGATCAAAAAAGAGATCACCGCAGGAATAGTTTCAGGAAGTTTGTTCAATACAGGTAGTTTGTTTGTTTTGATGGCCATATCATCAATAGGGATTACAGTAGCATATCCCATTTCTCAGACAGCCACACTCTTTGCTGTATCTTGGGGAATTTTGTATTTTAAGGAAATATCCAACAGACGCAATATACTTAGAGTTATCACAGGATCTGTTATGATTTTGTCTGGAGCAATATTGCTCTCTATCGCCTAGTCAAGCATTTTATTTGGTATGATGGAATTGTTTTCAAATTGAAAGCTGTTATAGTATTTAGTGGAGGTTTGGATTCTGTGTGTACTGCAGCCTATCTTCAAAAACAATATGATCTGTATGGAATAACTTTTTCTTATGGACAAAAAGCAAGTAGAGAAGTAAAAATTGCACATCAGTTCTCAAAATTGTTAAAATTTAGAGAACATAAAATAGTAAATATTGAATTTATGAAAGAGCTATACGAAAATACAAACGCCCTGACAAATTCGAAAATGACAATTCCTTCAAAATTTGATTATTCCATAGTTGCTCCAATAAGAAATGCCATTTTTCTCAGTATAGCTTCAGCATGGGCATTTTCAAAAAAAGCTGAGGTTGTTATCTATGGTGCCCATATTGGAGACACTAGATATCCAGATTGTAGACCAATGTTTACAAAATTACTTTCAAAGGCTTTGAATGAAGGAGAGATTGATGGAATAAATCTAGGTCTTAGAAAGAAGATAAAAATTTGGAGTCCATTTATGGACAACCTTTCAAAGAGTGATCTCCTAGAGAAGGGATACAAAGAATTGGGCAAACAGATTTTCAAAAGTTGGAGTTGTTATGGAAATGGTAACATTCATTGTGGAAAATGTGAGTCGTGTAATAACAGAAAATTGGCTTTTGTTAAATCCAAAATTGTAGACAAAACTAGATATCTAGATTTTTGATAAGATTGGTCTTCTCAGTATTATCGGTCTTACAATTAGATAATATGCTAAAAATACTGCACCAATAATTCCCCAAAAGGCCCACACTGTCATGGAAGAATCAAAACCCATTTTTGTAAAGAAACCCATTGAATTCAGAGAAATTCCTAATCCAGCACCCAATACAACAAAGAATTCTATGGCATACCACATAAAAGATGGCCATGATTCTTTTGGAACGTGTATGTTATTGTGTGTGCCCACAGTAGTTCTGCATTAACTGTTATTATTTAATTTTTTAGATTAACCAATATTTGGTTTGGATTTTCCGTTATATATCAAATTCAGAACGTCTGATCTTGATTCTTTTTTATCATAAATTCCTCTAGATGCTATTGTTGTTACTATAGCATCATTTCGTACTCCCCGCATTTTCATACAAAGATGTTCACCTTCTGCAATGACAACTACACCCTTGACTCCTTCTGAGTATAGTTCATCAGCTATATTTTTTGTGATTCGCTCCTGTATTTGTAACCGAGCAGAATATTTTTCCACAAGCCTAACCAATTTAGATATTCCAAATACTTTGCCATCTGGTGCATATGCCACACTTATTTTCCCATAAAATGGTAGCATGTGATGTTCACACATGGAATAAAACTGGATATCTTTTGCAATTACAATATCAGAATCTTCAGAAAACTTTACTGACAGTTCTGATTCTCCTTCATATCCCTTGAAGATCTCTTCATACATATCCGCTATTCTACTTGGAGTATCAACTAGACCTTCTCTTGTTGGATCTTCTCCTATCTCTGCAATTATTTCCCGAATTAATTTTTTGACTCTTTCTTTATTCATCAAGGTGCACCTATGAACTTGTGAAGCTGTGGTACTATTCTAACTTGATCATTGTAGGCATAAACTAAATCGTAAAAGCTAAATAGCTGCTCCAAACTAGGTTCGGAAATACCATATGTAGGCTGTATTATAAATCCTGCAAGTTCTGTTTTTGACATTATTTTGAATATCTGTTTAAGAAGCTTCTTGAATGGACCTAATTGCGTCTTTGAACTTATTACTATTTTTACATATGTTGTTTTCTTTGATTTTTTAGCTAGTCTTAGACACTCAAGTTCATTTTCTAAAAGTTTAGAATAATGTTTTGAATCAACAAATCCAGAGTCTGGAGTTTTAAATTCAATTTTTATAAAATCGATGTAAGGAAGAACTTCTGCGAACCTGGATGAGTCATAACAAGATGATTCTAGATAAGTAGGAATTTTTTTGCTTTGAACAAAGTTTGCCAATTCCGCAACAGCTTTTGACTGAGCAAGTGGATCTCCGCCAGTAAAATTAACTTTGTATGTATTTTTCTTTAGATTCTTTTTGATTAATTCTTTTGCTTTGCCAATTGAATATTCTTTCCCAGAATTCATTGGAAGGGCCCCCTTGGTATCACAATAAAAACATTTGAAAGGACATCCTGACAATCTTACAAAGAGAGTTTTTGTACCATACAGGATTCCTTCTCCTTCAACAGATGTGAATATCTCATAAAGTCTTACGTTCAAGTATTCGATCTGTGCTTGTTCATTATTTAATTGGATCTTCTTATGAATGATTTTTTGCCAAAGTGGATATAATAGTAAATACAATAATTAGCAGTGGAAAAATTAATTTTCTTATTTTTACTTGTGGTCCTGCCATTTGTTGTTCATCAAGATGCAAGTGCTTTAACAATAAGTGCCATTCCTGTAAAACAAGAATTTGGAGCAAATGAGTGGATAAAGGTCAATGTTACAATTCAAGGGTATAATGGTGGTCAGGTAAATTGGATTGCCCATAAACCTGATAATTCAACAATATCAGGAGTATTAGACCAGCAAATAAGGTCAGGAAAAGCAATGCACCAAATTATACGGAGCGCAGATGATAATGAGTTTGGTTCATGGTCAATTAACTATGGATATGAAGGTAATAATCAGACAGTTCATGTTAATGTCAAGCCTCTTGATTTAACTGTAATTACAGACAAAATAACATACTACGAACCGGACACAATGAACATCAACATTACTTCATCTTACTATAGCCCATATGCTAAATTTGCACATTCCTATTTTCTTGATTTTTATGATCAGGATGGAAATAAGGTAATTGGAGTAACAGAAATTGAGGTAAAAGCAGATCAACCAAGTGTAACATATCATCTCCCAATGCTACAATTTGCTAAATACAATCCACCTGGATTATACAACTTAAAAATTCAATATTTTAATTCTGTAAAATATGTACCATTTCTTTTAGGCGACATAAACAAACTAATGGAGATTTCAGTAACGAATTCAGCCACTTACTATCCAGGAAGCAACATAGGACTTGGTTTGACATTTAGTAAGCTAACAGAATCAAGTGGCACTATAAAAATAACAGATCCTTTAGGAAATACTACTAGCAGTCAATTTTATCCACAATCGGTATTATACACTTTGACACTCGATAATTTACCTAAAATAATTGGTACTTACAATTTTGAAATTGATTATGCTGGCATAACAAAGACGGGTTCCTTTAAAATAGTTCAAAATCCTCTGGAGCTACCTAACATCAAATTAGACATATTTCCAAATAAACTAAATTACAGACCAGGTGAAATTTCTAACTTTGAAATACAGATATCAAATATTACTACAAGTTCAATAAGTACATGGGTTACAGATCCTAACGGTAACACAAGTCCAGCAATATCATTACCAATGAATACAACTGAAATTGTCATACCTCACAAGATTGCTCAAAATGACAGTAAGGGCGTATGGAAACTGTATGTGAATTATGATGGAATTATAAAAAATTCATCTTTTTACGTAGATGGTTCACCAATTGACGGTGGAAATGCACTAGATACAGTTCAATACAACATTCCTACCTTTATTTCAGCAATCAATTCAACAACATTTGATTCTCCAACTAGTATTGCAATTGATCACGATAATAATACATACATTATAGATTCAGGGAATTCAAAAATAAAGAAATTCGATGATAAAAACAAACTACTTGTTTCATGGGGTGATACAGGTTCATCAAATGGACAATTCAAAAATCCGTCAGGCATATTTGTAAATGAAAACTATGTGTATGTAGCAGATAGTGGAAATTCAAGAATAATCATGTTCAACAAAACTGGAAGTTTTGTTTATTCTTGGGGCACATATGGCAGTAATCCTGGCATGTTCCAAATACCAACCGCAATAACCTCAGATCACAGTAAGGATCTTGTTGTAGGCGATATGGAACAAGGATCCATTCAGCTGTTTGATACCAAAGGTACCTATGAAGATAAGATAGATTCGTCATCTGCAGATGGAGCAAGTTTCTCAGGCATCAAAGCATTAGCATTTGATTCAAAAGATAATTTGTATGCCATTTCAACAGATGATAAAATATTGAAATATTCTAGCATTGGAAAATTTCTAAATTGGTATGGTTCCATAGGAAATGAGGATGGTAGGTTTAACAATCCATCTGCAATAGCTATTGATTCTAAAGACAATATCTATGTGGCAGATACTGGTAATCATAGAATTCAAAAATTTGATTCTCATGGAAACTTTCTTTGGAGTTGGAGTATGAAAGAAAATGGACAAGATGGGTTTGAACAACCAATAGGTCTTGCAATTGATGCAGGAGATAATATCTATGTAGTAGATAAGACAGAAAATAGTGTACAGAAATTTGCACTTTATGGTGGAACAAATGAGAACATTTTACCCAGCTGGATAAAAAATACTGCCATTTGGTGGGCTGAGGGAATCTTGGACAAAAAAGACTTTTCTCAATCAGTCAGATATGTGGCAAGTCAAGGCATAATCAAAACATCATCAATTAGTCAATCGGACATTGTAAAAATTCCAAATTGGTTAAAGGGAAATGTGAAACAATGGTATTCAGGCCAAATTGATGATAATACTTTTTGGGCGTCTGTCCAACATCTCTTATCGATTGGAGCTATGAAGATTTAGAATGCAATTGGGGTTCTGTTCTTGAAAAGAATCCAGCTATGAAAATTATTACTCCCAGAATTCCGATAAGACTTCCCACAAATTCCACAGTATCTTTTAGATCAGCTTGTAATGATGCTAAAATGAAAGCAAGTATAATGCCAACTATTATCATTGGAATTCCCACGCCTACAGAAATTTGCTTTGAAGCCATCACTCTTGGGTCCGGTAAAAATCTATATGAATTTTATGTAAAATCTGTGTACGTAGGAGAACAGTGACTTTCCATCATTTTCAGTCATAAACTTGAACAAATATGAAAAATCACTTCTGGCTCGATATCTCACAATGCATATTTTTTATAGATTTGAGATGTTTTTCAAATTTATCAATTTATTTGAAATCTTTTGCTCTATCAGAAGTTCGTTGTTTTGCCACTTCTGTAAGCGAATCATGAGCATCATTTAGAAATTGGTTTATGGATACAATCAATTTAGATGCTTCATCAATTTTTCCAGTATCAAGAT
Source organism: uncultured Nitrosopumilaceae archaeon (assembly GCA_964462165.1). Taxonomy (GTDB): domain Archaea; phylum Thermoproteota; class Nitrososphaeria; order Nitrososphaerales; family Nitrosopumilaceae; genus Nitrosotalea. Next base: position 6,447 of record CAYWWR010000063.1, read on the forward strand.
CTAGTTTTGCTTGTTTGATTAATTGATCAGATTGTGTAAAGTTAAAATCAATATGATTAGTTATTGCTATAGATTGAAGTGTTTCATCAAATTTTTCTAATCTTGTGATCTCACTTTGTAATTGTATTATATCTACATGTTGTTGGTCATTTGTTACTGTTTCATTGAGAGAATTTATCTTATCATTTGTGATCTTGAAGAAATTCATTGCAGAAAGGAAATGTTGTTTGGCTGATGCGACATCTTGTTCATTTACTGCCTTGGCTAGGGCATCTGTTTCATTAGAACCTTGATCATATAGAGAAATAATTTCATTAGGAACATTAGGAATTTGAGATATGCTGATGTTGAGATTGTTTTGTGCTTGCGTAGCAATGCTCACTAATGTATCAAGTTGAGGATCTGCATAGGATTGGATTGGACCATTCAAGATTAATGTCACAACTAATGCTACAATGAAAATTGTCAGACTCTTCATTTTTGATCCTCCATTTTACGAAGTTTAATGAGATTTTGTTGATCAATTTTTTCTATTTCAACAATATCTTCTCTTTCTAGTCGTTTGACAGCACGCCACATCGTTGTTCGTGGCATCAAGAATTTTTTACGTAATTCACTTTCGTACACTTGACCTCCTTTTTCAGAAATGAATGCTATGATTTCCTTGTCATCTTGACGTAAATCTGGTTTGAGTTTGTAAATTGTCTCTTTTTCTGATGGGATATTATTGTCAATATTTTGTGAAATTGTACTAGGAGTTGTGATTTTGGCTGATCTTGCCTTTTTCATAATTATGATTCCAGCAACTCCTGCTGCAATAATTCCTCCAATCAAAAGATAGATTGACAAATTATCAGATGAAGCAACTGATGTATAATTACTAGATGAATTAGTAGATGGTTTTGAAATAGAGGTTTGTTGTTCTTGTAAAGCAAGATTCTTTGCTGAATTAGCAAGAGATTCTGCATCAGAATACTTGCCTTGATTAAAATCAAATTGAGCTTCCTGAAGTTTTGCTAAAGCCATAGGAGTTTTCACACCTGTAGAATTCAAAGTATTAATAAAATCTTGAGCTTTTTGAATTGCCAAAGTAGCAGTCTGACTTGTGCCCAATACACCAAAAACATAATCGATATCCGATGAGCCGCTTGGCAATGATATGAGTGATTGATCATCAACTATTTGCATGTTTAATGGAGATGCACTCATTCCGACAATTACTGTATTTTTTGGTAACATTATAGAATAATCAATAGGAGAATCTATATGAAAAGTCCATGTCCTTCCATTCTTTGATATCAAATCAGGAGTGTCATAGTCTATCTTTATTGTAGAAGCCCCCAGAGTTGCTATTGTTACAGTATTTGTGTTTATTTTGCTTGAAAGCAGTGTTCCATTTTCATCCTGCACAACAAGATTTTCTATATTATTACCATATACATTCAGACTGAAATTTGCTGACTGAGAATCTACGTCAGTTTGATAGAAAACATGGGTTGTCCCATCTGCATAAACTGTAAAATCAAGAACTTTGGGGCTAGCTATTGCGTACTGGACAAAGGAAGAAAGAGTGAGTAAAACAAAACATACCGCTACAACTGGAGCCTTTACCATTGTTGTGAGAATATGATTGATCCTTACAAAAAGCATTCTTTCTGGTAATACTTTTTGTGTCTCAATCATCTGGTATTCCTGATACATTTCTTAATACCTGAGATTAAGGCCCTGCATTACACCTTGGAATCTTTGGAATTCCTGGAAGAACCTGATTCCCTTCTCTGTGACCCTGAAAAGCCTATTTCTATCAGATTTCACTGATTCTACCAATCCTGCATCTATCAATTTTTGACACTTTTCAAGCACAGCGTAGTGCGATAGATTTGCTCTTCTGGATATAGCGGAGACAATCACTCCCTGGATTCCTCCATCCATGGTAACGCCAAGGATATCGGCTATGATGCCCATTTCTGACCTGTATTGTTGTTTTGACATGAGATGTTATAGTATTGATGTTTTATCAGGGACGGCATGAAATTTCATAGCGGAACGCATAGCGGAACAGCAGTTTCATGCCTTGGAAC
>CAYWWR010000064.1:0-8392 GCA_964462165.1 uncultured Nitrosopumilaceae archaeon
CTCAAACTAGAAAGTATGAGGAATACGCATACGTATTGGATTTTGTCACAAGGGGTAAATCAACTACTGTGCGAGGACGAGACGGAATAATTGTTACAGCTATTGGAGAAGAGAGACTAACCATACTTGAATTACTTGCATTGCCAAACTCTACATTTGAGATTGGAGAACGAGTCTACATTGGAAAAGAAGGAAGAACAAAAATTCTTTCAGTGCTTGGCAGACTAGAACATGAACAGATATCATCTTCTGCACAGAGTGAACTAAATGCAGTGATAGAAAAAATTGTTATACAAAACGAAAAAAGATTCGTAGATTATCTCAACAATGCACAGCCACTCACTCCAAGAATTCATGCACTTGAGCTGATACCTGGAATTGGAAAAACCTACATGAAAACAATGCTAGAAGAAAGGGAAAAGAAAAAGTTTACCGACTTTAAGGACTTGCAGGAAAGAGTTGGACTAAAAGAGCCTGCAAAACAGATTGCAAAGAGAATCATCGAAGAGATAACAGGAGAAACAAGGATGAGTCTCTTTGTTAGAAAATGATCAAACGCAGATCACTTGGACAGCATTTTCTAATAACACAATCAATCGCAAAATCAATAGTTGACTCTGCTGGTATAACAAAAGATGACATTGTTCTTGAGATAGGCACAGGCAAAGGTATTCTGACACCACTTCTCTGCCAAAATGCAAAGCAGGTAATTTCTGTAGAAAAAGACCCACTTCTATATTCTCAGGCAAATGATGTTTTTTCACATGTACCAAATCTAGTCTTGGAAGAAGGTGATGCTTTCAAGAAAAATATCGGGTTTACAATTCTTGTCTCAAATCTTCCCTATTCTGAGAGTCGAACTGCAATAGAGTGGCTTGTTCAAAAAAAATTCAAGCGTGCCATTATAATGGTTCAAAAAGAGTTTGCTCAAAAGCTAGCCAAAACCGATGGCAAAGAGAGAAGAGCAGTATCAGTTCTTGCAAACTATTGCCTTGATATTGAAAATGTCTTGGATGTGAAAAACACAAACTTTAGGCCGCCTCCAAAGGTTGACTCGATTGTGATATCGATTGTACCAAAACATGTACTCTCAAGTCAAACAGTGCATGCTGTAAACAAGTTATTTTCATTTAAAAGAAAGACCATACGCAATATTGGAAAAAAAATGGGAATAGAGATTGATTCTGATAAAAGACTTGAAGAAATGCCTGATGGTGAGATAATTGAAATTGCAAAAAGAATCAAGTAATTACTATGTGCCAGCAGAAGATTCTTTTTTCTTTGATGATTATTTACAAAATAAAACAGGCAAGGCTGCACTAGACATTGGAACAGGCTCTGGAATTCTTGCAAATACTTTATCAAAAAATTTCACACTTGTTGTCGCAACTGACATTAACATTATTGCTCTACTAAAAGCACATGAAACAATTGACAACTGTATCTGTTGTAATGCAGCTGATGCAGTGCACATTGATTTTGATCTGATTGTGTGTAACTTGCCATATTTGCCATCTGATGAACTGCTTGACATCACAGTAGATGGTCTACATGACGGTACAGAAATTCCAAGTGTTATAATAAAATCTGCCAGTCAAAGAATTGAAAAAAATGGCAAGATGGTGTTTCTGACCTCATCTCTTGCCAAGTATGATGCTTTGATAAAATTGTCCGAGTCTCTTGGGTTTTATGTTGCCATTGCTGCAAGAAAGAAATTGTTCTATGAAGAATTGATTATAATTGAATGCACCAAGAACTAAACCCTAATATGATTTTCTTACAAAAAGTACATCTAGTTTATCTGTAAAGGAGAGAAATTGACATTGTTGAGATTTCACTATTTGGTTTGTGCTGTTGCTGTAACTACAATTTTTTATTCCATGTGGTTTCCAAGCGCACAGGCATATGATGCCCAAGTGATCATAGTAAATGGAACTGCAAATCATTGTATGCCTAATCTCTCATGCTACAACCCATTTGAGGTAAATGTCTCAGTCGGGGATACCGTTACCTGGACAAATCATGATAACCGAACCCACACTGCTACTGCTGGAACCTCAAATTATGGCCCGCAAGGTGTCTTTGACAGTGGAATCATATTGCCAGGACATTCATTTACCCAGTTCTTTGGCTCTGTTGGAAAATATCCATACTATGACAAGACTGACACGTGGCCTTCTGGATTGATTGTAGTGTCAACTGGATTTTCACATGCCGAACTTTCCTGGGTTCCTAATTCTCTTAAAGTTGAAAAACAAAACTATACTTCAAATGGCCTTGTCATAACAAAACAGATTCAAAACACTGGAAACGCTGATGCGCATTCTATAGTATTTACATTAAAAATAAAAAATCAATCTTCGCTTTTTTACAATAATTTTGTTAAACTAGATGTTCCTGAAAATCAAAGTGTTCCTGTAGCATTTGTGTGGAGTAATGTTCCAAGTGGACAGTACCAACTGTTCTTTGATGCAAATGCTGCAAACACTATAGGTGACATGAATGCAAACGATGAAAGATCACTTGATCTAATATCTGTCCCGCCTTCTTCTTCTTCTTCACCTGTACAAGACCAGTCTTTACCAATTACCAATCAAAATTTTACCATTCATGATAATGCTGCAGCTGTTCCAGAATTTGGTTCTACATCATTTTTTATTCTGATTGTATCTGTAGTATCTGTTCTAGTCTTTGCAAAATCTAGGTTGAATGCTAGTCTATTTTCGTAGTTTCTGTTTTGCAATCTCTATTATTGCATCTGTCATTTGTGTTGTAGTTGCACTTCCACCAATGTCAAATGTAACATACTTGCCTTCATTGATTACTTGATCTGTTGCAGCAAATATTGCATCTCTGATGTGAGTCTCACCTAGATATTCTACCATCCATGCTCCTGATAGTACTGCTGCAGTTGGATTTACCTTGTTTAGACCCTTGAATGATGGTGCACTTCCATGAGCGGCTTCAAACATGGCAAACTTGTCTCCCATGTTTGCAGAATAGACTAGTCCAATGGAGCCAATTATGCCTGATGCCAATTCTGATATTATATCCATGAAGAGATTAGTGCTTATCAGAACTGAACCGTTGAACTGTTCTGGTTTTATGACCAGTTGCTGGGTCATGTTGTCTATGTATAATTCCTCAATAGCTATTCCAGGATTTGCCTTGGAGGCCTTTTCTACTTCCTCCCAGAATATACCATCGGTAACTTTGAGAATGTTTCTCTTTGTTATTGCAACCATTTTGTTCATGTGATATTTTTTTGCCCATGATACTGCAGAATTGATAAAACGACTACTTCCTTGTCTTGTTATCTTTCTAATTGCAATTGCAGCATCATCTGATACTTTGAATTCAATTCCGGTGTAGAGTCCCTCAGTTGCTTCTCTAAAGCACACAAAGTCTAGCGTCTTGTCTGGAGTTATCCTCTTGTATGTCTTGATTGGTCTGATGTTTGTATATAGATCAAATTTCTGTCGTAGTGTTACTGCAACACTTCTTGGAGAATTTGGCTTGGGAATTGTAGTTGTGGGACCCTTGAAACCTGCATCCGAGTTTTCCAAAATTTTCATTGTTGCATCTGGAATGTATGTCTCTCCGCCATACTTTTCCCATTGTTCAGATCCTGCTTCACACAAGATCAATTCAGTTTGAGTATTACATGCCTTCAACACCTTTAACATTGAATCAACAATCTCTGGGCCAATACCGTCACCCTTGATTATTGCAGCCTTTTTTCCCAAATCAGGCGAAATTGTAGTAACAGCATATTTAACTCTAACTAGAAAATTATTTGCGAAATTTATTGTATAATGCTAAAGCTTAAACTCCTCATTGATTGGACATTTTGTTAATGAAAATAGTGCAGATCTCAGACATTCATGTAGGTGCTCAATTCAAAGAAGAAACCTTTGATTTGGCAGTAGAAGAGATAAACCAACTCAAACCATCTGTTATTGTAGCAACGGGTGATCTCACAAATGAGGGATTGCTCAAGGAATATGAAAAATGCAAGGCCAAGTTCTCTCAATTTGATACTGAAAAGATAATTGCAATGAGTGGAAATCATGATTATAGAAACACTGGGTATCTTTTATTCAAAAAGTTCTTTCCTTTTGATTCTGTAAATGAACTAGATGATGATACGATACTTGTAACACTTGGTACAGCACGACCTGATAGAGATGAAGGTGAGATAGGATTTAGACAAAACCTATGGCTTGAAAGAACTATGAAGAAATACGAAAACAAGACAAAGATACTTGCGATGCATCATCATCTGATTGGCGTTCCTGATACTGGAACTGACAGAGTAACTGTAATAGATTCTGGAGATGCACTACGTACTGCACTTGCAAGTAAGATAGACCTCGTAATATGTGGCCACAAACACAGACCATGGTTTTGGAATTTCGGAAATTTATCAATAGCAAATGCTGGAACTGTATCTTCTGAAAGAATGAGGGGATTGTTTGATAACACATACAATATTATCACTGTTGAAAAAGGCAAAATCAAAGTGGATTTGAAGATTGTAGGCGGAGAGAAAATTCATCTCAAGGATCTTGTAGAAAACTACAAACGTTTTGGCGAAGAATAGGGAAATTCATTCTAGCTCTGGTTCCAAAGTTATAATAACAGTTTAAATTTCAGCAAACATCGTGCGGGGGTCGCCTAGCCTGGTAGGGCGTGGGATTGCTAATCCCATGTCCGTAAGGACCCGTGGGTTCAAATCCCACTCCCCGCGCTTTTTGCGATCTACGCTTAAACTTAATAAACCGAATTTCGCGAATTTATTCAATGGTAAGGAGAAAAACAGTAAAACCAAGATCTAGCGGTCCAAAAAACGTTACAACCGGCCTCTGTCCTAAATGCGGTACAATCGGAAAAATTTTGATAATAGGATTGATTGGAAGCGAAAAAGGCAAATGCCAATCATGTAACGGCGAATTTACACTATAGAAAATACTGACAAAATCCTCAATAAAATAAACCATAAATTTTTAAGGTCACATCTAGTGAAGAGTAAACATATGCCAGGCGAAGACGAATCAATTTATGAAAGAGTAGCCAGACTTGAAGATGAAGTAGCCAGTCTGCGAAATGAAGTAGATATCCTCAAAGGCACATTCCGAAATAAGATTGTAAGATACGAACACAAATTGATCAAGAAAGGAAAAGACGTACAATCAATTATTGACTAGATTTCTCTTTGATGTTTTTTATCATCTCTAATATTTCATCAACATCATCTGCTTCTGGAGCAAGCTCGATGTACTTGTTAAGAGATGCTAACGCAAGATCATTTTGGAGCAGTCTTGTCTGAATAATTCCCATGTCTCTGATATCTTCAGGTGAGTTGGCATCAAGACCTAGTATCATGTTTACACAGTGCATTGCCTTTTCATAACTAAAAGACTCGGTGTAAGAACCCTTTAGGTTTCGTAAAATTCTTATCAAAATCTTTTCTGGCTCGATATCGTTTAGATACTCTGGTTCAAACTCTACTCCTTCACCATATGTAGCATCAAGTATGTCCTGGAGGTCTTCAACATTCAATAGACTACCTCCATTGAATGGATCCAAAACAAGCTCTTCTGAATATTTTACAAGAAAATGTCCTGGAAATCCAACAGGACGAAGCTCAAGTCCTATTGCCTTTGCAAGCTCGATGTAAATAATTGATAGTGTGATTGGTATTCCGGTACGCTTGTCTATTACTACATTTAGAAAATTGTTTCTTGGATTGTAATAGTCATCACTATTTCCTTCAAACTCCAAGACATCAAACATGTACTCGTTTAACATGGAAACAAGGTAAATGGGATTTTTGACATCGGATATGTGCTCACACAGCCCCTGTTCAAATGATCTCAATTTTTGTATGTATTCTGTAATGTCCAAGTCCGGAAACTCTAGGGTCTGAGATAGTTTTAGGCACTTTTCAATTAGCGTGTACTGTGGACTCTTTGCATAAGAGATCCACTCTGCTGCAAATGGATCAAATTCATTCATTTTCTATTTAGATAACTCTCTGGATTTTTGAGTTCCCTAGTTGTTGGAGGATTTGCAATCAATGTCTTGTATGTATCATTGCCTAGTTTTGCAAAGATATGTTCTGTAAAGTCTGTTCCCATGCTTTTTCTAATCTGATATGTTGAGATGTCACTATTTGCAAATGTGACTAGATAATTTTTTAAATCTTGATCCTCTTTTAGAATGTTTTTTACCGCAAACTCTGCCATTCCTTCCATTGTTGTAAATGCGGCATGATGTGCCTGGATTGGTTTTAACCATCTTTGGTAAATGTCAAGAAGTTGTGGAATCATTTCCAAGATTTTGGGATCAACTGTCACCTTGGTAAATGTCATTACATCTGGGCCCAAGACTTGAACTATGAAATTGTCTGGATTTAATATGAAAAATAGGTTTGCCCTCTTTGCTACTGGATATTCATCTGGAACTTCGGGTAATTGTAAATAATTGTAAAGATTTTTTGTAGTAGTATCATCAAGGCCTAAGATTATTTTTGCAAGCTCTTCGTTGATTGCATTTACTTCAGATACAGCATTTTTGTTTATGTTGTACAAATTATTTTGTATTGAATGAATTTGTTCCTCGAGGATGGTCATCTTCAAGGCTCCGATGTATCCTGAATTTACTTGATCAAATCTTGACTCGTAGGGCTCGCCTTGTTTGTGTAATATTATCTTGGGGTAACTTGATAGAATGAACTTGTTTAGGTATATTGCAGATTCATAAAAATCACCATATGTGGTAGATATCTGTGAAATGTACCCTTTTGCATATGTGGAATAGACTAGATATCTAAAGGTCTGATTTTCTGCAAGTGCTGCTATTTTTTGAACATCTTCATGTGCAATTGCTGTGAAGAGTTCGTCTACAAACTCTGCAGATTCTCTTGTGGGGTACACCTTACGTCCTTTGAGACGTTTGAACTCGACAAGTTCAGGAAACTCTACTCTTGTCTGCGATACTGGAATTCCTGTAAACTCTGATATTTTTTTTGACATGTCTGCAAATAGCCTATTGCAGATTGATTCAATATCTTCAAACTTTATTTTTCCGGCAAACGCCTGACTTGATTTTGACTCTGAGTTTGTTATCTCTTTTTCTTCGTTTATTTCAACTGAAAGTTGATCTAAAAGGGCATATGCAAACTCTTCAAACTCTGTCATTACGAAATTGAGTCAAACCTACCAATTTAACATTAACTTTAGATCTGTTTTTCTATATTGGGTTGTGTTTTTGTCAGGATTTGGTTTTAAAATAAAAATGTCTACTTTATCCAGTTGAATTTGTGTTTGATGGCATTGAACTGGTGGAATTGTTTGATGGCATTGCTCCTGTAGAATTACCTGTTTGCATTGATCCAGTAGAATTGCTTGTTGGCATTGAACCCATTGAATTCATACTTGACGACATTGAGCCAGTAGAGTTCATGTTTGTCTGCATTGGCATAGTTGAATTGATCCAAGTATACTGATTTACATCTCTTGGTCCTGTTAGATAGTTTACAACTATTTGATGCATTACAACAAATCCAAATTGTGCACCTGTAGCTTTGCCAGGACCTTGACGTTGTGATGCTGATACAGCTGATGACCATTTGGTATTTTCTCCTGGTTGGCAGATGTGATTACCACAGACTTTGTTTGGATTCCAGTTTGACATGATACCTTCATGTTCTCCTGTTCCTGTAGTTAGTGCACTTGCCTCTTGTGTTATTGTCATGGATAATGCAATAGAAAACAATGCTGCAAAAACTAGCATCTTTTTAGACATTTTTAGTATTTGAATTGTCTTAGAATAAAAGGTATTCGCCTCTGTCTGTGAAAAAGTGGTGCTCATGAGGTTAAACTAGCCTGTCAATACTTGATGAAATCATATATTGACTTGTTTTATACGCCTGAAATTTGTCCTAGGTGACTCTGTTTCACAGTCTTGAAACTAGCAGTATTGATTTTATTTTCAAATCATTCTGAGAATCTGAGTGCGAACATATTCTTGTCATATTTTATATCAATTTTTTTGTGGAACAATTCTTCAAATATCAACTCCAAGATTGTTTTGTTGTATAGTGACCAGTTTTTACCAATCTCATGTTTCATAACAAATGTGTGCATACCTTTGTCAGACATGTGACTTACTTGAACAGAAGAGTTGATCATTTGCATTTCAAACCATGACATGAAGGAAATTATGTTTGTCTCTCCTTTCATGAACATTGCAATATCAAGCATTTCATCTTTTCCAACTGATGCAATTTCTATTACCTTTTTTTCACTTAGACTATTGAAAATTTTTGTAAACACTGATTTGTTAAGATTGACCAAGCCTATTCTTGATTGGTAAATATCCCATTCTA
>CAYWWR010000065.1:0-8023 GCA_964462165.1 uncultured Nitrosopumilaceae archaeon
CATTTAACACAGAACAAAAACAAGTTATTTGTTGGTTGATAAAACCAGAAAATTTGAAATGGAATAATATCTCTGCAAAGAGGCTTGTAAAAATAAAAGCAAATGGTAGTACTCCACTAGCAGAAGTTTACAACATGTTGCTACCATCTCTTCGATCAAAAAAACCAGACATATTTTTAACATTGACAGATGGTGAACCGTCAGATCCTGATGCAGTTCGTTCTATAATGAGAGATTTCAAATCAATTGGAATAAAGATGGTTGCAATAGGTTGTGGACCAGATACAGAAGATGCAATAATGATTGCAAACAATCTCAGAAGACTTGGTTACGAACGTACTCTTGCTGTAAGTAGACTAAGTGATATTCCAAAAAGAGTTTTGAATGTACTAGGAACTAGTTGAGATGAAATGTCTATCAGTATCACAACCTTATGCCGATTTGATAATTAGCGGTAAAAAAACAATAGAGTTGCGAACATGGAATACAAAATTTAGAGGTGAATTTCTAATTCATGCACCAATCAAAATCAAAGACAACGCATGTGAGAAATTAGGTATTGACAAGTCAAGTCTTAGAACAGGAGTAATAATAGGAAAAGCTGAAATTTATGATGTAAAATCATATGAGTCCATAAAGGATCTCAAAAATGATTATAACAAACATTTTGCAACCGAAGAATTTCTACGTCACAAATATGGATTTCTTCTTAGAAAACCACAGGCTCTCAGAGTTCCAATTCCATACAAAGGTAGTTTAGGGTTTTTTGAAGTTAAGATGCATGCAGGATTGCCATCAAACAATGACATCAAATCAGAATTATTTGATGAAGAATACAGATACCAATGGATAGGAAAACACTGAATAAAATAAAAAAACTTAGATTTTGATATTTGGGTTTTCTTTCTTGAGTTTTTCCCAGTCTGAAAGAAAGTTTTTCAGACCAATATCTGTTAGAGGATGTTTTAACATTTTTCCAAGTATATCAGGCGGTAATGTTACCACATCTGCTCCAATTTTTGCAGCTTCAACCACATGCATTGGATGTCTTACACTTGCAACAAGAATTTGTGTACTAAATTTGTAATTGTCAAAGACTTGGCGTATCTCTTTGATAAGATTCATGCCATCTTGTCCATTATCATCAAGTCTTCCGATAAATGGACTTACATATTTTGCACCAGCTTTTGCTGCCAATATTGCTTGATTTACAGAAAAACAAAGTGTGATATTTACTGGAATATTCTCAGATGTCAAGATCTTACAAGCTTTTAGGCCATCAGGAGTTAGAGGACATTTTACTATCACATTGTTACCATATTTTCTAAGTCGTCTACCTTCTTCTAGCATTCCATCGGTTTCTAAGCTCAATACTTCCAAACTAACATCACCTTTGATAATTCGAACAATTTCTTCCATAACTTTTTGAGGATCGCCTCCCTCCTTTGCCATCAGAGATGGATTTGTAGTGATTCCATCTACAAGACCCATATCGTTATACATCTTTATTGCTGAAATATTAGCAGTATCCAGAAATATCTTCATCTGGTTTGACTCCGAATAGACTTGACGGCATTAGATATATGAATTGATGTAATGCCATGTTTCTCAAGTAAGAGCGGAATCTCACCATCTCTTGCAGATTCACCAAACTGATCCTTTGCCCCTATACGTTTTACAAGAACAGGATATGTCTCAGAGACTGTCTCTGCAACTGCAGAACCAAATCCTGCCAATACATTATGTTCTTCACATGTAACTATCCCTCCAGTCTCACGTGCTGCCTTTTCTAAAATTTCAGAGTCAATGGGTTTGATGGAAAACATATCAATGACTCTACATGAAATTCCTTCTTGTTTCAAAGAGTCTGCAGCTTCAAGAGCAATACTAACAGTTATTCCACATGCAACAATAGTACAATCAGATCCATCTCGCAGAACAATTCCTTTACCCATCTGAAAGTCTTGTTCTTTTGAATGAATTACAGGTGTTTTTGATCTTGCCAATCTCATGTAACATGGACCATAAACTTGTGCAAAAAGTCGAGTGAGTTTTTCTACAGCTATAGTATCAGCTGGAACAAAGACCTTAAGATTTGGAATGACTCTCATTATTGCAATGTCTTCAATCTGTTGATGAGAACCACCGTCAGGACCAACGCTAAGACCTCCATGAGATACAACCATTTTTACATTTAATCCGTTTTTTCCGTTTCTTGAAGGATATGCTATTGCATTGCGTATTTGGTCAACACACCGACCAGGAAGAAATGCGGCATAAGTACTTGCAAACGGAATTTTACCTTCATTTGCAAGACCTGCAGCCATAGTAACCAAGTTAGCTTCAGCTATGCCAACATTGAAAAACCTATTTGGAAATTTTTTTCCAAAGGGTTTTGTCTTTAATGAGTCCGTGGTATCTGCACCAACTACAACGATGTTAGGATTTTCTTCTCCCAACTTGATGAGTGTTTCACCATAAACAGTTCTCATATCAGCAAATTCAGTCATGCAAAACCTGCCTCCTGTGCTATTTGTAAAAGTTCAGTCTTCTTTTTACCTACCTCATGTAGATCTATCCATCTTTTTACAAGATCATTACCTCCAAGGCTGTGAGCTTTGTTAATCAAGAGTTTTCTTCTTGCATGCATTAGCTTCTTTCTAAATTCAATAATTGTAGCCCGAACATCTTTTTGTCCGATTATTGCGCTTCCACCTACGAATACTCTAGCACCATCCAAGAAACATGATTCTATATTTGTCAAATCTACTCCTCCGTCTGCCTCAATTAGACCCTCAAATTTTCGTTCAGACAAGAATTTACCTATTCGCTGTGTCTTTTCATGTGTAGATTCAATATATTTTTGTCCAGATTTGCCTGGAATCACTGACATTATTATTAGCTGATCCAAATCTTGAATGAATTTCTCAGACCATTGAGGCAATTCAGTATCAGGATTAATTGCAAGTCCTACACTTACAGAATTTGAGCGCAGAATATCATGAATTTCTCCAAAACTTGATTCGTCGCAGACTTCAGCATGCACTGTAATTATGTCAGATCCTGCATCGACATAGTTCTTCACATGTTTTACGGGTTCTGTGATCATAAGATGAGTATCAAAAGGAATTGGAGTGAGTGGTCTTAGTTGTTTTATTTTTTCATGATCAAATGTTTTGTTTGGTACAAATACGCCATCCATCACATCGAGGTGAATAAAATCTGCTCTTGCAAGAGATGCTCTCTTGACTTCGTTTTCTAAATTCATCATGTCACCTGCAATTATGGAGGGAGATATCAAAAATTGACAATCTAATTCTAGATCAATTATCGGGGACATTTGGGGATTTGGTGCAACCCCATGCCATTTCGGATTATCTTCCATGTGTTCTACAGATTTGCCTTTGATGGTGCGAGATATGATAATTGATGGAGCTCCCTTTGTTTGCAATGCAGAATTTACTGCCTTGGAAATTTGTTCTATACGATGACCGTCTATTTCCAAGACATTCCATCCAAAAGATCTCCATTTATCTCCCACCTTCCATCTTGCAGCATTTTTCCACATCTCAGAAATATCATCACTGACAAGCTCCTCATCTAGCGGCATTACTCTTTCTGTATAGTCATCTTGCTGAATGAAGTTCCTATCCAAGAAAACTGTCAAATTATCCACTTTGTATTTAGGTGCAGTCATGGCAGCCTCCCAAACTTGTCCTTCATCAGATTCACCATCGCCAATTACTGTGTAGATATGATGATTTTTTCCATCAATTCTTGCAGCAAGAGCCATTCCAATAGAAAATGATAATCCCAATCCAAGCGATCCGCCACAAAACTCAACTCCTGGACACTTAAAGTCAGGATGACCTTGCAATTTGCTTCCAAATTTTCTTAGAGTCTCCATTTCCGATTTAGCAAAAAATCCAGCTACTGCAAGATTAGAAAACAAGCCAGGTGAGGCATGGCCTTTTGATAACACAAGTCTATCTCGGTCTTCCCAAAGAGGATTTTGTGGGTCATAGTGTAAGAATTTAAAATACATGCACCCCAGAATCTCTGCCATGGAAAATGATCCTCCAGGATGACCAGAGCCAGCAGTAGTAATTCCTTTAATCACAAGTTTCCTAGATTCTTTTACTTTTTTGAAAATATGATAATAATTTAGAGCCATGTCCATGCCAAAATTTGGATCTTAGAATTTCCACATGAATTCAAATTCATGTTTTTTAGCGCATTTGGAGTAAATAAAAAGTTATTTCACAAAACATTAATCCAAAGTCAACGTAGAAAAAATATGGATATAAGAGATCTATTACCTCTTGTTATTTATGATGATAAATGCTACCTTTGTTCTAAATTTGCAAATGTTGTACACATCTTTGCTAAAGACAAGATCTTGATCGTTGGTCATTATTCTGATATCGGGATGAAAATAAAATCAGAGATTTTTGATTACAACTATGATTCTACCAAAATGTTCTGGTTCATGACAAAGAAGACAGCATATGGTGGAAGAGCAGCAATCTTACCCCTCTTTTTCAATATTTTAACTGGCAGATCAAGAAAACATCTAGACTATGACTCATCTTCCAACTGTAGTCAAGATTGTAAAACTCCAAAAGCATTTTTTATGAGAACCGGAAGTCTATTGTCTAACAGCAAAAAAATAGCCTTAAAGTTCTAAAAACTAGTATCCTCTACTGTTTCTATCAGGTGTTCCAACATTCGGATTTCGAAATCCATGTTTTTCCATCATATGATTTAGAAATCTAATATCATCAGAGAATTTTTCTCCGCATATACTACAGTTACTCATAGTATCAATGATTGATCGTGATCTTTTTTAGGTTTTGTAAACATATACAGTATATGACAGATAGTCAGAAACTACACAAAATCACCTTTACTATAACACCTAACGCAAATGGTTACGTTGTAGGATGTAATGAAATACAATCATTGTTCACCGATGTGTCTTCAGTTACTGAGATAGATAGAATTGTAAGAGATCTTGTATCAGAATACATCGATAATTTTCCAGATGATGCACAAAAGCGTGGTTTTGACAAAAACACGCCTATAGAAACTACATGGTATGCATCTCCCAATTCTGTTGCTTTAGACTAGTAAAAGGCGCCAGCACTACTGCTTCCCAAGGGCTCTCGCACCTTAGTAACACAGTAGCGACATTGGGTTTGACTTCCGGGTTCGGTATGGGACCGGGTCGGACCCCAACGCTGTGGCCGGCTTAGTTTCTTTGGCTTCCAATGTTATGTATTAATCTTGCTTGATAGAGATATAAATTAAGAAAAGCGGAAGTACGTATGACTCATCGAGTTGCAGTACTTGACAAGGAAAATTGTCAGACCAAGAAATGTGGTCTAGAATGTATCAAATATTGTCCAGTAAACAAAATGGGTTCAGATTGCATAGTACTAAATGAAGAAACTGCCAAGGCGCAGATTGATGAAAATATTTGTAATGGATGTGGAATTTGTGTCAAGGTTTGTCCATTTGATGCAATAACAATTGTCAATCTAGCAGAAGAACTAAAGACAGACAAGATTCATCAGTATGGTCAAAATGCATTCAGGCTTTACAGAATTCCTAGTTTAAAGAAAGGCCAGGTCATGGGTCTTTTAGGAAGAAACGGCATAGGAAAAAGTACTGTAGTTGGCATATTATCTGGAAACCTCAGACCAAACTTGGGAAATTATGCTACACCTCCAGAATGGAGTCAAATTTTAAAACATTTTCAAGGCACTGAGCTTAAACCACATTTTGAAAAAATAGCAAATAACGAGTTAAAGGCATCCATAAAACCTCAACAAGTATACAACTTAGCAAAGGTATTTGATGGAAATGCAAAAGAACTTTTAGAAAAATATGATGAACGTGGAAAAGCACGAGAATTAATACAACAACTTGGCTTGCAAAACTCTTTAGAAAATAAGATTACAGATTTGAGTGGAGGAGAATTACAAAGAATTGCAGTAGCGGTAGCAGCATCAAGAGAATCAGACTTTTATTTCTTTGATGAACCATCATCGTATAACGATGTTTTTCAGAGAATTGGAGTTGCTAGAGTAATTCAGGACCTTGCCAAGGATGGAAAAAGTGTGATGGTAGTAGAACACGATCTAACATTGTTAGATTATCTAAGTGATTTTATCGAGATTCTTTATGGTGAACCTGCAGCATATGGCATAGTTGCAAACATGCTTTCTACCAAAGTTGGGATTAACGTATTCCTTGATGGTTATCTTCCAAATGAGAATGTCAGGTTCAGAGATGCAGCATTCAAGTTTGATGCATCTACATCAACAGATGAATTTGTTACAATTGAGAATATCATAAACTATCCAAATCTAGAGAGAAAATTTGGAAACTTTTCGTTATCAATTGATGCAGGCAGAGTTAAGAAAAGTGAGGTTTTAGGCATTGTTGGTGCAAATGCATTAGGAAAAACAACTATGATGAAGATGATAGCAGGTGTTGAAAAACCAGATGTTGGAAGCATAGAAAGTAAAGTAAAGATTGCCTACAAGCCACAATATCTAACAAATGACTTTGACATTGAAGTAATTGCTCTACTTGAGAAAGCATATGGCGGATCAATACAAGAAACCCCAGAAGAAGAAGTCATAGTCAATCCAATGAAGATAAAAAAACTATACAACAAATCTGTCAAAAACTTGTCGGGCGGAGAACTTCAAAAAGTGGCAATTGGAGCATGCCTTTTGCAAAAAGTTGATGTCTATGCACTTGATGAACCCTCTGCATTTCTAGATGTAGAGGATAGAATAGCAGTAGCAAAACTTATTCAAAGATATGTAAGATCTTATGGAAAATCTGCAATAATAGTTGATCATGATATTCAACTTATGGATTTGATTTCTGATTCAATTGTCATATTCCATGGAACTCCTGGAAGAGAAGGTCATGCAACAACTCCAAAACCAAAGGTAGATGGCATGAATGAATTCTTGAGATCTCTTGACATGACATATAGAAGAGATGAGACCAGTATGAGACCCAGAGTAAATAAATTAGAAAGCAGATTAGACAGAGAACAAAAACAATCTGGAAAGTTTTACTATAGAAATTGACAAAGATGTTAAAACAGGCAGTAGCTGGGATCCTCACAGAAGCGGAGGCAGAAGAGCTTTACGGTGCATTTGATCAAATAGGAAACATCATCATACTAAGGGTCCCAGATTCCCTTCTGCCAAAAAGAAAAATAATCGGTGAGGTTCTCTTGGATAAGGTAAAGATGGCAAAATCAATCTATTGCCAATCATCTCCAGTTGAAGGAGATTACAGAATAAGAAAGTTGGAGCTTCTCGCAGGAGACGACAAGACTGAAACTGAATACAAGGAACATGGTTGTAGGTTCAAAGTGGATGTGGAAAAGGCCTTTTTTTCACCCAGACTTTCAACAGAACGTGAAAGAATTGCAGAGACAATCAAAGACGGAGAAACTATAATCAACATGTTTGGTGGAGTTGGAATGTTTTCCATCGTAGCTGCAAAGAAGAAAAAATGTCACGTATACAATATTGATATCAATCCAGATGCAGCTAGATTATGCTCTGAGAATATATTATTGAATAAACTAAAAGGAACCGTAGAATCAATAGAAGGAGACGCCGCAAAAATTATAGAAGAAAAATTGCATGATACTGGAGATAGAATCCTAATGTTACTACCAGAAAGATCAGATGAGTTTCTCGAGTCTGCCATTAAAGCTGCAAAGAAAAAAGCTGTAATACATTACTATTGTCACATCCGTGCAGAAAAAAAAGACCAAGTTTCATCATTAGCACCACAACATTTCTTAAGCGTTGTAAATGTCAAATCTGAAATTTTGGGTGCAAAAATTGTACGACCAGTAGGTCCAAGATTTTACCAAGCAGTAGTTGATGCAGCAATATCTAAGTGATTACTTGTCATCAGTTACAAGAGATGAAGGAGATGGTCTTGAGGTCGCCATATTATATCCAATCCAAGAAATGACTCC
>CAYWWR010000066.1:0-7878 GCA_964462165.1 uncultured Nitrosopumilaceae archaeon
ATGAAATAAAATCAATTAGTGACGCACTAAAAAAATTATCAGTTGGTGGAATCACAGCATACAAAGGATGGGGTAGAGGAAAAACTATTGCAAAAGAGATTCATGCATCCAAGGGAACCGAGGTTTTTACTCCTGAATTTGGAGAGCGATTTATTCTGGAAGTAATAGTACCAGATGAAAAGAAAAATGAGGTAATTGAAGCCATTAGAGGCGCTTCTAAATTTGGAAAAATATTTGTTACCTCAATTTCGGAAGCCTATGATATCCAAACTCCTAAAAAAGACGAACAAGCTATCTGAGTCTTTTTTTAGCAAAAATATTATCTAGTGCAAGTTCTGTCATGATTTACATGATACGTATAGATGCAATTGTTCCACAAAATGATATTAGAGCCATCAGTGACGAATTAAAAAAAATAGATGTAGGAGGAATTACAATAATGAAAGTTCGCGGAAGGGGTAAAACAGCTGGACCAGCATTACATGCAGCAAAAGGTACTGAGACATTCATTCCCGAGTTCTCAGACAAGTATATTGTAACTGTAATTGTGGAAGAAAAAGACGAGAATCAAGTAGTAAACATTGTTCGCAGCAATACTAAAGTTGGCAAGATTTTCATGTACAAACTTTCACGTGCAATAGATATTGCCACTGGCGCAGAAAATGAGAAAGCAATTTAGAATTTTTTCTTTCTTGGTTTTAGTATATCTCAATGTGATGCGTGTTTGATTGTCAGGGATATTGGTATCGACTACATGATACAATCTAACACATATTAGGTCTACAAATACAGGATGAGTGGAAACAGAATTGAAACTTGGAAAATGTGACTGTAAATGTGGTTGTACTCGCGATATTTCCAGTAAATATTATGCACTATGTATTTTTTGTACATTGGGAACTCACAAAACAAATTAAGAATTATTGTAATTATCTATTTTATCTTTATTTGTCTTGAATCTAGGACGAGATCATTTAGATTCCAAGTTTATCTTGATTACGAAGGTCTTGTTCAATTCGCATCAAGCGTTTTACACGTTCGGTAACTGGAGGGTGTGTAGAAAAGAATCGCGCAATGGTTTCACCAGATATTGCCGGTATTATGAAAAATGCATTCATTCCTTCCATCTTTTTGAGTTGTGGAACAGGTGCAGTCTTTACTTCTCCGCTTATCTTCATCAGTGCACGGGACAGATTCATTGGTTTGCCTGTGAGATATGCTCCGCCCCTATCTGCTGCAAATTCTCGATATCGAGATATTGCTCGAATTATCAAAAAACTTAGGAACCAAACTATTCCTGCGACAATAAGAATAAGAAATGTATTTCCACCTTGTTGTTGTCTTCCACCATATCCGTAACCTCCCCACATTGTACTAAACATGGAAGATTGCATCAAATACCATGCAATAGTAGAAAACAAACTGGCAAGTGTGATAATAGTTACGTCTCGGTTTCTAATGTGGGTAATTTCATGTGACAAGACTCCCTCAAGTTCTTCTTTGTCTAGAATTCGTAATATTCCAGTACTTACAACTACTATTGATCTCTTGGGATTTTTTCCAGTTGCAAATGCATTTGGAACATCACTTGTCATAATTCCAACTCTGGGTTTTGGAAGATTTGCTTTTTGTGCCAAATTTTCTATTATTTGATGCAATACTGGATATTCTTCTTTGGATGCAATCTTGGTTCCCGTACTCCACATTACTATCCTGTCAGAAAAAAACCACTGTGCACCAATCATTAGTCCTGCAATAACTGTAATTGGAAGAATACCTAATCCAAAATACATTGCAATAAAACTCAAAAATGCTAGATAGATTATGGTTAGAGCAAAAAAGCTAATTGCCATTCTTACTGTTAATTGTAAATCACGCTGCATGCTGGCGTGTTATACACTTGATCATAATTTAAAACTTGAGAATTGACATCTTTTGATTTATTCTGGGATGAAATCTAGTGTATCTGAAAAGAAATTTAGATTTTAATACTAGGTCTTATCTTTGCAGACAGTGCTAGTGTGGATACTAGGGCTAGTGCAAATATTATGACAGACAATGAACCAAATTCTGGAACTGCTGGAATGGTACTATTGGTTTGGGGTGTTATACTTGGTGTCGGTGTTTGACTAGCTGGTGTAAAGGTAAATGTTGTCTTGGCAGTTTTGTCAGATCCTCCGTATGTTACATCGATTTCATATGTGCCAGTATTTTTCCAGAGACTACCTCCTGCAACTACTGTAGCTGAATATGTGTTGCTTGCGCCTGGACTTGCTTGTGCAATGTATACTGGAGTTTGAGAACTGTCTCTAATTACTATTGATACTGGTATGTTAAGCTGGTCTGCCACGGCACCTGATATGGTCATTGTGTCACCATCTGCGTAAGATGTTTTATCAGTTGTAACGGTGATTGGAGCTTGCGCAGTTGCTGCCATGAATGAAATTGTTAAAAGTGCAATAGATGCAAGAGATATTTTTGAATTCATTGTTACTATGACTATCTTTATTGTTTAATATTTAAGATTTCATTCTTTTAGATATGACTAGCACTGATGGTTTTTTCAACTATTTTCCCTAGGTGTGGTAAAAAACCGACAAGGCGTGATTTTATCAGTGTTTTCTAGCCTTGATAGGGGTGAACTTAAAATAGAATATTATTCGAGGGTTACCATGCAAGGGTCAAACGCACTTGATAACTATGATGCAGTAAAAGCAAAAAAGTCTCTAAAAATGTTGTTTACCGACAAGAGCAACGAGTTTCGTGAATTGGCTGGTGGCATCGGATATCCAACGTCTAACAGCGATTGGGAATCCATAATCTTGAATTTCTGCCTAGACTTTAGTGATTGTTTCAAGGCTTGGTCAAGTAAAGACCTTGATGCAGACCACATGCAAGTACACAAGTGTAATACCATGATGAGACAAATCGGTCTTGGTAAATCTAACATGACCGAAGTTACACATTTGGAAAATATTGCATATAGAATTGCTGAAGATTTTAAAGCAATTTACAAGAGAATTGAATAGATTTTCCACAAATACCTTTGGTCTGAATTTGATAAAATATTTTGTTTGACTTATCCTTCCGATGCAGATTTTCCGCCGTCTACGTTAAGGATTACACCTGAGATCCATTTTGATTCATCTGATGCCAAGTATATTGCAGCATTTGCCACATCTGCTGGTTGTCCTATTCTGTTTATTGGTTGTCTGTCTTCCAATACTTTTCTTGCTTCTGGATAATCAAGATATGACTTTATCATTCCGGCATTGACTATACCTGGATTGATACAGTTGCAACGAATATTTTTTCTAGCGTACTCTACTGCCAATCCTTTGGTAAACATGTTTATCGCAGCTTTTGTTGTGCAATATACTGTTAGGTGAACTTTTGGTATTGCTCTCTCGGCTGATATCGAACCTATGTTGATTATGCTTCCACCGTTTTTGTTCTCAAGCATCTTGATTATGGCAGATTTTGTTATTCTAAACGTGCCAAACATGTTGATATCAACTAACGAGTTCAAATCTTTTTCTTGCATCTCATGAAAGTGTATTGGATCCGTAATTGTTCCTGCGTTGTTTACTAGAATGTCAATTTTTCCATAATGATTCATTATCTGATTTATGGTTTGAATTACTTGGGACTCGTTTGTAAGGTCACATGCAATTGCAACAGTATTTGAAGAATGATTTGCAATTGATTTTCTGACTTGTTCTAGCTTGTCAATTTGTCTTCCAAGTAGAACAACTTTGGCTCCTTCTTCTACAAATTTCTTTGATATCTCTAATCCAATGTCGCTTGAAGCACCAGTGACAATTGCCACCTTATCCTTTAGACGCACGTATGGTATTGGTGATTATACTATATGAATAATGAGTATGAATTTCATCAATTGGCTTTTTTTGATATTTTTTGAATTTCCTGCGTAACTAGGGGCAAAAAGGCTCCTACGTCTGTCACTATACCGAGTGCTTGCCAGGTTCCTCTATCCATGAGTTTTGTTACTGTTGGCTGACTAATGTCTACTACAATCACTTTGACATCAGCTGGTAACATGTTTCCTGTGGCAATGGAATGAAGCATTGTTGAAACCATGATGACAAGTTTTGCATCTTTAACAATCTCTTTGTATTTGCGTTGTGCCACTGTCATGTCTGTTATTACATCTGGTAATGGACCATCGTCTCTCAGTGAACCTGCAAGAACAAAAGGTACTTTATTTTTTATGCACTCGTACATTATGCCTTTGTTCAATACTTTTTTTTCTACCATTTTGCGAATGGAGCCTGCTTTGAAGACTGCATTTATTGCTTGCATATGATTTCTATGGCCTCTAACTGCAAGTGTACCGTCTTGAACATTCATTCCAAGTGATGTACCCAGAGTGGAATATTCTATATCGTGAACTGCAAGTGCATTTCCTGCAAGAACTGCATTGATGAATCCTAGTCTTATCAATAATGAAATTGAATCTGATGCTCCTGTGTGGACAATTGCAGGTCCGCCTACTAGAACAATTTTTCCGCCTTGTTTTTTTATCTTGTAGATGTCTTCTGCAACTTTTCTTGCAATGTGTTGTGTTGGTCTTTCACTTGAACTTCCACTGCTCATAAATTGAAATAGATTGACTCCTTCCCTTGGTCTCTCTGGTGGAGTAACTCGTATTCCTTTTTCTCCTACGATTATCTTGTCACCTTTTTTGATGTCTCTAATTGGAGTGCAGAATGCTCTATTTTCTTTTACAATGATGCATTTGTCCATCATCATGTTTTCTACACGAATCCATTTTCCTTTGTGGAAAATTTCGGTATGATTGTTAGTTGTACTGTAAAAATCATCTGGCATAACCATGTCTTTTTGTGCTTGTTTTAGTGCGATTTCTTGCTGGATCTTTGAAGTTGCACCTTCGCGGTATACTGCCTCTAGAATTTTATCTAAATGTTCTTGAGATTGACCTTGAATTGAAAGTTTGGCATGACTCTCATCTTTTTTGTGCTTGCCCACCTTGAACTCTTGAACTTGAAATTCGCCCTTTAGGTCCATAATAACATCGAAGATCTTTGTCAATATCATAGAATCAATAAGGTGTCCCTTGACCTCAATGTCATGAGAAAACTTTTTTGTCATTTCCTAAAATGAATGCATTGTACTAATTTAATCTTGATGCTAATTGCTCTTGTCATGATTGTTATATCATCAGACTGGGAGGACTACGTCTCCCTTATGTTCCTCAATTTTGTCTTCGCGTAATCTTACAACAATTGCTTCTTTTCTTTCTGCATCCACACTTCTAACAAGAGCTTTTGAAATTCCATTTTTATCACAAAGTACTATCATGTATCCTGTTGAATCTGTTAGAACATATCCTCCCACGTCATTTAAAACGGCATAGAAATTTTCTTGGCCAACAGGTTCCCACACGTTGGTTTTGTTATCTCGTAATGCCAAGGCTGGCATGGCTTGATCATTACATAATGTATTGAGATATTCACGGGCCTCTTTTACTCGCTTTTCTCCCATCTTGAGTGCGACAAAATATTGCATGATTGAAAAACTGATTCTTGTTATTTATACGATAGTGTATCCAGTATGTCTACAAGTTCTTTTGACTTGATCTCTTTTTTTGCAGAATCAATAAACACACCGAGTTTTTCATTTGAAAAACCCTCTGAAGAATATTTTACAGCTTGAATGGCCATTTCAAATTTGTCAATTTCGTGTAATAGAATGGACTCTTTTGTACTTGCTTGCATGTATTCATTCCATATGTTGTTGTATTGTAACGCAATGTTTTCTGGCAGTTTTGCAAGAATTTCTTTCATAGATTCATCTTCAACTGTTTTTTTATTCTCCTTTGTAATTTCATCTGGCATAAAATCTCCGATTATTGATTCTGCCAAATCATGAAGAAGTGCCATCTTGAGAATTTTTCCAGTATCCAGACTTTGCATGTCTGAGAAGACCATGGCCATGATTGCAGTTCCGTAAGAATGGTCTGCTACAGATTCAGGGTGTTCTACTCCAACCTTATTTTTCCATCCGCTACGCTGCACTTTTTTAAGTTCTGATGCTAGATAGAAAAAATCAAACAACATTTGAGAGTTGTATGAAATGCGTCAGTTTTAATCTTTGAGTATGTCTGATTTTTTTTAACTAGTATACCACCCAAACAAGATTAAAATGGCAATTGGGGTGTTACCAAACATCTATGAAAATTTACACTAAAACTGGTGATGATGGAACTACTGGTCTGATTGGCAACAAGCGCGTAAAAAAATCAAACCCGCGAATTGAATCTTATGGCATGGTAGATGAACTAAATGCTTCAATTGGCATAATATTATCATCCAAACTTGGAAAAGATATTCGCGATTTGCTAACTCAAATACAAAATGATCTTTTTGTAGTTGGTGCAGACCTTGCAAATCCAAATCTAGAAAATAAATCAAACAGGGTTACATCTGAAATGGTATCATATCTTGAAAAAGAGATAGACCGTCTTGAAGAAAAATTATCTCCGATAACCTATTTCATTTTGCCTGGTGGAGATTTGATTGCTTCACATGTACATCTGGCACGAGCAATTTGTAGAAGGGCGGAAACAAACATGGTACACTTGACAGAATCTGAAGATGTCAACAATGCTTGTTTAATCTACATGAATAGATTATCTGATCTTCTTTTTGTTGTGGCCAGAACAATAAACAAAAGAAAAAAAATTTCTGATGTTGCTTGGAAAAAGTAAGAGACACACTTTAATTCCCCCAGAATTGGTTAATGAAATGTGCCGCCGTAGCTCAGCCCGGGAGAGCACTCGGCTGAAGACCGAGCTGTCGCATGTTCAAGTCTTGCCGGCGGCACCTTCTAGTTCTGATATTTTGTGCCTAAAAATTGCAAATTTCTCACAGGTAGTCGTTTATTTTTTATCCGCGATTATTTCATTTGGTTTTTTTGTACTGTTTGAGTGTGATTCCATTTGTGACAAGTAACAATCCTTGCAAGATGTATCCTCCGACAATTAATACAATTCCATTGTAAAATGGATGTAGTGTAGACATTATTTCCAAATGTTTTGGAGATGCAGTATTTCCAACTATAACTAGACATGCGATAATGAAATTTGGAATGTATGCATATCTGAAATTTTTCCATGATGTTATCGCAAGTGCGATAAATGATGATTCTAGTGCAATTGCCTGGACGAAAAACTTTGGATCTCCTAGTGGTATGCCAAAGACACCTACTATGCATACTGATACAAGAACTGAAACTAGGTATTTTTGGACACGATTCATTTTAATTTCAATCTTGGTATGATGTTTAATAAAATTAATTGTACCAGTAGAAATTCAAAACATGTCTTAAATAGGGTTATTTCAAAAGATATTTTGTATACAAAATGAGTACATCTGCAGATACCGTCAATTATTGCAAAAAGATACTGGCACTTGACATACAGATTAGATTTGCAGGCAAGATTGTTGATGAGGAACTGGTATCTACTGCACGAAAGGATGGGGTCATACCTCTGCTTGACAAAGATCTTGCAGCATTAGCGCATCATCAGGTCTCTGTCAAGGCCATGATGGACAAGATGTTCACCGATAAACTTGGAAATACAGACTGGATTGTTGAATCAAAAGGCAAGGTAAAGTTATTGACCATATTCCAAAAAGATGGCATATTGATTTTATCCACCGAGCCAACCTCTGATCATCATGCTATAATTGAAAAAATAAAGAATCTCAAGTAACATTGTTATTCTAGAAATGCGAAATTCGGCTTTTTCTCTTTGTATTATGACGAAATTATTTGGTATTGCTATAATGAGACAAGTTTAAAAGGACGATGTTACTTGTTGGATAATCGTCT
>CAYWWR010000067.1:0-7780 GCA_964462165.1 uncultured Nitrosopumilaceae archaeon
GTGGTACGTGTGCTTTGTCCGCGAACTTTTAATCCATATGTGTGACGAAATCCTCTCCAACTGTTCATACCTTTTTCTCGTTCGATATCATTTCTTACGTTAAAGTCAATATCTGAAGTAATAAGGTGAAAATCATTTCCTGTATCCATATCCTTTCGTCTATTTAGAAACCATGTGGGTATGTTAACAGATATTGGATCTCTCATAGCCTTTTCTATTTCTTCTACTTGTAATTCTGTAAGAAAACCGACATTACTGTTGGGATTGATCTTTAACACCTCTAAAAGTGATTTTGCAAAATTATATCCAATTCCTTTCACCTGACCAACTCCAATAATGGTCTTTTTAGCACCTGGGATATCTTTACCAGCAATTCTAACTATGTGTCTAAATTCTTGTGAAGACAAGTATAAAAAATCCTCAGCATCCCCGATAAAAACCATGCTAAAATAATAATACTTGAAATCTCATTTAGAGAGAGTATTTATTGTAATACCTCTGGGATTTGCAAATTTTGTTAATAGAATTAAGATTCTGAGCTAAAGTATGCTCAACTCTAGCCTGGTGTTCCTGAATGCCATGAAAAAATTAAAACACTAAGAAAAAAATATTACATTCTAGTAATGGTTAATGAACATGAGTGAAAGTTTTGATAAACAAAAAATGATGGAAACTCTAGTAGATCCAGATGTCTCATCCATTCTTGCAGAGCTTGAGAGTGGGGAAAAAGACTCTGCATATTTGACAGCGAAACTACGACTCTCCCTAGATCAGATCAAAAGTCTTCTTTCGTATGTGATGGAACACCAGTTTGTTGTGATGACTCAAAATGACGGTAAGGAAATTTTCAAAGTTGATCTTAACAAACTAAATAAAATAATGGAAAGTGATGATAATTTTAAAAACGTAGTTGATGGATTAACTGAACTAGATCAATTTCTCAATTAAGATCTTGCACGATTCCTAATTAAGTACATCATGCCAATTGCAAGTCCGCTAAGGCCTATCAGGAGTGCTATGAACCCTGAAATGTCTGCTAATTCTATATTTTGTGGATAGTATCCAATAATTCCGAGAACCTGTATCTCACTTTGTCCATGATTTTCTATCTGTAATGTATAATTTCCTGATGATGAAATCTTGAATGTTTCTTGAACTGGACTTTTTGTTATGGAGTTTGTTATAATTGGCGTACCGGTAGGATCAGTTACTATTGCTTTGATATTATCCTCATTTTTAAAATCTGTTATTTGAATAGAGTACACTCCTTTCTGATTACTGTTCGGACTCATTTCCTTTGTGACAATCATCTGTGTTCCAATGTCTAGAGTATTTTGTTGATTTGAAAGATTTTCTGAAGTTATCTGTGATTGATATGCTGTTATTGCAATACCTGCCAATACCAATATTCCACTTACTATTAGAATTGGTTTAGGTTTTATCACATTGTTCATCATCTCTTACCCTGGTTAAAACCTAATGTACAAATGACATTTGGTAAAATTTAGTATGAATTATTCGATAACGTTATCTTGTACATCTTCTCACATTAGAAAGTTGCATAAAATTCTTGTAATTCTTCTAGTTTTTTCAATGATTGTTCCGCCACTATCTTCACCTAATGTAAATGCCTATTCTGATCACCCTAATCTTTTTGTTTCTTCAGAAAACAGTATTTTTGATAATCATATTTCTGGACCTATGGTAACAGAAGTTATTGTACAGGAAGATAATACTCAGCTAGATCAAACAATAGGTCAACCAAATGTTTCAATAAATGGAAAAAATCTTCTGATGGCACAAGGTTCAGATGGTAACTGGTATGCATTCTTTGCTAATACTGATAGTGCAAAACAAGCTGACCAAGCAGCAGCATCTGGTTCTCCTGGACAAAGTATTGATTTTGGAGTTTTTTGTTCAAGTTCTACACCTTCTTCTGTTTTGGGAGTAGATGTGTCTCAAACTGATGGGGTGGCAATTCCGGACTCTGCAGGCTTATCTGGTACTACTCAAGGTACAGCAGGTTTTAACTCCTGTAGCGGTACACCGACAACTCCGTCTAGTCAAAATAATGTTGTACGAAATCCTCCCTCACTGAATTCCAATCCACAAGTTCCATCAGGTCAAATAGGAATAAATCAAAATGTATGGCCTCTGATTCAACTCTTCACACTTAGTGGTAATGTCCACATAGAATATGACAGATCTACAGGTACACAAAGTGTTGATCTTGATTATTCTGATATCCCAAATATTTCATTAAGTCTTGATAGAACTTCATATCCATCAAGTTCTGACGTATTTGCAACCATTGATGATGCTGAATTAAGTATAGATCCTACATCTCAAGATTCATGGACTTTTAATGTCGGTTCTACTCCTGCTACGTTTTATCAAGCCTTTGCAGAGTCCGGTAGTAGTGCAAGCGGTTCTGGTATTGTAAATCTAATGCCCTATCTGAGTAATCTTGGTTTCAAAGATAATGGAAAATTAAGTATGGATACATCAGATGTTGTTAATCTGAAAACTAATTCTGTTCAGACAAGTCTATCTCTTAATGGTGTGTATAACAAATTGGTAACTTTTGTAGAAACAGGACCGCATACTGGCATTTTTGAAAGCTCTTTTGCTGGTGTATCAACCATAGGAATATTATCAAATGCTCCTAGGTCTCATTCTGGTTCGATTACTTATAACCTTCAGAGTACTTCTATTGTTTCTGGTACTACAACCGCAAGTCTTAACGTTGGTAGCGGTCAGAGTCAATTTGGTCCTGGTCAACAAGAAACAATCACTCTTGTGGATAATGATCAAAACATCAACTCCAATATGGTTGATCAACTAGATGTTTTCAGAACTTCTGCAAAAATACCTACTTTGAAGATTGGAAATCCTCTTACATTGAGTGGTTCTTCTGATGTTACATTCTATAATAGTTCAAACTCGATCAGTGTACCATCTACTGTGTTTGATGCTAATTCATTACGATTGATAATTGATACTCGATCTCAATCAATGTCGAATTTCCAGAAAATTACACTAAATCTGGGTATCTCTGCTCAATCTCTCAAGAATCTACTCATAGACACTAGTCAACCAAATTCAAAGGGAACTAATTGGGTTAATTATGATCTCAGATCTTTTCAACAACAGCTTGGGATAACGTCGTTTTCTAGTGCTAGCATGACTCTGTATTTTGGATCTGTAGGTTCTTCACCAGTCACAATTGTAACACCTGGAGAAATTACATCTGGTAATGGTCTGATTCAAATAAGTGATAACGCGGTCGCTTCAATAAATTCAATGTCATCAAGTCTACCTGTATTCTTGGAGATTAACTTTAACACTTCTGGAAATATTTCAAATCCTAGTGACACTCAACCAATTGTATTTGATCTCTTCTCTTTTGGGATGAATAACAATCAACAAGTAAACAATGCTATCTATAGAGCAGAACTACAAGAAACATCTACCAATTCTGGTGTATTTTCAGGAACGATTGAATACACCGTAATAAATCAACTAAACCAATTTGATCCCAATTTGATCAAAGGTCTTCAAACTTTTGGTAGTAATATTAAATTTCTTGTAAACACTGAACTTACAGATGCTAATGCAATACATTTTTCTATTTTAGGTACACAAAGTGGGGCTTCCACAACAGTTACCTCACAACAGAATCTTCCAACAAATACTGGTACCGTAACACTTGACTCATCAAATTATAGAATTGGTTCTGATGTGACAATAACTGTTGATGATCCTGATTTGATTACTGACGCTAATACCATAGTGAGTTATCCAAGTGTAAATGATCCTGGCTCTCCAGCAGATGATACTGTTGGAGATAATAATGGAAACATACTCTTGGAAGTTTGGATTAAAGGATTTAGATTCCAACATTGTACTGTAAATGGAGTGTTCTATGGAGGTCTTGCTGCTACTGGTTTTACGTTAACCGAAACTGGACCGGGTACTGGTGTGTTCAAAGGAATTTTTAAAATGCCTTCTTGGATATGCAGTGAAGATGGAACTACCTTGGTATCTCCTGTGGGGGGTAATGTCCAGGCATGGTATCATGACTTTCGAGATGCATATGGCAGATCTGTGATAGTAGGTTCTACAGTAGCAACTTCTACAACTCAACCTACAACAACCACAAATCAATATGTGTCTGCAATGACCATTCCAATGATTTCAATATCTACACAAATCAGTGATCAGTCTGGAAGACCGTTACTACAAAGTTCACATGTTGGGCAAACAATAAACTTCAAAAGTATGATATCGAACATACATCCAAATTCTCAGGAAATTTCATACATTGTTCAAATAAAAGATAGTGACAACAAAGTAGTCTTTCTAAAATGGTCTGAAAGTAATCTTGTGAATTTATCTACTACAAATGAAGAAATTAGTTGGATACCTACATTGCCTGGTATTTATTCTGCAGAAGTCTATGTGTGGGATGGAATGGATTCTCTAGTACCACTTGTAGATCAAAGCCAATATAAGATTCAAGTTTTATCATAATTGAATTTTTGAACTAAAAATTGTACTTGCTTTTGTATGGTGATACTGCACGTAGCTCTTGAACAACTTTTTTTAGTGTATCTACGGTTTCATCTATTTCTTGTTCTGTATTTGTTATTCCTACCGTGAGACGTAATGATCCTGTAACTTGTTCATGTGAAAAGCCCATTGCTTTTAAAACATGAGATGCTTTCTGTATCTTGACAGAACATGCAGAACCAGTAGATGCAGATATTTTATGTTCATCCAATTTTATTATCAGATCTTCTCCATTTACACCAAGGAAAGTAAAATGAGTGTTATTAGGAGTTCGTGTATCTGGATGTCCATTAAGAGTTGTAGCGGGTATTTCCTGTAATATTCTTGTAGTTAATTTTGCGGTTAGTTTTTTGAGATGAATTGAATTTTCATCCATGTTATTTTTTGAGAGTGTACATGCTGTTCCGAATCCCACTATGCTTGCTACATTTTCTGTGCCAGATCGAAGTCCATTTTCTTGACCTCCACCTAATATCAAAGGAGACATCTTTACACCATTTCTGATGTATAGCGCTCCTACTCCTTTTGGACCATTTATCTTGTGAGATGATATTGAAAGCAAATCAATTCCAAGTTCTTTGACATCTATGGGAATTTTTCCTATTGCTTGAACTGCATCTGTATGAAAAATGATATTATTATCTCTTGCAATTTGAGATATTTTTTCTATGGGTTGTATCGTTCCAACTTCATTATTTGCATACATTATTGTAATTAGACATGTATCACCAGAAATTTCTTTTTTGAGATCCTCTGTATCTATAAAACCCTGTTTATCCACTGGAAGAAAAGATATTGTACATCCTTCTTTTTCAAGACGCTTACACGGTTCTAGTATTGCGTCATGTTCAATGGATGATGTTATGATGTGTTTTCCTTTACCTTGTGATGCTATACCGTAGATTGCTGTATTGTTTGATTCTGTTCCTCCAGAAGTTAAAAGTATCTCACTGCTGTGTGCATTAATGAGTGAAGCAATTTGCTTCCTTGCGTTTTGAATTGCAGTATTTGCAACTCTGCCATGTCTGTGTATGGAAGAAGGATTCCCATATTGCTCTCTAAAATAAGGAATCATCTCTTCTATGACTTTTTCATGAACAGGTGTAGATGCGGCGTTATCTAAATAGATCAATCTGTTATCACATTGAGTTTACCTGGTCTATAGCCGTTAGGATCAACCATGATGTTATCAAATCCTAACTCATTCATATATTTCTCCAGCATCAACATTTTTTTTCCGTCATCTAAAAAGACTATCTCGTTTTTATCTACCTCTATGCTTGCTCTATTTCCAAAATCTCTAACTCTTACCTGTCTTACTCCAAAAAGATGCTTTATCATAATCTCACTCTTTTCTATTCTTTCAAGCTTTTCAGCTGTAACGGTATTGCCCCATGGAATGCGTGACGCTAGACAAGAATTAGATGGTTTGTCATGAATGGAAATATTATTCTCTTTTGCAACATCTCTAACATCAGATTTTGTGAATCCACTTTCTACGAGTGGACTTTGAACACCGTTTTTTTTGAGTGCTATTATTCCTGGTCTATATTCTATAAGGTCATCTAGATTAGTACCATCTACAATTAAGTTAATTTTTTCTTTTTTTGATAGTGCAACAAGATGTTCTGCTAATTCTGTTCTACAATGAAAGCATCTGTTTTTATCGTTTCTCACAAAATCTGGATTATCTAATTCGCTATATTCAATAATTATGTGTCTAATTCCTATTTCTTGACAAATTTTTTTTGCAGAATCTAATTCTTCTTGAGATAATGTCTTGTAATCTGCAGTTACAGCAACAGCTTGCTCACCTAGTGCCATTTGAGCCGCATATGCTACTAATGCACTATCCACTCCTCCTGAAAGAGCTACCAAAGCTTTTTCTTTTCCCTGAAACCAAGTTACTAGATCTTTAATCTGTTTCATCTTATGTTTAACCTCAGTTTGACTTCACTTGATACCAGATCTGATGTTTCTTTGAATGATAGTGCCAGGGAATCTGAGATTATCTTAACATCATCTGATTCTACCTTGAAATGTTTTATCGTTTCATTATGTTTTACAATTTTACATCTTACAGTAAAATTGCTTCCTTGTATCATGATGGGTACTGAAACAATTATTCTTGGAACCACATAGCGACTAGATGATCTTATTCGCACACCTAAAGTGCCAGTTTCTGAAATAAGTGTACTGATCAAGGTGTTTGTAGTGGACAAATCACATATGATGGAAACTAGATTTGTTGGTCTTCCTTTCTTTGTTATTCCGCCTGTTACTGTAACATCCTTTGCACCATTTGCAATTAACTTGTCAATCATGTGCCCTATTGTTTCACCAGATATGTCATCAAGGTTTGTCTCAAGAATTTGTATAGAGTCCAAGTGAAATTCTTCTGTTGATTCCCCCTGGACAATTTTCAAAACATTGGGAAATCCATCAAAGTTCTTGCTTCCTGCACCATATCCTATTGATTTTATCTTCATTGTTGGATAAAATTCTGAGCATTTATCTGCTAAATTTACAAGTAGACTTGCACCAGTGGGAGTAGTGAGTTCTTCTTTTATCAGTCCTCCACAAATTGCTATATCTGAACCACGAAATATCTCTAGTATTGCACTAGCTGGATTAGACACAGTACCATGAGAAAATGTTAGAGTTCCACCACCTATTGCCACTGGAGTTGCAATAATCTCGTCTGAAAATAATCTCAAATCGTCTAGTGCAATGGCAGAACCTATGATATCTATGGCTGTATCAATACTAGATGCTTCATGAAAGTGTACTGATTCAAGAGGCTCTCCATGTATGTTTGACTCTGCATAAAGTAATGATCTAATGCTTTCTTTTGCAAAAACTTTGGCTTTTTCAGATAGTCCTATCTTGTCTGATGTGGATAATATACATTCTTGAATTTCAATTCCTTTTCTTTCATGATGCTTCTCACTTGTCTCTAACATGAGATACGTAGCTTCTGTTCCATGCTTGACAGTTTTTTCAAAATCCATTTTTACAATTTTAGAATCTTTGAGATATTCTTCAACTGAATATGCTCCGTCTATAACTCTGGATTTTTTTGCACCAATGCTAACTAGTGAAGAAAGTAACATATCTCCTGAAATTCCAGCCACTTGTGCATCAATTACAAGCACCATTATTTTCTAAACATACTGAAATGCATATAAATTGTAATTTGATTCATAGT
>CAYWWR010000068.1:0-7742 GCA_964462165.1 uncultured Nitrosopumilaceae archaeon
CATTTGTCATGATCAAAAGATCAGCAGCAGTTGCAAATATGAAAGTAAAAGCACTTGATGTCAAAAGAGGAAATGCAATAATCAAGGCATGTGATCAAGTGTTATCAGGAAAACATCTTGATCAATTTGTTGTAGAGGCAATCAATTCAGGTGCTGGAACAGCATTCAATATGAATACAAACGAGGTAATAGCAAATATCGCACTTGAGATAATTGGAAAACAGAAAGGAAACTACGAAGTCATACATCCAAATGATCATGTAAACATGTCACAGTCAAGTAATGATACATTTCCAACTGCAATGCATGTTGCAATTTTATTTAATGTAAATCAAGTAATACCAGCAATTGATGAACTAGTAAAAACATTAACCAAAAAGGCAAAAGAATTTTCAAGTTATCAAAAAATTGGAAGAACCCACTTGATGGATGCACTTCCAGTAACTCTTGGAAGTGAATTTGCAGCGTATGCTACAGCAATTGCAAAAGCACGTGATGCAATCTTTGAATCAAAAAAAGATCTTGAACATGTTGCACTTGGAGGAACAGCAGTAGGTTCTGGTGCAAACACTCCAAAGGGATACAGAGCTCTTGCAATATCAGAGCTTGGTAAAATATCAAAACTTTCACTCAAACCAGAACAAGACATGCAATTTGGACTTGAGAGTAGATTTGCAGTTGCCAGAGTTTCATCTACTCTAAGAAATCTTGCATTAGAACTTGGAAGAATATCAAATGATATCAGGTTGATGGCATCAGGACCTGTTGCAGGACTATCTGAAATTGGAATTCCTGCAGTTCATGCAGGATCTTCGATTATGCCAGGCAAGGTAAACCCATCACTTGCTGAATGCATGAACATGGTATGTTTTGACATAATTGGAAAGGACTCTACGGTAGCGCTTGCAGCACAAGCAGGACAGTTTGAGCTCAATGTGATGCTTCCTGTAATGCTAAAATCAGTTCTTGATTCCATGGACATGCTAAGAAATTTTATTCCAATATTTTCAAAGAATTTAATCGATGGTTTGACTGCAAACAAGACAAAGCTTAGCCAATACATAGAAAATAGTCCAGTCATAGTAACACTCCTTACTCCAAAGATCGGATATCAGGTCTCTGCAGATTTATTCAAAGAATCTCTCAAGACAGGAAAGACAATCAGACAACTTGTAATTGCAAAAGGATTGTTGACTGAAAAAGAAGTAAAGGCATTACTTGGATAAACAATGGCAAAGATCTGGGTAGAGGCATACGGTTGCTCTGCAAGTTTTGCAGATTCTGAAATGATATCAGGTTTAATTGTAAATGGAGGACATACTCTTGCAGAAAATGAAAACGATTCTGATCTTAGTGTGATCGTTACTTGTTCTGTAAAGGATGTTACTGCACACAAGATGGTACACCGAATAAAAAAACTAAAATCAAATCCACTTGTTGTAGCAGGTTGCCTACCCAAGGCAGAACAATCAACAGTAGAAAAATTTAGCCCAAAAGCAAGTTTGCTTGGACCAAATTCTCTTGGAAAAACTTTGGATGTGATAAGTTCTACATTAAATGGAATAAGAAAAGTAGAGCTTGCCGATACAGATGTCAGTAAGGTAGGACTTCCAAAGGTTAGACTAAATCCAGCAGTTGGAATCATAGAGATAGCTAGCGGTTGTATGAGTGAGTGTACATTTTGTCAGACAAAGATAGCCAAAGGCGATTTGCAGAGCTATAGAGTTGGAGACATTGTAAGACAAGTACAACATGAGATCGAAGATGGTTGTGTAGAGATATGGCTTACCTCAACTGATAATGGCTGTTATGGATTTGATATTGGTTCAAACCTACCTGAACTTGTACAAAACGTCTCAAGTATAGAACATGATTTCATGATACGTATTGGAATGATGAATCCCATGTACCTTCCACGCATCAAAGGTAATCTCTTGGAGAGTTTTGTAAATGATCGAGTTTTCAAGTTTCTTCACATTCCAGTCCAGAGCGGTAGTGACAAAGTCCTCAAAGACATGAAAAGACTACACACCTCAAAGATATTCTACGATGTAAACTCTGCATTCAGAGAGAGATTTGACAGATTTACCATTGCCACTGATATCATAGTGGGTTTTCCTACAGAGACAGAGGAAGACTTTGCTAAAACAGTTGATTTGATAGATGAGACAAGACCAGATATTGTAAATCTCTCAAGGTACAGTGCAAGATCTGGCACCAAGGCTGCCCAGATGGATCAGATCGATGTTGCAGAAGTCAAGCGCAGAAGCAAGATAGTCTTTGACATGGCAAAAAAGATTTCTCAGCAAAGAAATGAAGAATGGATAGGTTGGAAGGGAGAGGTCTTGTTCGATGAGATATCAGACGGAATAACAAAGGGAAGAAATTTTGCATACAAGCAGATAGTTACAAATGACAAGGTCCAACTAGGGAAAAAGGCCATTGTCAAGATAGATTGTGCTGCACCAAATGGTCTGTATGGTACCATAGTGAGCTAAATATTTTAGATCCGAACTTAGATCAAAACTAAGCAACAAAGTTTTTTAATCAATTTTGTAAGCAAAAGGGAGTCATGGAGTTTCAGATGAAAGATCCAGTTTTAATCATAGGTTTAGGCGGAGCAGGATGCAAACTTGCTGTCAATATCAAGGAAAACTTGGGTTATGACTGTCTTCTGATAAGCCACGACGCAAGAGATCTCAATCATGGTGCCTCAAAGATTTTGATTAATACTAGTCCCATTTTGAATCCATCTGCATACCTCATAAGAGGAGTGTCATTTGGTGCAAGAAGTTCTATTGAAGAAAAAATTAGAGGATATTCAACAATAATGGTTATTGCCAACTTGGCAGGCAAGTCAGGCGCTGCACTTGCACCAGTAGTATCTCAGATTAGCAAAGAAGCAGGAAAGAGCACACTCTCCTTTGGAATTATGCCATTCAAGTTTGAAAAAGACAGGATATTCTTTTCAGGAGTTTCTCTGAAGAGACTAAAGACAAATTCAGATTGTACGGTAATTATAGACAATGATGCATTGCTTGAAAGTAATCCAGACCTTACTCCAGATGCATGTAATAAAATCACAAATTCTGCCTTGTTACACGTAATATCTACCCTAAAGAATTCATCATTACCACTTGAAACAAGCATACTTTCAACTAGCAAGGATATTTCAGACGTAGAGACTTCACTTAGAGATTCCATCAAGATGCTATACGAAGATGCATCATCAAATAGCATCAAAAGTGCATTAATGTACGTAGTAGGCGGAAACAAAGTCCCAGTTGGAGTTTTGAATTCAATGGTAAATACGATAAGCGGAATTTTCGGAGATGACAGTACACGCGTAAGCATGTCAGTCACAGCAGGAGAAAACTCCAAAGTTGTTCTGCTTACTTCAATTGAAGGTGAGACACGCTTTGACAAGTACGACCCACTTGGTTTCATACCAAAAGACAATGTACTTGATTGGGATGAGCCAGATGCAAGCGTGAAAATTGATCTTAATTTAGATCAAATAGAATAAGATTCAAACAAAAAATAATTTAATCTAATAGAAATTTAATAAATTAAAGTTTAGAGTTTATTCTTTCTTTGGCTTTTTTTCGGATTTCTTTTCTTCTGGTTTTGGTTTCTCTTCAGCCTTTTTTGGTTTCTCTTCTGGTTTCTTTTCTTCTTTCAGTGGTTTTTCCTCTACTTTCTTTTCCTCTAATTTTGGTTTCTCCTCTACTTTCTTTTCTCCTTTCTTTGACTTGTCGTTAGATTTCTTGTCTCCTTTCTTTTTGCCATCAGATTTTTTGTCCGACTTCTTTGAGGTTTCTTCTGTCTTCTTTTCTTCTTGATACTTTGAGACAATAACGTTACCATCATCTTTTGTAATTTTTACTCGAATCTTTCTTGGTGGATGTCTGATTCCTCGTGCCCAAACCAAGTGACTAATTTCTTCTTCAATTTTTACATTTTCTGATTTCATATGTTTTGTAGCAAATTCTCTTATCATGTTGATTGCTCTCTTTGCCCTCTGATTATTTGGGGACAAGAGTACTTTGCCAAGATTAATAGTGTAAATTCTTTCTATGGATTCAGTAGACATTTTATCCTACACTCACATCTGTTCTGCGCCACTGTCTCTTTTGAGGGTTAGTTCTCACTCTACGTTTTGTCCTAACAATTATCCAAGCTGGTACAGATGAATTCTGTTTTATCTTTTTCATCAACCTGTTCTTTCTTGGAGTTGACTTGCGGGCAGCCATAAAAATTTGACATTTTAGCCTCTTTTTAAATGAATCTCAGATACATAGATGAGATTAGGGCAATATCTTGTCATGAATTTGTTTTAGCATTCTTGCAGATGCACCCCAGATCAAGTGATTATCAAACTTGAAAGTGTACATTTCCAAGATTGACCGGTGTGATGGATCTTTGTCATTTTCAATCGTTTTTAAAAGTGAAAACAATGGTATTCGAAGAACTGAAGCAATTTCAGAACTAGGTAAAATCTTTGGCAACTCATCAAGTATTGCAACAAATGGCATTATCTTAAAGCCAGAATTCAGGGTTGTTACGGGTTTGAGTTGTCCAATTACAATTGATTTGGAAATTTCCAGCCCCAATTCCTCCCTTGTTTCACGTATTGCAGTTACAAGCAAATTTCCATCTTTTTCATCCCAAGTTCCACCGGGGAATGATATTTCGCCCGCATGGTGATTCATTGTTTTAGATCGTTCAGTCATCAACACCATAGGTTCACTTCCAAATACAATTATCATGACTGCTGCAAGTTTGTTTTTGGAATCATCTTGTGATTCTGTCATGATATTACTAGACAACACTTGTTTTAGATTTGCAATATCCAATGTTTCACCATATCATGATTCATTA
This sequence comes from uncultured Nitrosopumilaceae archaeon, assembly GCA_964462165.1. Taxonomy (GTDB): domain Archaea; phylum Thermoproteota; class Nitrososphaeria; order Nitrososphaerales; family Nitrosopumilaceae; genus Nitrosotalea. Next base: position 4,882 of record CAYWWR010000068.1, read on the forward strand.
TTGTCTTTTATCATTTGATGGTATGATATTACTAGAGAACAAAATATTCTGCTTCAGGATGGTGAACCACGATGGCAGCAGTTGACTGTTCAGGAATTATTTGACCTGCCTCGGTAAGGGTCATACCAGATTTTTCAGGTTCTAAAAGTTTCCATACAATATGATGCTGTGATACATCAGGGCAACTTGGATATCCCCAACTGTAACGTAGTCCTCGCTTTTCTCCAATCTTGAGGTCTTCTCTAATTTTGTGGTTTATCCACTCTGCCATTGCCTCTGCTGTCTCAACTGCAATACCGTGTAAATAATAGGCATCAGTATATCGATCTTCTTTGTTCCATTTGTCTATCAAGTCTGATACCTTGGTTCCCACAGTGACTGCCTGAAATGCAACAACATCATCTTTTCCAAAATAATCAGTAAGACAGAGGTGTTTTGATTTTGAAGAACGTGGGAAATCAAATGATAATTGCTCTCCATTAGGATGGTCTACAATCATCTTTCCGTCTTTGTTATGACAAACAAAGTATCCATACACCGCACTTGGTTCAAACAATTTTTCGTCAAGTATTTTCTTTTTCCATTCTTGGAACAACATCTCATGTTCTTGCTCAGAGTCTTTGGCAGACTGTCCTCTGACTCCCCAAGACAACACAAACAATGATTTCTTGTTTAGATATTTCCAGACTTCGTTCAAGTCAATGTCTTTGGATTCCAGTCGTATCACATGGTTTAGTTGCACACCTACAGGCGGAGTTACAGGAACAATTCCACTATGGGCAAACTCTGGCACCTCAGTTTTTTCAAAGACAGGCTCTTTCCATTTCTCAATTTTTTCTTGCCAGTCTTGCACAAACTGTTGTTTTTCTGGTGAAACCAGGGTATCCATAATTTTTAGTCCATCAAACATGGTCTTGCAGTAAAATACCCCAGGCTCGTAAATTCCCCCTTCCTTTGCAACACGGTTTATGTAATTGGTGTTGATTGCAGCACCTCCGCAAAGAACAGGGATTTTCATGTTGTTCTTTCTTGCATGTTCTACAAAGTACTGCATCTGTTTTGATGTAGATACCAACAGTGCAGAAAGCCCTATTGCATCAGCATTTACTTCATCAATTTTTTCAAGGAATTTTTGCATTGGTACTTGCTTTCCAAGATCATATACGGCATACCCATTGTTTTCAAAGATTGTCTTGACAAGGTTTTTCCCAATATCATGTACATCACCATAGACGGTTCCAAGAACTAGTTTTCCTTTGCTTGAACCCTCTTCTTTTAGCAGATATTTTTCAAGCTCTACAACTGATGCCTTCATACATTCGGCAGACTTGAGCACAAACGGCAAGATTAATTCTCCAGAGCCAAACTTGTCGCCAACTTCCTTCATTGCAGGCAAGAGATCCTCATTTAGTGTCACAATGGCAGCCTTGTGAGTCAAGTTCCTAGGGGCATCAATTTCTAGTCTGCCATCTTTTTCAGTAAGATTAAACTTGTCAGTAATTTTTTCTGCGATTGCATTTACCACATCATTTTCCATCCCATCACGGAGTCTGTTTACAATCCTAAAGTTTGCCCTCTTTCCAGCAGGCCAAGTTGGGTCAACGTCCACTTTCTTGGCAGCAGTCTGGGCTGTTCCTTTTGTGTTCTCAAAGTATGAAATAAAATCTGCAAGTGCATTTTGGTGTTTGTTAAATATCAGATCTTCTGCAAGTTTCTTTTCCTTGTCATCAATTTCTGTGTAAGGTATGACATCCTTTGGATTAATGATAACAGTATCCAGTCCATATTTTACTGCGTGATACAAAAATACAGCATTGAGAGTCTTTCTTGCGCGAGGAGCAAGACCAAAACTGACGTTACTCAATCCAAGAGTTGTAAACGAATTTGGAAATTTTTCCTTGACAAGACGAATTCCTTCCAGCGTATTTTTTCCAGCATCTAAAAATTCAGCCTCTCCAGTGGCCAGAGTAAATGTAAGTACATCAAAAATGAAATGTTCCTCAGTCAGACCATATTGTTTTCCAGTCTCAACCAAGAGTTCTGCAGTTTCTAGTTTTTCCTGCGGAGTCTTTGCCATTCCTTTGGGCCCAATGCACATGGCAACTGCAGGAACTCCATATTTTACCATCAGAGGAGCAAGCAGATGAAATCTACTTCCGTCACCCTCTAGATTTATTGAATTTATGATTGGTTTTCCAGGAATTTGTTCTAATGCAGATGCAATTACTTTGGGTTCTGTTGAATCAATTACTAGCGGTGCATCAATTTCTAGACTCAATAATTTTACAAGTTTTTTCATAAACTCAAGTTCATCTGAGCGTTCTGTTGTTGCAACACAAACATCAAGACAGTGTGCCCCATCTTCGACTTGGTCTCGTGCAAGTTTTACCAGTTCTTCAAAGTTATCGTTTAGGACACATTCCTTTGCCTTTTTCGAGCCTTGAGCATTTAGTCTCTCACCAATTATCAACGGGGCAGGATTTTGTGCTAATTCAACGGCCTTTAATGCAGAACTTACTCGTGGAATCTTCAACAACATCGTTCTCTAGTACTTTTTCTAAATACCTAGCGGTTATTCTCTGCGGCCTTTTCGTCAATTACTTTACGTAGAAATGAAATATGATCAACATTTGTACCGCAGCATCCTCCAATTATTCTTACATTTGGATACTGGTTCAAAAAATCAGCCATTACACTTGCCATGTCTTTTGGCTCCATCTTGTATACTGCTTTACCTCCTTGATTTTCAGGCATTCCAGCATTTGGCACAACAAGTAGCGGCAGAGAATTTTGTTCGTTTAGCCATTGTACACTAGGAATCATTTCAGTAGGACCAGTTGAACAATTAAGTCCAAATGCAT
>CAYWWR010000069.1:0-7631 GCA_964462165.1 uncultured Nitrosopumilaceae archaeon
TTTGATTCAAATCATGACTTGTGGGTAGCCCAACATACTCTAGATAAAATTTCAGCGATAGATCCCAGAACTGGCAATACCAACGAATTTGACATTCCCACCAAATCATCTTTTACTCAATGGGTAACAACTGATGCTCAAGGTGAAATAATACTAGCAGAACAACGCGCAAATGCATTAGGAATTCTCACTAGCAGTATAACACCAGGTTTTATTGAAAATACTGGACAAGGGAGTACTGTTTTAGGAGTTCCATTAGGATTCAGTTATGCAGATTTAGCAGCTCCTGCTATGATGAGTGGTCTAATAGCTGTAGCTTTCATATATTCTAAAAGTACAATAGACTTAGGAAATAGTGAAAGACTAGTAAGAAAGAGATACCAGTCGTAATAACCAAGTCATCATAAAAACTCTATTTGTAATTCTAAATAAATTACAGTTATTTTTTTCTTAACACAAATGTATCATATTTATCATAGTGATGGAAACATATTTTGAATGTAACATATGAATATGTCTAAAAAATATTAACTACATATTTAGAATTGTAGAAAAAATCATTTCACTTAACATCTCTTCATGGTACACACAAAAGCGATTTTTTATATTCAAGATACAAAAGTCATAGTCAGCGTAGTTTCTAGAAACATATGTAAAAAAAGTATCCCCTGTAGCATCAAAATAAAACAATTAAGTATCATACATTCAAGATACGTAGATAAACATGCAATATACAAATCAAGAAATGTGATCATCATGGAATTTAAGAAAACCATCACAGTAATTAGAAAAAAGAAAGGAAAGGGGTTGTGATCATCCCATGTCATTCAGATATCCTTCTACAACAGAAAATGTTGAAGTATTTCTATCTGTAAAGGTAACTGAATTAGGACCATCGTTCATCATTACAAAATCTGATACTCCATCAGGATTGTTGTCAGTTGTGCCAATATCAAAGTGATATGCACATATTCCATTTCCAGGATTTGAGATATGCTGAAGATATTCAACATCAGCTGGCTCTAGAGTATTGACACCTGCATCAAGTATTCCCTCATAGACTCTAACTCGGGGCTCCCCTAGATCATCACATGGTAAAATTGTTGCCATGTGTCCCATTGTAGTCATAAATGGAGTTGTGTCTGCCAAGTCAAGATATTGCCCAGGCTGGAGTGTTAGTCCACCCAACTTGAACCACTCTTCAGTCGGTAGCTGCCCTGAGCTTTTATCTGTCACTTCCCATGCCTTGTTAAACATTTCACAATGACCTGAAGTTGCTATTCCATTAGAAATTGTGCAGACATGTTGACTTGAATAGGTCGTATTGTCAACAACACATTGTCCATTGGCAGTCGATGGATCACCCGCGAATCCTGTTGGCACGGTATATGTCTTTACAAGATTCGTACTGTAGGTGACTGATGTTGGAACAGTCACTTGAGTGCACACCGGTAACTTGGGAATTGTTTTTTGAGTTAATGCTTGAGCTTGTAACATGTTTTGCATGTCTGACAATGATCCCATTCCAGACATGTCCATTGCATACACATTTGGAGTTATGACAACTGTCACTAATGTCAATAGACCAAATAGTGTACATAATGAGATTGTTTTAGTACTAGTCATTATTTTTTAGGTAGACAAATTTTTAATTTAATAGATCTGGTATATTCGCAGAATGTACTACATATGTTATGGTTTTTGTCTCAAATCAACATAAAATATTAATCGAAACAAATTGCACATACCATCCATAATATTAGAATACAAGTCATTGCTATTACAATAAATCATAAAAAGAGAATAACTTGAATTACGAAAATATATTTCGAATCATTTCAGATCATGTTCTACAAACTTGTTGTATGAATTAAACTATAGATCGAAATAATATTACAATTATAGAAAGTGCAATGAATTTCAATTAATATTTAATTTTAAACTAGAACGAAATGATACCGCAATTATGGAAATTATTGACACAACTAATGCAATTGATGCAAATGGACCAAACTCTGGAACAAAGGTGGTGCTCTTTGAGAAGACAATGGTGTGGTTTCCACTCTGACCTTCTTCTTCCTGCCATACCATGTATACAGTATTGTTTAATGTAGCCATATCATTTTCATACGACTCACTTTTTGAATGGCTCAAGTTTGTCGGACTTTCAAATGTTGTGCCTCCATCACTACTTTTTGTTATCAAGATGTCAAATTTTCCAGTGGAGCTGTCTGCCCAGCTTACATAGACATGTCCATCCGATGCAATCTGTGGCCATCCAGATGGACCCGGGTTGTTACTCAGATTTATTGGCTGGTCAAAGGTATCACCACCATTTGCACTCTTTGCAAAAAAGACATCATAGTTTATGCCAGTCATTGTTTGAGTCCATGTAACATAGACATTATTTTTCCACACGGCAAGTTGTGGATATCCCGAGTCTCCTTTTAGATTACTAATGTCAATAGGTTTTTCAAAGCTAGTTCCACCATCAGTGCTTTTTGCAAAAAATATATCATAATTCCCAGAGGTATTATCCATCCATACAGCATATACATTATTTCCAGATGTAATTACCTCCGGCGTTCCAGATTGTCCATCAGTTGTGCTCATATCAAGCGGTACATGAAACGAAGCCCCAGAATCGCTACTTTTGCTTAGAAATATCTCATAATCTCCCCTACTGTTATCCTCCCATAACAGATAGACATTATTTCCATCTGCAGATAGTTTTGGAATTCCAGAATTTCCCATATTGTGTGTCACATGTAATGGAGTACCAAAAGAATTTCCTTGGTCAGCGCTTTTTGCAAATATGATATTAGTTGAATTATCGATAGATTTTTCAATCCAAGAAGAATAGACATTATTTCCAGATAGTGCAACTTGAGGAAATGCTGAAAGTTGAGATCCATCACTTAGTTGAATAGGTTTTTCAAAGCTAATACCGCCATCAAGACTTCTTGTCATCAATATATTTGAAGTACCAGACAGTGCTGATTGCCATACCACGTAAACATGATTGTCCCCTTCTACAAATTGAGGATAGCTTGACTGCCCCATTGTTGTTGAAGACAAATTTACTGGATTATCAAACGTGTATCCACCATCAGTGCTTTTTGAAAATAAGACATCAGATTTTCCAGATTCTGTTTCAGTCCAAATTGTAAAAATCCCATCACTTGAAACCAACAGAGATGGTAATTCAGAATCGCCAGAAACAGAACTAATACTAGTAGCATTTGTAAATCCAGGCGGTTCTACCTGTGCAAAGACTGGTCCAATTCCTGCAAGTACAGATAAACTCAAAACTATAGCAATTGAGATGTTCATACATTCATCACAATTTGCCAGTATAATACAGTAATCATGTAAGACAGAATTATTTTAGATCTACCTTGTCTACTATTAGATTTAGTTCCACGTACTCTTTTGCATTTACTGCATTTGTAAGATGCACCGTAAGTGTCACATGACGTTCAGTGTCATTAACTGTCAACCTAGTTTTAATCAGAATGGGCTTAAAATCAGTGTTGGGGCCCAGCATGAGTTTAGGGATCTCTGTTGAAACTAACAGGTCTCGTGTAACTGCCTTGATTTTATAGGCCATAGTATCTGTAAAATATACACCGCCTCTAGTAGTTGGCTTTCTCACAGGAATAGTAGACTTGACAATAGATAGTTTTTGAATGGAATAGGACTTCTCTTCAACATACATACTACAAGATAAATTTTGTATCTCAGATAATTTCACTAGTACGTCTTCATTTTCCATCATTTACAACATATTTTAAAAAAATCAACCACTAATAATCTTCTGTTTGATACCATGACGATACTTTTACAAGATCAATGCTACAGCGAATATCTGTGAAAAATTATGAAATTGAGGCAACCTGGCATTATCACAACGGTACAAAGCACCCAAATGGAATGTTGCTCAACAGGTTTCATACATATCACCCATCCCACAGACCAACACCTTACAAAATTTACAAGAACGTATCACAAATCAATCTTCCATTAGATAAAACTCCAATAGGCATTTCTACACTTGATGCAATTTCAACAGAAAACATTGACAGCCATACCATTCCCGATCTTGACATGCTTGGTAAAATTTTATATTTTTCATCAGGCATTACAAAAAAAATAAAATTTCAAGGACTAGGAGAGATGGATTTTCGTGCAGCCTCTTGTACTGGTGCACTATACCACATTGAGATTTATCTGGTCTGCTCTGACGTACTAGGACTTGGCGCAGGAGTGTATCACTTTGATCCAAAACATATGAAACTAGACACAATACGTCTAGGTGATTTTAGAAAATTTGTATCACAATCTACCGCAGATGAGCCATTTACAAACCAAGCTTCAGCAATTCTAATTTTCACAGATGTTTTTTCCAGAAATTCCATAAAATATCAATCACGTGAATACAGACATGCATTTTGGGACAGTGGAACAATTCTTGCAAATACACTTGCTATCACATCTGCTCACAATATTCCCTCAAAGATAATCACAGGTTTTGTAGATTCAAAAATATGTCAGTTATTGGGACTAGATATCAATGAAGAAGCACCCATTGTGATTGTACCTATAGGGCAGACAACACAGGACATACCAATTCATCCACCCATGAGTGAAATCAACATCGAGGCAGTTTCATCAGACTATGAAATAGAATACCCAGAGATTAATGCCATGCACGAATCATCCTGTCTTTTAACAGATACAGAAGTATCATCATGGAGACATGAAATTACACTAGAAAGAAAACATTCGACTAAACTCATCCCACTTGGAAAAAATATCACAGTTCAAGAGTCCCTAGAAAACACAATAATCAAACGTGGTTCTACAAGAAAGTTTTCACTCGAGTCCATAACATTTGATCAGTTGTCAACCATACTCAACCAAACAACATCAAAAATAAATGCAGATTTTACACGCTTAGAGTTACTATCAGACATTTACATCATTGTAAACGCAGTAGATGAACTCGAATCAGGCTCATATTATTTTGTAAAAGAAAAAAATTCACTAGAACAATTACGTAAAGGTAATTTCAGATATACATCAGGAAACCTAGGATTAGACCAAGATCTACCGTATGATGCAAGTGTTACAATTTTTTTCATGTTAAATCTTGACAAAATTTTGGAGCATTTCGGAAATCGCGGTTACAGAATAGCTCAGATCGATGCAGCTATAACAGGAGGTAAAATGTATCTAGCATCGTATGCATTAGGCCTTGGGGCAACAGGACTTACATTTTATGATGATCTTGTGACAAATTTCTTTTCCCCACATGCAGAAAACAAGGAAACAATGTTTTTAATTGCCATTGGAAAAAAATAGAAATCTACCTAGAATCATATTTTAGTTTAAAGAATAGCCAATTCTTTTCTTCTGGTTCAAAATGTACAAGACAGTATTTGCCTTGCAATCTGGAACCATGTATATTTACAATTATTTTTCTTGTATTATTATCAATGATTTCAAATGTACCCTTGTCCCAAATTTTGACTCGACCTGCTCCATAGTTTCCTTCTGGAATTTGACCTTCAAATAACGCATATCCGATAGGATGATCATCAACTGATATTGCTAAACGTTTTTCACCAATTTTTTGAGGTGGCTCTCTTGGCAGAGCCCAGCTTTTCAACGTACACTCCATCTCAAACCTAAGGTCCCAGTGTAGTTTTGATGCATGATGTTCTTGGATGACATAGACAGGTCTTTCCAATTCAGAATGATCATGATTTTTTATAACATCTTGGCAAAATGACTCGGATGGCTCATCTTCCACGGTAGAATATAGTGATTGTCATATTAGAAGAATTCTGAATGCTTATATTTTTACCACCTAGCTCAAGAGGGATATGCATTCCAAAACTAGGTACGTCATACTTGCTTTACTTGTCTTGATACCATCATTTGTAAACTTGGGAGTTCCCATATACAATAGGGAAACACCAGAGTTATTCGGACTGCCATTTTTTTATTGGTTTCAAACACTTTGGCTTATTGCATGTACCGGATTTTACCTTGCGTATTCCAAAATAGTGGAGAATAAACCATGATAGGCTCAGATGTTTTCATCGTATTTGTTTTACTGTTTATTGTGTTTATTGGATTAGGGTTTTACGGCAAGTATTGGAGAAGGGGAGATCTAAATCATGTGCACGAGTGGTCACTTGCAGGAAGAAAGCTTGGAACGACGTTAGTATTTTTCCTCATTGGTGCAGACCTGTACACCGCATATAGTTTTGTAGCAATTCCATCAGGAGTGTTTGCAAAAGGTTCACTATACTTTTTCGCAATTCCTTATGTGATGTTAACTTTTGCAGTAGCGTTAGTTGCGATGCCTAGACTCTGGACACTTGCAAAAGAAAAAGGATACATCACAGCATCAGACTTTGTCAAGGACAGATTCAATAGTAAAACACTTGCAATCATGATTGCGATTACCGGAATTGTTGCAGAGTTGCCATACATTGCACTCCAGATAGTTGGAATGCAATCAGTACTCACCGTAATGCTTGCAGGATATGCCAATTCACAGATGGTTCAGGAAATATCACTTCTTATTGCTTTTGTAATATTAGCGGCATTTACGTACACTAGTGGCTTGCGTGGTGCAACCCTTACTGCAATATTCAAAGATATTCTAGTATGGATAACAGTAATTGTTGTCATAGTTGTAGTGCCAATTAGCATAGGAGGGTTTGGAAATGCATTCAAGGCAGCAAACAACAGCTATGTCACACTACCAGAAAATCTGGTTCCAGCATATGCAACTCTTATTCTCGGCAGTGCACTTGCACTTTACCTATATCCACACGCAATAAGCGGAGTACTTAGTGCTCAAAGCGCCCAAAAGCTTCGTAAAAGTACTGCACTATTACCACTCTACGGAATTGGACTTGCAGTGCTTGCATTAATGGGCATACTAGTTTATGCAGTTCCAGATGCGATGAAGTTTTTATCAGAATTCCCAGAAAGTTCACGCGGAGTACTCGTAGTTCCTTCATTGATCCTATATACTCTACCAAGTTGGTTCTCAGGTGTTGCACTGCTTGGAATTTTCGTAGGAGGTCTTGTACCGGCCGCAATCATGGCCATGGCCCAAGCAAATCTCTTGACTAGAAACATAATCAAGGAGATAAAACCAAATCTCTCAGACAAATCAGAGATTAAAATCACAAAGGTATCATCAACAGTTTTCAAGTTTGTAGCTCTAGGGTTTGTATTTTCAGTCCCAGCAACATATGCAATATCACTACAGTTACTTGGAGGAATACTCATCGTGCAAATTTTACCTGCAGTGTTTTTTGGATTATATACAAGGATGCTCAAAAAAACGCCACTGATAATGGGTCTGCTTGTAGGAATATCATCCGGCATATTCATGATAGAGATGGCAAATAGTTTTGGTCCACTGACATCATCACTACTAAAAACAACATTTGGTCCAATATACATAGCAGTTATCTCGCTTGGAATCAATCTTGCAATATCATTTGGTGGAAGCATAATACAAAAAAAATAGATATCAAAAGACCAGAATAATAAATTATTTATAAAAATTTAGAGAATGGTTTTACGATTACTCGTATTCCATA
>CAYWWR010000070.1:0-7609 GCA_964462165.1 uncultured Nitrosopumilaceae archaeon
GACCAAAAATCATATTTCATCATCCCAGTCCGTCTGCGTGCATTAGGGGCGATGTCGTTATTTTCTAGTCAAATATTAATCCAGTGAGTTTCATTTCAAATCCGGATACCAGAGTTCTTAGCTTGAAATTCTCAGCAATGGTATGATCAACTTCTCCTATAGTTCCAAGTTTCTTGCCAGATACTACAATACTTCCAGTTCGTCCATCAACGAACATGGACTCCTTTTGCGGAATTGTATCACATGAGAGATTAAAACCAGTTTTAAGAAGAGATTGAAGAACAGATTTTACTTCTGTAAAGTTTGCATCCTTGTGTGTATCAAGACAAGCAAGATGAACTACTTCTCGAATCTGAGGATCTTTTTCGAATATAGTTCCAATTTCAAAGATCTTTTGAGGATATGATTCGTGGACATTTCTTGACAAGACCTCCATCATTCCAGGAAGGAGCACGTCACGAAGAATTATGTGCTCTTGGCTTTTCGAGTCTGCAACAGATATTATTTTAGATGAGTCACGATTGGTTTTTTCATACAATGTTTCTTTGCCAGTAAGCTCAAAGTTCATCACTTCCGTATATCCAAGGCCAACCATGAGTGAGCGTATAGTTTCAAGTGATTTTGTGGTATCATTTCTTTCTCCTGCAGATACGGATTCAGGCATTGTTGGTACAAGATTTTGAATTCCATATCCAAGTGCTACCTCTTCGACTAGATCCATTACTCCAAAAATATCTGTCCTATACCTTGGAATGGTGCAAACAATTCTCTTTCCTTTCATTTTTGCATCCAGTCTACTTTTTTTCAGAGATTTTATCATGAGAGAATCAGATATGTCAATTCCAAGTGTCTTGTTTACCAGTTCTGGTTCAAGTATCAGATCTCGCGGTTTCAATAAGGGTGTAGAATTGTTTGCTCCGGTTATTTTTACTGAGAAGAGTTGGAATCCAGCTATCTGTAAAGCATTTGCAAGAACTGCAAGCACTCCTTCTGCAGCATTTTTATCAGTTGCAGTAACTTCCACAAGTAAATTCTTAGTCTTGTTGGAAACTTCTGTAAGTTTCCCATTAATTATTGGTGGAAAAGATATTGTATTTCCAGCAGAATCAATTATGATTGGGACCTTGTCTTTTCCTGCCAAGATGGAACCATATTTTTTTCCAGTTTCCGTTTTCTCTAGTATTTCTTTGACTGTCATGGATACATCAGATTCAAGAGGAACAAAACCGTGGTTTTTTGTTACTGCTCTATAATGTAATGGAAATTTTATCTTGTCAAGGTCGTGAATTCCAATAGATACTTTTTTTCTTCTTCTGCCTAGTCCGTTGTGAAGATCTTCTTGCATTGTAATTATTTGCCTGATTGTTTCATCATTTAGAATGCCATTTCTTGCCTCAATTGCTGTTACATATGGACGCACTTTGGAAACAGATGCATCAGCTTTTATCACATTCTTTCCAGTCTTGATTTTCAACTTGGGCATTCCAAGTTTTATTTCAAGCAGTCCTTGAAGACCCGTAATGATACCATAATCAGTAGAATAGTCAGGTCTGTTTGGACTGTATTCTACATTGATGTGATCGTTTGTCTCCTCTTCAATATCTAATCCAATAAATGGCAAAGTGTCTACAATCTTTGCTTTTGGAATTTTCTTTCCCAGAATCTTGTTGATTCTGTCAAAATATAATGTAACTACGGGCATTTTGGTACACTCCTTAACCAACCAAACTTGTTTTCATACAGATCACGTACATCAGTAAGACCGAACTTGAGCATTGCAATTCTTTCGATTCCTCCACCCCAAGCAAGTACAGGATTTTTGATTCCTAGTGGTTTTGTTACCTCCGGTCTGAACATACCCATTCCAAACAACTCGACCCATTTTCCAAGTTTTTCATTGTATATCATGGATTGCAATGATGGTTCGGTATACGGGAAAAATGTAGGCCAGAATTTTATCTTCTTTATTCCCATCTTGTGATAGAATTCCGTCTGCAGCCCCATTAGATTTCGTAGTGTGACATTTTTACCCGTTACAACTCCTTCAACCTGATGAAATTCTGCCAAGTGTTTGTAACTTAGTTTTTCATTTCGAAATACCTTGCCTATTGAAAATAGTCTTGCCTCATCATATTTTTGGTCTGCAAGAGCACGAATTGTTACACAGGTAGTATGTGTTCGAAGAACAAGCCTCTTTGCTTCTTGGTTTTGCCATTCATAATTCCAGCCTCTCTTGTGCTCTTGTGAGATTTTTTTTATCTGATCAGGTTTTGCAATTGTACCTGCGGTAAGATCTTTTAGGTAAAATGTATCCTGCATTTCTCTTGCAGGATGATCCTGTGGTGTAAAGAGAGCATCAAAGTTCCAAAAGCTAGACTGGATGTTATCCCCAATTATTTCAGAAAATCCCAATCCGACAAATATCTCTCGCACTTCGTCAATTACATCTCTTAATGGATGACTACGTGCAGCAAATACAGTTGGAGCAGAGGCCTGTACATCTATTGCCCTTGCAACTTTAACTTCAGAATCAGATACAGTCTCGGAGATACTTGTAAAATCAATTTCAGCAGGTACAGTCTTGGATGTCTCTAGTCCTTGTTCGGTAAGAGCAACCAAGACAGATTTTTTTGAAGACAGGGCAACAAACTCTGGTCTTTTTTTCAAAGACTCTAGTGCATCTTTGTCATCGAATTCATCTGCAGATACTCCTGTAGGAGTTTTAGATAGAATTTTGATAATTTTCTCTTCAGAGGTAATATCATGATATCCTTTTAGCATGATTCTAGTCTCATGAATTTCAACCCAACCATTCTTCTTTGCATTTGCAATGGCAGGACCAAATTCATTTTTTAAATAATTTTTCGCACTATCAAGTTCACAAGAATACCCATCTAGTGACTTTAGATGATTTACAAGTTGTCGTTCTGGTAATCCCTTTTCAAGTGCCTCACTACCTCTCTTGCCTAATGTTACAACTGTTTTTTCTGATTCAGTTACACTAGCTAGATTTTTGAACTTGAGCCATTCAATGCCACGTCTTATCTGGTCGAGAGAAAGTTTTGTTATATCAGCAAGCTCCTCTGGTGTCAGGTTTTTCTTTTCGGCCAGAGTCTTGAGAATTTTTTGCTCAATTGGATGCAGAACTTGAGACATTATCACAAAAAGCCAAAAAGACTTTTTAAACCTTAACCTAACTAAACCATGAATGTCATCTGAAGAGTTTACAGTAACTCCTTGGAGCGTAGAAGGGGATATTGACTATGATAAACTCATGCAGAAGTTTGGCACTGAGAAAATTTCCCCAGAATTAGAAGCACGTATAGAAAAAATAACTGGCGAAGTGCATCCAATGTTAAAGTTGGGCTATTTTTTCAGCCACAGAGATTTGGACAAGATTTTGACAGAATATGAAAAAGGAAACAAGTTTTATCTTTATACCGGAAGAGGCCCATCTGGAAAAATTCACATGGGACATCTTTTACCATGGATTTTTACAAAATATCTTCAAGAAAAATTTGATGTCAATTTGATATTTCAATTGACTGATGATGAAAAGTTTCTCTATAGCGATGGAAAAACAATGGATGATGTATCAAAGTTTACACAGGAAAACATTCTAGATATAATTGCTATCGGATTTGATCCAAAAAAGACAAAGATCCTAATTGATACTAAAGACATCAAGCGAATTTATCCCATATCACTTGAGATAGCAAAAAGAATTACATATTCTACGGTCAAGGCAGTTTTTGGATTTGAAAATTCTACAAACATTGGCATGATTGGATTTCCGCCAATACAAGCAGCCCCATGTTTTTTACCATCAATAATTGAAGGACGTCCAACCCCTGTTCTCATACCTGCAGCAATAGACCAGGATCCATATTGGAGAGTAACAAGAGACATTGCTGAAAAGATGGGATATCCAAAACCTGCCCAGATCCATTCTAAATTTTTGCCCGGGCTTGGTATGCAAGGAAAAATGTCTTCTTCAATTCCAGAGACTGCAATATTTACTACAGACGATGATAAAACAATAGACAAAAAGATCTCAAGCACATTTACTGGCGGCCAGCCCACTGTTGAGCTTCAAAGAAAACTTGGTGCAAACTTTAGCATATGCCCAGTATTTTGGTATCTGAGATACTTCTTTGATACCGAAAAGGAATCAGATGAGAGGGCAAGAAAGTGCAAGAGCGGACAATTACTGTGTGGAGAATGCAAGGGCAACCTAAAAGATGCTACAAAACCTTTCCTGACAGAGTTCAAGAAACAAAGAGAAAAAGCAAAAGATCAAGTAGACAAGTTCATGTTTGACTAGAATGAAAATAGATATCACATGTGCAGATGTTTATGAAGCACAAAAACTTGGCAGCTTGATATACATAAGAGAAGACAAGGAGGTTTTCATTAATGGAATTTTAGAGATAATTGAAAACGAGATAGTGATATCTCTAAAAGACAAATCCGCACACAGCATACTTTTCAAAGATAAATTACAGGCAGAATCTTTTGCAGATTTTATCCAATCTGTAATTGATGGGGTAAATAAAATTAAAGAGATTAAAATTTGCGAAGATATTGTTGAAATAACAAAAGAATGACTTTAGACAAGAGACTTGTCCATTTCTTGACCTACCAGTTCCTGTACCTTGAGAAAATATAGCTGAGTTGTATATGGCATGTCATCGAGATTATTTGATATTGCCATCATGAGGTATCGAACGGCTCGTTTTGATATGTCGAGATTAAATTTTAGATAAAGAATAGGATCTTGTTTTACACCAATTTTATCTACAAGCCACGGTGGAGCCATCTCCTTTGCTTCTCCAATCACTTTATTGTACCAGAGAGCAATATTTTCAGGATCAAGGCCTTCCTTTAGACCTGTGATATCAGAAGACATTTTGCTAAACATCCTGTCTGTTAATTCTTTCAATGTCTTACTAGACATTTTAGAGTTTTAGGGAACCTACTCAAAGATTGAAAAGTTGTTTGTCAAAGTATATTTCCGTCAGCATCAATCTCAGAGTTTTTTATTCGTGTTGTAGAGATACGAGTACCATCCTTGGCAAGAGCCATTGGGACAACAATCACTGTAACTGGAGGAGAATGTCTTTCTGCCCGTAATTTGTTCAGATCGTTGCCTTTTGATGAAGTCTCGTCACTTACTACCAATGCTTCTACCTCTTGCTCCAATACTGCAGGACCAAAATCATTGTCAAGTTTGCTTATGGTATACCGGGAGTTTGGAAAATTTTCTTTTATTGCATCCTCTAGTGCTTGATATCTTTCAGAGTAATCATGGATTGGAGTTTTTCCTTTCTTCCTTGCAAGCTCATCACTGGTTAGACCAATGATAACTTTGGATGAGATTGAAAATCCATTTCTTAAGAGTTCTAAATGTCCTTTATGAATAATATCAAATGTACCGCCCAACGCCACAAGTTTGAATCTAGTCATGATATTTTGTATTTACTGCCTTGTCATTTAACAAGTACTACGTTGATTGATGGTACTGATGAAGAGAGTGGAACAGAATCATAATTCCACACATATGTCTCAACAAAATAGGATCCTGCCAAATTCGGTTTCCAGTCTACTGATACAGTTTGATCTCCTGCACCAAGAAATAGACCATCTGATTTTCCTATGAATGCTACTTTTCCATTGAATTGTTTTACCTGAACATAATAGACAAACGACTGGGTAGAATTGAGAAGATATTTTGCATCACTGGTTATTTTTACAGATGCATTTACTGGAACCGTAGAATACGAAATGCCATTAGGATTAGTTACTGTAGTGTTACTTACAATTACAGGTAGTGTAATCTGTACACCATTCACAGGAATTGGTTTTGATTGATAATTATCAGATTCTGCAATTATCATGTAAGATTGTGCCCTAGTGTTGAAATCAGAAGTGATACTGAACTGAGAAGTTGTTCCAGAACCAATAGAGATTGGATCAGATACTCCTATTGCAACTACTCGTTGAAAGGCATCATACGATATCAAGTAGAGTTTTGTATTGGTAGATTGTTGCGCTCCGCTATTTGTTATATTACCAGAAATGAGTAATGTATCAGAGATTTGAAGAGAACCAGGAGAAACTTGCAAGACTTGCTGCTTTTCAGATGAAGATTGAAATCCTGCAACTTTTACTTGGACTTGGACAATAGATGGATCCGCTTTTGTAGACGATATCATGAAAGGAGCTTTTCCACCAGGCTGGATTACCTGTAATAGAGTTGTACCAGTTTTGTATTCAACCTGATTTGAGTTACTATCCATGAATGTAACTCCAATTGTAACGGTATTAACAGGAGAATTGAGGTCATTTTGAATCTCACCATATACCACAGTAGTACCATCACTTGCCTTGTTAGAATATTCTGTCTGGAGTACTTCAACACCAAGACTTGTTGAAGGTGGAAGATCTGCCCAAGCAAGATTTGTTGCAAGTAATACCATAATCAAGAAACTCGAAAATAAGGCGGTTTTCATGCTAATAGTCCCAAAAGGGGATTAATCACATACAGCATATCATAATCTATACAACATAGTTTAGAAGGTTCTACTAAACTTGCGTTAGGAGATAAAAATTATAAAAAGAAGATAAAGATTTGGTTAATCTACTTGTGTTTCTTTGCGGTAATTACACACCAGTAAATGAATCCTGGTATCAATCCTACCATCAATGGTATGTATACGCCCGCTTGACTCCAATCTTGCATATCTAAATTACCTAACCACCAAAAAACTTGCATAGTATTTAAATCCATCTTTCAGAGGTCACAATTTATCCAGATCGCTCAATTTCTAGAACTGATTCATGGCTCTTTAAATAAAACTTGAGCGCGATTTGTTATCAAGACTTGGAGATAATAATTGAACCGTGGAATCAACTTGTAATCCACGAGGTACTAGAATTAAGATTTGAGGATTGGTTAACTCAGATAATTGCTAGTGCAAGGTCGGCAGGAGGCGGCATACCCACCATATTCTGGGCAAGAGGAGTATCGTTTCATTTTGCTACATTTCCAGATACAGATGCCATAGTGCAAGAGAAACTCAAAGGCAGAATTCATTATTCATCAATCACATTTGCCATAAAAGAAAAATTCGAGAAACAGATCAGCCGCGAAGGAGGAACCGTCAATTTTACAGATGTAAGCCATAACGAGATATTTAGTAAACTGACAGAAAAATTAAGATCCCAGTCAAAATTTCAAAATACTCATTAGGGTTTTCTTGATTTATTATAAACCAAGAATCCACCTACTCCACAAAGTGCAGTACCTATGATCTGGTAAAGATATGGAGTATCAGACCAGAATGGAAAAATGAATATTCCAGCAGTGATCATACCAAGATAGACAAGCATAGTTTGATCTATATCAAATGGCATCAATAGTTGCTCCTTTTTTCCATAGTATAAAGAATTCTAATATGGTATTTTGTAGGCAATCAAAGAAAATCAATTGGTGAGAATCAAAATAATTTCTTTAATTTTATCATACCAGTGTGTATATCAAACACAAAAAATCGTATCCGGTACAGATAACCTTGTTACTGCACAAAGTGCCACAATTCTTTATATT
>CAYWWR010000071.1:0-7483 GCA_964462165.1 uncultured Nitrosopumilaceae archaeon
ACAAGGAAGGCAATGTAATGTGGAAGGTTCCACGATTGATTAGACTCAATGACAATATTGTAGTTCGAGAAGACGAGGTTGCAGTATTTTTCAGAGATGGTAAAGTTTTAACTTATTTTGACAAGCCAAACAGATATGCGCTGACAGACTTTAATGCACCAATAGTAGGCGGACTCTTGAAGTTTTTCACAGGAGTAGAGCAAGCTGCCGAAGTATATTATTTACAAAACAGATACATCGATGGCAAGTTTGGTTCGCAAGGACCATACCAGTTTGTTGACCCTGTTCTCGGCATAGTAAATTTGAGAATATTTGGCGAATTTAGATGGAAGATATCATCCCCTGAAAACTTTGTGAATCAATTTGTTGGGACATTTGCAATGCAGACATCAGATGCAATAGAATCTAGACTAAAAGAACAGATGGTCCTCTTGTTGTTCAACGCAATTGGAAAGATGAAAGAGAGTGGAATGAAGGTTACAGATTTAGCATCAAACTTGCAAAACATTGAGCAAGTTGTACTAGCCAATGCACCATCAAGCTTTGGGCAATATGGATTAGAGATAAACAAGATATCCGGACTTACAATTAGCCTTCCAGATGAAGTACAAAAAGCAATCAATACAAGATCAGAGATGTCAGTTCTTGGCGTAAATTACATGCAGTATCAAGCAGGTCAAGCAATGACAGAAGCAGCCAAGAATCCATCAGGTGGCGCAGGTTCCATGGCAGGTCTAGGAGTTGGATTTGGAGCAGGCTCTGGTATTGGCTATGCAATGGCAGGCCAGATGGGTCAGGGAATGTATCAGCCACCAATGAAACAATGTCAAAAATGTGCCATGATGATGCCAGTATCAAATAATTTTTGCCCAAACTGTGGAGAGACACAACAACAGGCGCCAGCACAAAAATCTCAAGGAGTCACATGTCCAAAATGCAATACCATAGTTGCAACAGACTCTAAATTCTGTTCTCATTGTGGAAATGAGATAAAATCAGGATAGGAAAAGAAAATGTTTTGTGAAAAATGCGGTATTCAACTTCCAGATAATGCAGTCTTTTGTGTCAAGTGTGGTACAAAACAGACAACAACTACAACACCAGCTGCTTCAAGTCAGCCAGATACAAGCACAGATGTAAAAGAGATAAAATGTCCAAATTGTAATGCGTCAATTGCACCCAAGTTTGGAGAAATGGTGGTAACATGTGAATACTGTGGGAGCAGCATAAGTCTTGAAAACAAGGGATGGAAAAATATTGCAAAACACACAATGTTACCAATTACAATATCTGACCAAGACCAGATAACCGCAAGACTACACCAAATGATGGATAAAGGTCTCTTGCATAGACATCTCCAAGAGAGCTCAAAACTAGATGAGCTTGATCTCACCATGGTACCATATTGGATTATCCCCGTATCAGCAAAAACAAATCTTATTGCAACAGACATTGCAGTCCAAGTTGGAAGCATTGCAGCAACTGTTGCAATGGCAGGACTTATGGGAGGAGCAATGAGCGGCGGAGGCTCTAGACGAGGAGGAGGTTTCGGTGGAGGAATGATGGATGGAATGTTGTTTGGAACCATGATGGGTAGCGGAGGAATGATGGGCGGAGGCAACAATGCAACAAAAGCGTACACCGTAGATGAGAATTACAATTGCCCAGTAGTTTCAGTAAAGTCATTGACAACATACCAACCACATGGATACGAGTTTACACTTGATAACAGGATTGATTTTGACGCAAAAAAAATTCCCAAGTCAGTCAAGATCTTAAATGGCGATATTAATGAGGACACTGCAAAGAGCCAAGCAAAGACCATCATAGATCAAGTGCAATCACAAAAAGTCCATTCCAAATATCACATGATAAGACAGATGGAGACTCAGGAAGAAGTTTCAAGCGGAGAACTTCTGCACGTTCCAATATGGTTTGCCCAATACGACCACAAGGGCAAAAAAATAATTCTCATAATTGATGCAAATTCTGGAAATACCATCAACAGTATAGGATTATAGTTTTTTCAAGATACACTTGAATAGATTATTTTTTTCAAGCAACATGGGCATACGTTCAACTTTTTACCACTAGACAATCATGCCATGCTTGAAAAATTAGTGGAAATTTGCAGCTGTGAATCATTCCAAGATATGTCAATGCCAACAAGCCTATTTTGAAAGAACAGCAATTTTTTACCATCAGGCCTTATGGTACATGATACATGCAGGAATTTCAGAGTCCTGAGTGTTTTCAATCTTCGATATACAGTACTGAGGGGTATATCACAAGCAAGCGAGATATCAAATGCAGTGATGGGTTTTTCTGTTGTTGCACCCAAAATGGCTCTACAATGTGTATCAAGCAAGGTTCTAAGAATCAGATCTTCTTTTTTATCAGATTTGTTTCCCAGAGAAGATAAAACTTGCACATTTACCTTAGATCTTTTAAAATATTAAAGTCGGTATGTATACACTGCAATACAATCAACATGTGTCACGTCCAATAATACATCACCACAACAAATCAGACACTATAATTTGAAAATATATCAAACATATAAAACTAGAAACTTGTGCGACAGAATTTTATCACATAAATTTTTAGTCTTTTCATGATAAATGAGATACTGATATTTTCAGCTGCTGCCGGAATCATATTTTTGGGATTTGGTGGAGAGATCTTTTTCAAAAAAACTGGAATATCGTATTATCTTTTCCTCATTCTAGTAGGCGTTATACTTGGACCAATCTTCAATGTGTTTCCACGAGAACCTTTGATTCCAGTTCTGGGGCTGTTTGCTAGTTTTACTTTGATCATGATCTTGTTTTACAGCGGAATGGATATGAGAATAAGAGAAGTCATCAAAGGAAGTCCAAGAACGGTGGTTCAGGTAACCATCTATGTGGTATCAAGCATATTTCTGATTGGCATCTCTCTTCATTTTATTCTAAAGTGGGATATTGTCCAGTCACTCATATTTGGAGCAATGGTAGGAGGCGAAACTGCATCAGTTGTTGTGATTCCATTATCAAGATCACTCAAGCTAGGCCAAAATACAATAACATTTCTCACACTTGAATCAATTTTGAATTCAATCTATTCCATAGTATTTTATGAAGCCTTTGTGAGTTTATACAAGACAGGCACAGGCAACTGGACAATTCCACTAGTTACAATCGGGGCTAGCTTTTCAATAGGCATCATTGTTGGAATTGGCTTGTCAATTACATGGATGTTTGTTCTAAAATTTGTTAGAAATTTCAAGTATACATACGTCTTGGCTCTAGGACTTCTCTTTACAACCTATGCCATAACAGAACTCTTGCATGGAAGTGGTCTTGTAGCAGTACTTATCTTTGGATTGTTTCTTGGAAGCTCAAAAGTTGTAATGTCTCGCCTAAAACAAAAATTTGACCTTGTAGAAATGAATGACCAATTCTACAAGTTTCAAGGAGAGGTTTCTTTTCTCATGGAGACATTTTTTTTCGTATTTTTGGGTTTGGTGTTTGTGATTGTGCCATCCACCATTCTAACAAATCTCATACTTGGATTGATGATACTTGGAATCTTGATGCTCGTTAGATTCCTTGCAACAAAAGCATCCACCAGAAAATCAGAATTAAAAAAAGACAGACTTGCCATATTACTTATCTGTGCACAAGGTGTGGTTCCTGCCACGTTATCAATTGCAGCATTAAATGATGGTATTCCTCTTGCTGATACTTTTATCAATATTGCAGTGTACGTCATCATTTTGACAAACATTGTAACTACCATTGGATCCATCTGGATCACAAGAAAAAACAACAACACGTCAGATGTGAACAAAATCAAAGATGAACTTGAAAAATAATGTAGAAAAAGTATTCTCTTTTTTACTGTTCCAAATGTAACAGGTTTGGTGCAACATCAGACTATTTTGATCCAACACTGTGAACCATTACACAGACAAGACACCATTATAAATAACTGAAAACACGGCGTACATATGAAATGAATCTTGTCAGATTTTTAATTTTGTTTAGAGGACTGGAACCATGACACTTGATGAACACATGGAAAAAAGAATCCGGAAAAAACGCTTTCTTCGAATAATTCCATTCATCTTTGTTTTGTATATCGTAACATTTCTTGATAGAGTAAACATCAGCTATGCCGCACTTACTATGACAAGAGACCTGCATTTTACTGCAGCAATATTTGGACTGGGTGCGGGAATATTTTTTATTGGATACTTTGTACTAGAAATTCCAGTTACAGTATGGATACAAAAATGGAGTGCAAGAAAATGGGTGGCAAGAATCATGATTGGATGGGGCATTGTGAGTGTCCTTACCGCATTTACAAATACTGATAATCAATTCTATGCACTTCGACTTGCATTAGGCCTAGGAGAAGCAGGATTTTTCCCAGGAATAATACTGTACATCTCTCACTGGTTTACTGGAAGAGAAAAAGCCGTTGCGTATTCAATGTTCATGGCAGCAGTTCCAATATCGCAGATAATTGGTGCACCCTTGTCTACGCATATTTTGTCAGTTGATTGGCTTGACATGCAAGGCTGGAGATGGCTCTTCATACTAGAAGGTATACCATCAATAATTTTGGGCTTGTTTGCATTTTGGTATTTGACTGACAGACCAAGCCAGGCCAAATGGCTTTTGCCAGACGAGAAAGAATGGTTTACATCCAAGATGGCAAGTGAAGCAAAAGCTAAACAAGCCAAGTTTGGATTTTCATGGAAAAGTGCCATAAAAGAAAGAGACGTGATTTTACTTGTCTTGATTTACTTTTTCTGGATAACCGGATTTTATGGACTGGGATTTTTCCTTCCAACAATAATAAACGGACTTGGAAATCAATCTGTTACAAGCGTAGGATACTTGGTGGCAATTCCATATATTGCAGCGTTTATTGGTTTGATGCTAGTAGGGAGATCATCAGACAAGAGAAATGAAAGAAAATGGCATGCATTCTTTTCTCTAGTTGTTGGCGCAATAGGTCTTGGTTTATCCATCATGGTGTATCCAAATTTGTTATTTTCCATGATAATGTTTACAATAGCAACAGTTGGAATCTATTCTGCATTTGGTCCCTTTTGGTCATTGCCTACAATATTTTTGACAGAGACATCTGCTGCAGTATCAATTGGATTGATAAACTCCATAGGAAATCTAGGAGGATTTATCGGTCCATCCATTGTTGGATATCTAAAAACTGACACTGGTTCGTATAACCCTGGAAGTGTCTTCATGGTTGCATCACTTTTGATTGCAGCGTTTCTTATTTTGACACTCAAAAAGACCAAGGAACCAAAAGTCCAAGTGTAAAATCACGGTTGCACTTGATTGCAGTATATTCCTAGTCCTTAATATTTTCAGATTCCATTATATCCCATGACATCAATTCTAGATTTTCAAGATAATACAAGAATGAAAAAGTCTCTTGATATGCTCTTAATTGACAGGAGTAATGAATTCCATGAGATTGCAAGAGCCATAGGATACTCGACAAATTATAGTAACTGGGAAGAATTTATCCTGAGATTTTGTCTAGAGTTTGACGACTGTTTTCAAATGTGGTCAGACAAGGTCAACCATGAAGACCATCACAGGATACACAAATGCATGACAATAATGAATCAAATTGGATATGGTAGATCAAACATTACACAGGTGACCAAGATTCAGAACATGGCATATAGAATAGCCAAGGATTTTCATGTCATGTATAACAGACTGTGATTCGCCCACGTAAAATCAAAATAGTTTTTCTTGATTTTTACCATGCCATATGATGGAATCCAGTCCCATCTCAAGTCGTAGTTTGTTCGCAGTGACTGGAGAAAATCCTTCAAAGTGGTTGTTTGCCATTACCACTGCAAGAGATACCTTGTTTTTTATCTCACCTAGTTTTTGTGCCCATTTTTTTATAGACTCGGTTTTATCCCGCTGGATTGTTCCAAACAAGTTTTCAGGAATGGTCCTGTCTCCAATCAATCTAACATAGACAAAGTCTGCCGTTACATCACAGGGATTTAACACACCAGAAACATCATTCCATACAAGGGACACATTATTTTCTGAGAGAAATTTGTACGACTCGTCTGTAAACCATGATGAATGTCTTCCTTCTACGGCATAACGATACCCATCAGGAAGATGGTTTAACATTTTTTCAAGATTTATTTTCGCTTCTGCAAATGACAATGACGGTGGTAGCTGTATTACAAGAATTTTCATTTTAGAACCAAGAGGTGCTATAGCATTTATGAATTGATCCAAGTATGGTCCAGGCTTTAATCTTGTATCATGTGTTATTTGCTTTGGTAACTTGGCAGTAAAGATAAAGTTCTTCGGTGTGTCAGAAAACCATTTTTTTGTTGTAACTTGAGATGGAATTTTGTAAAATGTTGAATTTATTTCTGTAATGCCAAATGTTTTGCAATAATGTTTTAGATAGTCAGGGCTTGCCATGGTCTTGGGATAAAATGGTCCAATCCAGCCTTGGTAACTCCAACCGGTACAACCAATTTGGATCTCCATGATATACCATCAAAAAAGACTGAAAAATATGAACCAAATCGTATTTTTAGTGAACATTTGTCAGACTTAGATCTAATCTACGAGTTATATCATCGCGAACATTGTTAGGCAAGAGTTAAATCAAAAAAGAGCAGATCATATCACCATGGTGCAAATATTTCTAGTCATACTTGCTGCAAGTGTATGCGGTGCAATTGCCATATCAGTTGGAATGCTATCAGCATCAGGATGGAGCACACCAGGTACATACACTGGAACAAGCGATGCATCTAGAACAGTAGCCAGTTCGACTAATTGCTACTCATTTCAGACAGGATGCAATAGCACATACAATGTGATACCACAAGATGCAATGGACAGTGGTGCATACTTGGGTGGAAATTACCATCCATAAAATTTACTTTTTCCTATATTTTTGAATCATAACTTGTCAGTGTTTTTATTTTGTTTCGTAGAACAATAACAAGTACAACTGAAATTATAGATATTATTCCAGCACTAGAAAATATTTGCATGTAAGACAATGCAGATGGAAACATACCGGATACATTTGGAACTGTTTGACTGTACATCTGTTGGAACATGCCAGCAACAGAAGGCCCAAGAGACTGCCCTACCAAAATAAGCAATACTGACATGCCAAGTGATATTCCTTCAACCTTGGGTGGAGACGACACTAGAATAATATTAAATCCGCCTACAAATGCAAATGACAATCCTACTGATATTATTCCAAGTGCAGTAGATATCATAAATTCAGTCGAGTGGAATGCTACCAGTCCAAAGAATCCTATTGTACATACGATTGTTCCAAGTGCAGTCAGTCTGAAATTTCCAACCTTTGATACAATAAAGCCTGATGCCGCCGAAACAATTAACGATATTATCATAAATGGAAGCTGTACATTTGCAGTTGTTATTGCATCACCTCCAAA
>CAYWWR010000072.1:0-7460 GCA_964462165.1 uncultured Nitrosopumilaceae archaeon
AAGTTCCGAGTTCCATATTCTGTTATTGGTAGAGTAAAAAGTGATACTCTGATGGAAGTAAAATTGGATAAAAGTACGGTTGCAAAACTTCCTAGTCATATAGTTGCAAACGCACCACTTCTTGATAGGCCATCATCCAAACCAAAATACATGAATGACATTGAAAAAATAAAAAAACCAAAGGTGCCACAAAATCTCTCACAGATACTCTTGAGAATGCTCTCAAATCCAAATATTGCAAGCAAAGAGTGGGTGTACACTCAATATGATCACGAAGTAGGAATAAGAACAGTTGTAAAACCTGGAAATGACGGTGCAGTTCTAAGACTGGACAACGGCAAGTTCTTGGCTGCAAAAATTGATGGAAACTCGAAACATTGCTATGTTAATCCAAGAGATGGTGTTATCGGATGCTTTGATGAGGCTTGTAGAAATGTAGTTTGTACTGGTGCAAAACCAATAGGAATGGTTGACCATCTCCAATTTGGAAATCCTGAAGATCCTGAAATATTTTGGACATTCAAAGAGTCAGTTCAGGCAATTACTGATTATGCAAAATATTTCGAAATCCCATGTGTTGGAGGTAAAGTTAGCTTGTACAATGAATCTGATGAGGGTTCTATCAAACCAACTCCTCTTATTGGAGTGCTTGGTCTTATCGATACAAAACCGCTTGTTCCACAAAAAATTGAAAACGGTGACTTGATTGTCATGCTTGGGGTTACCAAAGATGAACTTGGAGGCTCTGAATATTATGAATATATTCACGAACTAGTTGGAGGCAAGTGTCCTGTTGTTGACATGAAATCCTCCAAGAAAACACAGGATGCAGTATTGGAACTGGTACAACATGATGTTCTCAAAGTTGCACATGATTGCTCAAAGGGTGGATTGGCAGTTGCAGTATCAAAGCTTTGCATGATGAATGGAATCGGATGTGCTATATCTCTTGAGAAAGTCCCTTCAGAGAAATTACACACTGATGAACTGTTGTTTTCAGAATCACATTCACGATTTTTGCTTGTAATAAAAACACAAGATGAAAAAAAGACACTAGCGATTCTCAAGCAAAGAGGGATTACACATGCACGTATTGGTATATTTTCAGGCAAGGATATTGTATTCAAAGAAAAATCAAGTGTACCAGTTAGAGTAAGGGTTGATAAAGCACAAGAAAAATGGTTAAACTCGTTGGGGGGACTTGTAACGCATGGTTAAGGTTAAGGAAAACTGTGGTGTAGTTGGAATCTTTAGTCTAGATGGCGCAAATGTCATTCCTATGGTTATTGATGCATTGCGTGCACTCCAGCACCGGGGCCAAGAAGCATGGGGTGTAGCCATACCAAAAAAGCAACCATACAAGCAACTGGGACTGGTATCTTCTGCAGTCTCTGAATTTGATAAAGTGACACGCGAATACGAATCACCATCTGCAATAGGTCATGTGAGATACTCTACAATGGGTAAAAGTAACTTGGAAAATGCCCAACCGCTAAAGGTAAAAGACCTATGTGTTGCCCATAATGGAACAATTTCTAACGTAGAAGAACTCACGGGAATGGTAGGAGGGTGCACATTTACTCCTCAAAATGTCAGTGACACACTGATTGCAGCCCAGAGACTTGTTACATTGATGGCTGATAATGGCAAACTGGGAAGTGCACTATCTATTTTAAAAAATGAAATGGTAGGCTCGTTTTGTTTTACATTTGTATCTGATGATAATGCAGTCTATGCAGCACGCGATCCCAAAGGATTCAGACCAATGGTCCTGGGCTATAGAAAAGATAACAATACGTACATTGTAGCTTCCGAATCTGCAGCACTTTCTGCAGTGGGCGCACAATTGATTCGAGATGTAAAACCTGGTGAACTGTTAAAAATTAGTAAAGATGGTCTGGAATCTGAAATGTTTTCAGAAGAAAAAAAACCCGCGCACTGTTCGTTTGAATTTACTTATTTTGCACATCCATCTAGTGTGATGGAAGGCTCTAACATTTACATTGCAAGAAAAAAAATCGGACAGTTTCTTGCCAGAAAATTTGCAATAAAAGATGCTGATATTGTAATTCCAGTTCCTGATTCTGCAAGACCTGCCGCACTTGGATATGCCCAAGAGCTTGGAGTGCCATTTGAAGAAGGATTACTCAAAGACCGATACAGCAGAAAAGGACCATTACGTAGTTTCATTGAACCCCATCAAGCCGATAGAGTTGAAATCAATCGCTGGATAATTCCAATCACACAAGTCATCTCAGGAAAACATGTAGTTGTTGTTGATGATAGCCTTGTTCGAGGTACTAGCTCAAAGGCAATTATCAAGGCCTTGAGAAGAGCCGGTGCAAAAAAAATAAGCATGGTGATAACATTCCCACAAATTCAATACCCTTGTTATGCTGGAATTGATTTTCCATCACAAGATGAACTTGTAACATACATGGGAGATGGAAAAAAATACACCGAAGATGAGATTACAGAAAAAGTAAGACAGCTCATCGGTGCTGACTTTCTTGGTTACAATGACGCAAAGAATCTTGCAGATGCAGTTGGCATGGATTCTGATTCCATGTGCTTTACTTGTTCAAGCGGTGATTATTCGACTCTTGGAATAAAGCCTATGTTTAAAACAAGGGCAGAAATCAAGGGTGAATAATATGGAACTTTCATTTGTCTTGGTAAAAAGTAAGATGGGACACGAAATGGATGTCATGAATGACATTCTCAAAATTGATGGTGTAAAAGAAGCGACAGGAACATTTGGCCAGTATGACATATTTGTCAAAGTCCAGGCCCCCACAAGACCAGAACTAGACAAGATAATAACAAAGAAAATCCGTATGGTGCAAAACGTCCTTTCAACTACCACCCTTCCTGCACTTGCCGGCAAGAACACAAAATAGTCAAAGCAGCCAGTAATTTGATTACCTGAAACCCTGAATTGATATCAGTTTAAATCCAAGTCAGTTCAATGACCGCCTGTTTGAAGTTTTTACGCTCAGGAAAGGTAAAAGACATTTACGAGCTTCCAGACGGTAACATTCTCTTCCAGTTTTCAGACCGGGTATCTGCATTTGATGTAAAGTTTCCAACACCTATTCCAAGAAAAGGTGAGGTGCTATGCAAGTTTGCTGAATTTTGGTTCAAAAAGTTACCAACAAGGAATCATTACGTACGAACAGAAGGAAAAGACAAGATTGTAGTGAAAAAAATGCAAATGATTCCAATGGAGTGTGTAGTACGTGGATATTTTTATGGTGGTTTAGTTCAGAGGTGGAAAGACGGTCAGGTCAAGTTGCCAGAAGGTTCAACTCCGCAGCTTGCAGCAAAATTACCTGTTCCAATTTTTGATCCTACTACCAAGTCTGAGACACATGATATTCCGATATCAAAGCAAGATGCAATTGACAAAAACTTGGTAAGCAAAAGCGAATACGAGTGGCTGGAAAACACGTCAATTGAGATTTATCAACAGATGTTCAAAACTGCAGATGCTGCAGGATTTGTCTTGGCTGACTTGAAGCTAGAGTTTGGCAAAATAGGAAATGATATCGTACTTGGTGATTCCATTGGACCTGATGAATATCGTCTATGGCCAAAGGAGACATACCAAGTGGGAAAGACTCAGGAAAGTTTTGACAAACAACTGTTACGTGATTGGCTTGCATCAAATGGATATCAAAAAAAGTTTGAAGATGATAGAACTGCAGGAAAAGAACCTGTCGCACCACAACTCTCTGATGAATTGTGTCTTGAATTATCATCAAGATACATCATTGCGTACGAAAAGATAACTGGAATCAAGTTTTAACTCGAATTTCTAATTTGAGCCGTCCGTATTTCATATCCCCTGCTGCCCATTTGACCCAAAAATCTTGTCAGGTTTTCTAGATTTTTTATTTTTTTAAAATTTTTGGTATTTTTTGTACCGGTATGATGACACTAGTAATGGTTCTATGTTGGTGATATCATTATTGATTTGATACTAATGTTATGATTTGTATCAGTATGTGTCATCAAATATGGTACCGTGACTAGAAGCATTCTTGGGGATTGACCAAACTTGGAACATAAAAAAAAGTTACGTAATGGACAAAAAAATATGATCTCTTGATCTTTTAGGACAAGTAGAAAAGTAAAGTCGTAAAATGTCTACACTGCTACAAAAAGAACTGAAAATAAATAAAATACTTAGTACAAATGCAGACCAAGCCAAAGCCCTTGATGATGCTGCCAGAATAAAGATTCTACAAATTCTATATCACAAACAATTTGCAACAGACCAGATTGTTGAAGAGCTAAATAAAATCGGATACAAGAAAGCAACCACAACAATACGACATCATCTGGATGTTCTCAAAAATGCAGGACTGATTGAAATTGTAAAAATGGAAGAAGTCCGAGGAGCGGTAATGAAATATTATGGAACCTCTGTTAGAGTAATGGGGGCAAAACTTCCAGTTAACTTTGAAACTGATTTCTCAAAGACAATTGCAGAGACTACGGTAAAACTTGAAAAAGTGGTAAAAACTATTGCTGAAAACGCAGGCTCGAAAATAAAGAAAAAGAGCTCCAAGCATGCAAGCACTGAATCAAATTATGAAGATCAGATAGTGATGGAAATTGTAAATAGGGCAATGGCCAAAGTGTTTGAAAACAACGGGCAATTGCTTTTACAAAAATAAATTCTTTACTTTACTTCAATTCTGAAAATCCCAACAGTCTCTGGATTCTGCAAGGCCTTTATCATCTTGCGAGGAATTGAATCTGATGCAGTATCGCATCCAATTGACAATGTCCTTGGACATGTGAAATTGCTTTTTCTAATTACAATATCATGCGGATTTGTCATGGTAAGTTTTTCGCTTCCAAAGCCTGTGATCTTGAACGAAAGATCTCCAACTAGAATTGTGCACGTGACCTCTGTTTGAGGTTTTTTCAACATCTTTTTCATTTCATCTGGAATTCCAAGACAACCACATGTTGCTCCTACGCCAACAATACAATCTCCATTTACTGTAAGATTTGGATCAGTTGTTATCTCAATTGATTTTGGATGAAGTGATCTAACATTTTCATGACCGTGAAATGAGATCTCAAAACGCACAATTTCGAGTTGTATAAACTTAAATTAAACCTTCAAAGGATGAATTTTGAAATGCTACCAGCTGCAGCAGGTTATGATAGAGCAATTACAGTCTTTTCTCCTGATGGTAGACTTTACCAAGTAGAATATGCTATAGAGACAGTACGAAGAGGTACACTTGCAATTGGTATCAAGAGCAAGGATGGCATTATACTTGCAGTCGAAGAAAAACCACGAAAATTACAAAATTCTGATGTTACACAAAAAATATTCCAAGTCGACGATCACATTGGTGTGGCAGCAGCAGGTTACATTCCAGATGCACGCTCACAAGTTGACAATGCACGATTCTTCTCACAAAGTAACAGAATGATATATGACGAACCAATCGAGGTCGAAGCAGTAGCAAAACACTTGGCAGACCAGGCTCAGCAATATACTCAATATGCCGGTGTGAGACCATTTGGTGTCGCACTCATCATTGCAGGCATTGACAAAAGTGGCAGCATGATATACCTAACCGACCCAAGTGGAACATACATCTCATATGATGCAGTTGCAATTGGTGCAGGCGCAGATCAAGTTACAGAATTTCTAGAAAAGAATTACAAAAAGGATATGACAGTTGAAGATGCAGCAGCAATGGCAATCGAATCTATCTATCTTGTAAGCGAAGAAAAAGACGGTACAAAACATATCAAAATGTCACAAATCCCAATTGCAACAAAGCAATTAACAAGAACAAGCGAGAAAGATATCGAACAATTTGCAGCCAAGGCAAAAGACAACATTGCCAAAAGACCAAAGTAGCATCTAATATTTTATAGCACAACCATACTAGGACATACATTGAAAGTTTCAATAGCAATTCCAGACTCGTCACTTTCTGAAGAACCCACTCCGCTTGACAAGGCAATGAAAATTTCCCAGATTGCAAGAGCCTGTTCAATATTTCATGTAAACACAATTTATCTTTACAAAGAACAAAGCGGTTCTGATAGGGATAGATCGCTTCTTCGAAACCTTCTTCGTTATCTTGAAACACCACAATATTTGCGCAGAATACTTTATCCAATAAGTGATGAATTCCAGTTTGCAGGAAGTTTGAGCCCACTCAAAATTCCATCACATGTACAAACATCTGATCCAAAAAAAATCAAGGCAGGCGATGTTAGAGATGGAGTTGTGGTGCAATACAAAGGAAAAAAATTTGTAAACGTTGGCTTTGAACAACTAATTCCATTTTACAGCAAAGACGATGATGGAAAAAGAATCATTGTAAAATTCAAGGAAGGGTATCCCGCATTGACCGTAAAACAAATTGAAAAAGAAGCGATCTCACAATATTGGGGATATGATGTCAAAGAAGTGTCAAATCTAGGCACGTTTCTTGCCACTTGGGGATCTTTTGTAATATTTACATCAAGAAAAGGCAAGCCAATTCACAAGACACAAAAATATTTTGATGAGATCTCACGTGATAACATATTGCTAGTTTTTGGCTCTCCAAAAAAAGGAGTCCATGAAATCCTTGGAAACGGTATTGGCAATGTCCCCAAGTCACAGGTATTGAATTTCTTTTCAGACCAAGCAACAGAAACAGTCCGACTGGAAGAGGCAATCCTTGGCACCCTTGCAGTTTTGAACACTCTAACTCGTAACTAGTTTTAATACGGGATCAAGGACTGGCAAAAATATGGACAAGAAAACATTGGACAAGAAAAAATTTCTGCTTTTTGGCATAATTGCAGGTGTTGCAGGGATAATAATTGGCGGCATATTGATGGTAAACAGCGTAATACATTTTTCACACTAGATCTAAATTTTCAAAATAAAACCGCACATTCTCTAATTATAGACTTATAATGGGCTTTTCGACAATTTTCTGTAACAATGGGCCATAGGAAGCATAGTCAACCTAGAAGAGGAAGTCTTGCATATTTGCCAAGAGCACGAGCGAAGAGCATGGAAGCAAGAATTAGAACTTGGCCTGATGTCAAGTCTGACCAACCAAAGCTTCTAGGATATGCAGGATTCAAGGCAGCTTGCATGAGAATTGCAAGTATAGATGACAGAGAGAAGACTCCAAACTTTGGAAAACAACTTGTCGGTCTTGGCACTGTTGTAGTTACTCCTCCAATGTCAATAATTGGAATCAGGGGATATTCAAGAGACAGATACGGAATAGATTCTACTTTTGATGTTTATGCAAAAGATTTACCAAAAGAGCTTTCAAGATTATTCAAAACAAAATTAGATGAAAAAGCAATAGACAAGGCAGAAAAATCACTTTCATATGTTGACGAACTTTTTGCAATCGCTGCAGTTCTTCCAAGAAAAGCAGGACTAGAACAAAAGAAACCATATGTCTTTGAAG
>CAYWWR010000073.1:0-7217 GCA_964462165.1 uncultured Nitrosopumilaceae archaeon
TGAGCGTTTTCAAAAAGAGATATGGAGTAAGGTTCCACACCTAGAAAAACCAGATAGTGTAAAGGTTGTGAACGCAACACCCCTGATTGACATTACTGGAGACTTCAAAGAGTGTGCAAAAAAAGAATTCAGTCTGAATCTAGATGATAAAGATCTTCAAATTTTTGGCAAGTTTGATTCAAACTTGTTAGCGGGCTCGATTAAAGTAAGACCTGCAGTAAACATAATCCATGATGCCATTACAACAGGAAAACTTGCAAGTGGACAGACAATATTTGAAGCAACATCAGGTAACTTTGGTATAGCATTAGGACAATTATCCAAAATTGGACTAGATGTAGTTGCCCTTGTTTCAAGAAAACTTCAGGAAGGAGTGTTTGAAGAACTACGAAATGAAAAGATTCGCATCATAAATTTGGATATGGACATTTGTCCTGCTCCAGGAATGAAAGACAGTCCAAATGTTTTGGCAGCAAGAGCAACAGCTGCAAACATTAGATCACAGTTATCTGAACTTGGCTTTGACCCAACTGTTTTTGATGGTGCAAGCACTGAAGCTCAGGCCCTGTTAGCAAAACAAGATATCATAAACTTGGCAAAACTTTTAGCAAAAATATACAATTGTTTTTGTCCAGAACAATATGACAATGAAAAAAATGTTGATGTACACAGAAAAGTTACAGCAGCAGAGATAGATCAACAATTACATGAAAAAGGACAATCACTAGAAAACTTTAGAATCGCATGCACATTTGGCACAGGCGGCACCTCAGGAGGTTTGAGTAGATACATATCTGAAAAATATGGAAAAAAATCGCTGCATGTGGTATTTCCACTAGGGGGGCAAGATGTTGCAGGAATTAGGACAAAAGATAAAGCCGCGGGTTTAAAATTTTACGAGCCTGATCAATATGCAGGTCAACATGAAGTTGATTTTGAAGATGCAAAACGTTTGCTAAAGTTTTTTGTAGACAAGGGTCACGACATGGGAGAAAGCAGTGCACTTGCACTATATGCAGTAATGCAAATGGCAAACTTTGGAGGTTTTGGTGGCAAGTTTGTGGTAATTGTCGCAGATGGAATACAGAAATACAAAAAGAATCTCGTAGATGTTGGAAAGAAACAAAACCGTATCCAAGTTTCACTTCAAGAAGCTGTATCAAGCGTAGGAGAATATGACAAGGTGATCTGGATTCATACCCAATATACTCCACGTGAAGAGGGAATTGAGCTAATTGCACAAACTCTTGGAATTGACAAGAGCAAGATCTTTGTACCAAAGGCAAGAGATGTAGAGAAAATGCTTGCAACACAACAAGTTCCAGACGAATTGAATAAAGCACTTGAAGGCTCTCACAAATCATTGCTTGTTTGTATGGCAGGATACACTTCATTGAATGCAGTCAAAGTACTTGGAGGCAAAGGTATTGCAACTGAAAGTTTGACTGGAGGAATATCAGCACTTGCGCAGGGAAAAGGCAAACAGATACCGGAAATCATACGGGTGGCTACAGAATAGATGTACTCTGAAAAAATAGTTAGTTTTCAAAACAAGAGCAAGGATTTGAATCAGTTATCACAGCAAATTATAACAATGCTAAATGTAGACGGATACAAAACCCAGTTGACAGCAAATTCTCCAATTGGAATAATAATTCAAGCACAGAAAGCAGGCATCCTCAGAGACATCATCACAGCAGACAGAGCTTTTACAATCATGATTACTGGAAATTCAGACAACTTTGCAATACACATTGGAATTGGTAAATGGGTACAAAACATTGCAGTTGCAGTGGCAGAGACATTGCTCTTGTCAGTGTTGTTTTTAGCAATAGACATTCCAGAGATGTGGTGGACACGACATGTGGAAAATGAGATATTGCAGAAAATAATCCAGTTGGTATAAAATCTAGTTCTTGTGATTAAGATTATCATTTTAGATATAGAAGACACATTTTAGGTACAATATGACCTGATTCGAGTTCATGTAGAAAACATCTTTTATATCCAGATTTCATGGTTTCAAGATGTAAGTTTTAAATACAAACGTCAGACGAGTCTCAATATGCCAGTCGATCCAGTATGTGGAATTGAACTAGATGAAAGTCTTGCTCTGGTTCATGAATATGAAGGCAAAAAATACTATTTTTGCTGCCATGGGTGCAAGAGGATTTTTACTAGAAAGCCCAACAAGTGGAAGAAATCTAGATAGGAAAACTTCCACACATACGACAAAAGTGAGAACCAAGTTTTAGAGAATAGTTACAATTTGGACACTTGAAATCAGATCTACCCAGAGCATATGGCATGTCAAAGTACTTGCGATATATTTCGTAATAGTGCAATGATTCCTTTGAAGATAAAATCACCTTGTCCTTTTCTGCATAGTGTCTTGATTTTGCAGCAAATGCAGAGTCGGTTATCATACCATCAAGAAAAGATGTCAGCCCACTTGTGCCAGAACCGT
The DNA here is from genome assembly GCA_964462165.1 of uncultured Nitrosopumilaceae archaeon. Classification (GTDB taxonomy): domain Archaea; phylum Thermoproteota; class Nitrososphaeria; order Nitrososphaerales; family Nitrosopumilaceae; genus Nitrosotalea. The sequence goes on from CAYWWR010000073.1 coordinate 2,468, forward strand.
CTTGCATTGCAAATTTATCTCTCCAAGTAATTGATTTTGGCAGAGTATTTTCAAAGGCTTTACGTAGTATCCATTTTCCATATTTTGTGCCATTTTCTTCACGTACCTTGAATTCTGGTGCGATCTTTTTTGCATATTCTGATACAATACCATCAAGAAACGGAGTGTGCAATGCAATCCCAATTGATTTTGATATCACTTTTGATGGAAAGTGCATCACACTCCAAATGCGTTCTAGATCTTTTTCAAGTTCCATTGGAGACATTTTCTTGAAAAAATTATACCCTGCGAATAGCTCATCTGCCCCATCACCAGTCATAATGGATTGGAATCCATGTTCTTGTGCAGTCTTCATTGTAAGATATACAACAATATTATTTCTGATCTCTATGGGATTGAACACCTCCAGCATTTTGATCGTATCTTCCACAGCAGAAAGAAGAGAATCTACATCAGCAGTTATGACATCAAGTTTGAGACCATACAATTTTGCCACAAGCTGTGCGTGTACCAGATCTGTTGAAGGAAAATCTTTAGCAACCAGTGCAAATGCTCTGGTTTTCTTGTCTACACATGAAGCAAGAATTGAGCTGTCAAGTCCCCCAGAGAGTGCAATGGAATCGCATTCATGGTTTTGAACAGATTTTGTTACAAGTGTATTGATCTTTTCTAAAATTTCTTGCAATTAGCAGATCTTTTTGCACCCTCTAAAATAAGTCATCATGAAAAATATGACTAGGTTTAAATATTTTATAACAACATTTTTGCATATGCTTCTTCCGTCAGAGATAGAAACCAAGACTCTCATACCTGCTCTCAGGGCAATACTTGCAAAAAAACTGATTGAAGAACACAAGATAAGAGAAGAAGAAGTTTCAAAATTATTAGGAGTAACCCAGGCAGCGATTAGCAATTACGTCAGAGGAACAAGAGGCGATCCAGTCTTGATAAACAAGTTGCTATCTGTAAAAGAAGTATCAGAGATGATAAATGACATTTCAAACAATCTTGCGTCAAAGATGGCATACACTCCTGCAAGCCTCTCAAAATTCATTGGTCTCTGCAATTACATTAAGTCAAGTCTATTGATATGTGACATTCATCACAAACTTGAATCAAACATTGATGAAGCAGTCTGTAAAGAATGTGAAAATATGCTCTTAAAGGGACCTGGTAGTTCCTTCTAGTTTGTTTTTGTTACAGTAATTTTAATAATTGATACTAATGGTCTGTCTTTTTCTTCTTCGCTATCTACAATAATGTCGACAATTTTTGAATTTCCCTTCATCATGTTTTCCGTTACAATGTTTGCAACTGCCACTGCAGTTGGTATTGCCTGACCGCGAGCCAAAAGTGTAACTGTCTTGTATTTTACAAGTTCAGATAAAATATCCAGTGCACATGGTACGATATCTTGTTGATAAATTATTATGGTACGGCCTTCAGGATTGGCAGGATCGTTCAACTGGATCTTTTCTACACCGCTCAACAAAACTCTATCACCACCATTTATGCATTCTATTAAAGTCTTATCGACCAATCATCCATTAGTCAAAAAGATCGATTGGAATATTTTGAAAGTCACCGTTTGGTAAAACTCGCCTAATGGTAATTGGAATAACACGTTTTTCAAGTTCAGCATATGCAAGATCAAGTGATGTTGCAACATCTTTTGGTACAGATATGAACGGAGGTGCACCAAGAGACAATTGTAGTGCACGTGCACCAAGTATTCTTGCCTTTTCAAATCTTGTGAGTGTTGGGGGACCTATCATTACTTTACCCTTACCTGTTGTTTCATACTCTACTACTTCATGTACTGGATCAATGTCAATAATTTCACGAGCATCAATTATTTTTCGCAATCTTTCCTGCTCTGCAAGCTCTTCTGCACTAAGCTCTTTCTTGCCTTTCTTTCCAGGCTTGACTTCTTCCTCTTCTTCAGATTGAGATTCGACGGTTTCAACTACTATAGGAGTTATAGGTTCCTCTTCTTCTACTGGCTGAACCTCTTCGGTATCTACACTTACTTCCTCAGGTTCATCCGACATTGAGAGTTTGGATAAAGAAACGTTATATATTCATAATCCTTGTCCTCAAAAATGAGCGCAGGCTCTGTTTCCAAGCTTGATTTTGTTCTATCTTTGAAGAGCAAAGCAATTCTCAATTTAGAATTAAAGCGCCATCTGGCCCCAAAAACAGTTGGCGGCATAGCTCGATCAATTCCAATAGAAGGTAATGCCCACATGATGGGAAATAGCATAGCGTATGTTGATACAAGTATCAAGACAGGCGGAGAAAAACTCAAAACCCAGTTCAAAAAGGGCGATGTTGCATTTCTTGCTGCAAACGGTTCCATCTGTTTTTTCATAGAAGATACTCTTGGTACAAAACCTATGACGTTAGTGGGAAAGATAACAGAAAATATAGAATCTTTGAAAAACGTAAAACCTGGCGATATATTTTCAATAACTCAAGCTGGAACGTAAACATGGTGTCCGCTATAGCCACCAATTCTTTTTACAGAACCTTTCTTCAACAGAGTCTGTAAGAGTGCATTTGCTGCAGAGATCTTGACATTTGTCTGTCTGGATAATTCCTGAACGGTAAAGACTTTGGCACCTTTGATAAAGTTCATTGCCTGTCCTTCATCTATTATTACAGATATGTTGGTTCGTGGCTTTTGATCTTTTCTATCTCCCTTCTTCTGTCCTTCTTTCTTTGTAGACTCGGCAGTCTGTGATTTTTCTGCCTGTGCTGGAGATTGTTTCTTGCCGCCGCCCATGTGGAATTCTTTTGTTCCCCTATTTATAAACGAACAAAAAATTTGAGAAATTCTAAATACTAGAAAAAGGTGCTTTGTATCATGGGCCTTGACGTCATCGAAGAAAAGAACCTAAACGATGTGATAACGTATGCCCTTGACTATCCAACAATGGTCATATCAGAAGCAAAGACTTGGCCAATTACAAACATGGAAGACTTTGCCACAGGATTGTATGTCGGACACATTGGAGGAGTCTTCTTTGATGGATTTTTAAAGAGAAACAAGAGATTTCTTGATTCAGAAGAATATACAGACTTTCATGCAACAATAACCAAGAGATCTGCAGAAATCAAATTAAAAATCCAGGCGCACTTGCACAAGAAATAACTTTATGCCCATATCCTGTATATTGTGAGAATTCCCAGATGAAATTTTCCCTTGTTGCAGACACTCTAGGTTACATGGAAAATACAACAAAACGACTAGAGCTTACACAACATCTGGTGGATTTGTTTAAAATCACACCGCCAGATATTATTTCCAAAGTTATCTATCTTTTACAAGGAAAACTACGACCTGACCACGAAGGAGTGGAAATTGGCATTGCGGAAAAAATTGCAATCAAGGCCTTGTCAAAATCATCTGCAATATCAATTAAAAAAATAGAAGACGAATACAGGGATACAGGTGATTTTGGCCAGGTTGCGGCAAAGATACTAGAGCAAAAAACCCAGACGACTTTTCTAAGTCAAAACATCACAGTTGAACGAGTATACGATACACTATACAAAATTGCAGAACTAAAGGGGGCAAGATCACAAGATATGAAGATGAAGTACATATCTAGCCTGCTAAATGATGCAACTCCGATAGAGGGAGGATTTATTGCAAAAATAATAACATCAAATCTCAGACTAGGAATTGCAGACTATACCATACTTGATGCATTATCTGTTGCATATACAGGCTCCAAAGAAAATAGACCTGCACTGGAACATGCGTATAATGTTTGCAGTGATTTAGGCAAAGTTGCCAATTCAGTTGCAGAAAACGGATTGGAATCATTAAAAGATTTTCAAGTTACAATATTTAGTCCGATTCGTCCAATGCTTGCAGAGAGAGTAAAGAGTCCACAAGAGGCTCATGAAAAAATGGGTGCAGAGTTTGTATCAGAGTACAAGCTTGATGGAGAAAGAGTCCAAGTACACAGACAAGAAGAAAAAATTGTCTTGTATTCTCGCAGTCTTGAAAATATAACAAGTTACTATCCAGATATTGTAGAAAATATTGGCAAGGCATTAAAGCCAGACGAGATAATACTAGAGGCCGAAGTTGTTGCCATGAACGATGACACAGGTGAGTTTTTACCATTTCAGGAACTGATGCACCGAAGACGCAAATACAAGATTGCCCAAGCTGTTCAAGAATATCCAATCACCGTAAACTTTTTTGACATCTTAGCAATGGATAAAAAAAGTTGTTTGGATTTACCATATATTCAGAGAAGAAAGTTACTGGAAAAAAATGTAATAGAAGACTCGTTTGCAAAAATAATGCCAATGGTATTTGTAAAATCAGATAGTGAAGTAGAAGACAGTTTGGAAAATGCGATAAATTCGGGATGTGAAGGAATAATGCTAAAACAATTAGATTCGCCATACCGGGCAGGTGCAAGGGCAAACAATTGGCTCAAGCTCAAGCGAGAGTACAGAAATGAACTTGGAGACAGTATTGACTTGGTGGTAGTTGGTGCATTTTATGGTAGAGGAAGAAGAACTGGAAGATATGGAGCCTTGCTCTTGTCTGCATATGATGACAAGTCAGATACATTCCCTAGCATATGCAAGGTTGGCACAGGATTTACAGATGAGAGCCTTGACCAGTTTTATCAAATTCTCTCAGATAAAATTACAGTCAAAAAAGACTCTAGAATTGAGAGCGGTCTTGAAGCAGATGTCTGGTTTGAGCCCGAAGTTGTAATAG
>CAYWWR010000074.1:0-7145 GCA_964462165.1 uncultured Nitrosopumilaceae archaeon
GAGGGTTCTTGTATAGTTATACTGACTATTTTTTTGATTTTTTAGGTTTTTCAGCGGATTTTTTTGCAGATTTGGCCTTGTCTTCCAAGTGTTTTGTTTTTGCCTCTTCAGTCTCTTTGCTTTTTTCATCCACTGCCTTCATAACTGCTTGAATTAAACCGTCTAAATCACTGTCAGAAACTTCTGGTTCCACAGCAGCTGCTATCTGAGTAATGGTATTAGATATGGCAGAGCTTACTTCATCAAAACTCTCAGGGTCCTCATATGCTGCATTATACAATGCTTTGAGCCTTCTTACATCGGAAAGCACTTGATCTGTTAGTGTTAAACGGTATTTTTTACCATTTATGGTGATTTCCTGACTTATCATGCATGGACTCGCCATCATGCTTTCATAAAGTTTTCTGTAAAAAAGAACAATTACCAGTAACACTGTGAACACAATGTTGACTAGAAAAGTTCCAAGTAAGGCAGAGCGATATTTTTCTACAGGCGTAAGCATGATTACATCGCGAGGTACCAAAGGCCCAAATGTCATGGCAGCAGAATGGGTCATGCAAATTTCATACAATCCAGTTTTAATTACCATCTTCATCCACAATGGGTCTCAGACGATTAAGAACATAGAAAAAACAAAAGAATTTGGAGTAAATGTAGCATCAAAAGATCAAACAACTCAGGTAAATGTGGCCGGCGGATATTCAGGATCAGAAATCGACAAGTTGAAAATTAAAGATATTTTCGAAATCAGTTCCCCTAAAAAAATCAAAACACCCATGATTTCAGGTTGTACAGTAAATGCAGAATGTAAGCTAATCAAAAAAGAAAAAATTGGTGATCATGTTATGATGGTTGGAAAAGTTGTTCACATTAAACATGATGACACAAAAAGTCCCCTGATATATCACAAGGGACGATATTTCAATCTAGATTCTACAATAGAACAGGATAGAAAAGAGGTTAAAGTAAATAAAGAAACACTAGATTTTTTCACAAATCTTGCGCAAGGAAAATTTGTTTTAAAATGTACCGGAGTTTTAGTGTGGTCTAAAAATAGAATCATGGTCATCAAAGGGCAAGAAACAGGATTTGAAACCATACCTTTCATCACCCCTCAAGCCGGTAAAAATCAACGAGATCATCTTGTCAAATTCTTAAACAAATCAAGGCTTAACATCCAAGTAGATTCTGAACCCATTATTAAGAGACTTGTTTTAAAAAATACAAATAGAATTCAGAGAATAAATTTCGTGTTATTTAATGGAAAGGTCAAAAAAATAGTGCCGAATACAACTTGGAAACAAAAACAACAGGATGTTATTGCAAGATTAATTTAGATTGTAATATAGTCTAATGCTACAGCATCAGCTAACAATGATGCATGTCTTGAGTTTACAATATACCCATTTTTAATATCAGTTGTTGGAACCCACCTGTTTGTAGAACTATAGTGTCTTTTTTCCTTCATTTCTTTTTCAATATCATGTAAATCACATTCTCCTTCCTCAATCTGCTGTGTGTTGATGTGTTTTATTGTAATTAGAATTTTTTTTACCTTCACTCGTACACCGAATCGCCAAATGTGGTCTGAAGTATCGTCTTCAACTTCAAGTAACTTGAGTTTTATTTCCTTTGTACCAAGTGCATCGCGGCTAACTAAACTACGCTCATCAACAAAATCCTCAAAGCTCATTATCTTATGTTTACAATATCACATTAAAGAAGTATTCGATCTAAATGGCCTTTGGTTTTTAACAAACGGCATTACACAAGACTCTAACTTTAATGGTTGCCTCTTTCCTTCATGCATGGCATAAGTATCACCATCATATGTGCAAATAAAATCAGTTACTTGATACTTTTCATCCCAAATTTTAAAAAATTCTCGAAGCTCACGATGTTCATATTTTCCAGTACCTATTCTCTTCTTGGAAGAAAATTTGAATGCAACAATCATTTTTCTTGTCTGATATAGTTCAAAAGTGTGAATCCATTTCAGACAACGCTGTATTTGATCAAATGGTACCCTTAAAGTGGTATTTGTACCAGATTTTGCTTCAATTGTATATATCACATTCTCCCTAGTACTTACTGCGAGTATATCTGGCAATCCTACACTAGGTGACCCCAATCTAAAAGCCTTCCAGCCATCAATTGCATTAAATCTCTTGACCAGAGTATCCTCCCAGTTGTAACCTCTCTGCCTTCTTGTTCTTGCCACCCGTTGATTGATTGTTTGAGTATTTTTTTTATGCGATATGGTTTTGTGATTATGAAATTTAGCCTGCTCTACAGATATCATTTGTTTTCAATTTTATAAAATAAATTTAATGATATAGACTAGGTGGTAATTATACTAACACCTTGGTACATACTTTTTTTTAACACAGCCACTACGGGAAATCATTTTACAACAATAATCTGTATTTGTGCCTTAGCATTAATATGCCATGATTACAACAATAAAACCATGTCATCAAATGATAACCAGATAACATACTTGAAATACAAAGAGTATGGCGATCTACTCAAAGTTATCCTATATTCATCCCAATCAGTTTTAGGTGCTGTACCGTTGATTTACCATTTAAATCACAATGGACAGAATATTATTTTCATACAAACTGGTACAATTGGAGGAAATGTAATCCATTACCTAGTAGCAAACGGTCCACCCACAAAGAAATTCATTGAATTAAAACGACTCACTGGAGATTATAGTTTTGTAGAAAAAATTGGAACCGATGGAATGTCGCTTTATATCCCCATTTTGGAACTAGAAAAATCGAATCTAAAATTCGAATAAACAACTTTAATTTCATACAGTCTTGAAGACAAACTTTGGGCTTTTGTCATAACCACATTCTTCAAGAATTAAGTTTTGATCATGTTTTGGTGACAAGTTCTCCAACAGAGTTCCAAATACACGAATATTTCCTTCAAACTCTGCAATACAAAAATACTGTTCATCTTTACTGGATACCTCAACAACTTTAGCATTCTTTGATACTTGTTTCCACATCACATCTCCAAGACATTTATTACAAAAGTCACTTGCTGGCCATACAAAATGCTGACATTTTGTACAATAGCTGCACACAAAGTTGTTGTTCTTCAATTCATCTTCAAATCTAGTCATGATTCTAGCACCAATACCGTTGATGATGTAGAACCTGCAGACATGTTATGGACAAGACCTGTTTTTGCACCCTGTACTTGTCTTTTCCCTGCCTTGCCGCTTAGTTGTTGGTATATTTCTACAATTTGTGCAATCCCAGTTGCACCCAGTGGATGACCTGCTCCAATCAGTCCACCTCGCGGGTTTACTTTATTGTTATTTGTATCGTATAAATCTCTGACAAATTTTGATCCTTGTCCCTTTTGACACAATCCCATGTCTTCCAGTTCAATGATTTCACATATACTAAATGCATCATGAAGTTCAACTACATCAATATCACCAGCAGTTTTGTTGGACATGTGATAAGCATCACCAACTGCACTCTTTGTTGATTCCATGGATGCCAAATTATTATTCTTTGTAAAACTTGCAGAGATAGTCTTCTGACCAATTCCAGAAATCCAGACAGGATTGTCTGTAAATTCTTTTACTCTCTCTTCAGAACACACTAGTACAGATGCTGCACCATCACATGGAATGGAACAATCAAGCAATCTTAGATTTTCAGTGAGATTTCTAGAGTTCATTACATCGTCAAATGAAAACGATTTTTCAAAATATGCATATGGGTTATTCAATGCATTCTTATGATTTTTAACAGAAACATATGCTAGATCTTCAAGAGTTGTACCATATTTTCTCATATGTGCACTTGTAAACATGGATGACCAAAAAATCGGATGCTGATATTCGCCACGTGACATGTCCCAATTCAGGACAAGACCTGGGTTGTCTGCCTTGTCAGCTCCTGTAACAAGTGCAACATCTGCAAGTCCGGAGGAAACATAAGCATATGCTGAAACCAGAGAGTTTGTACCTGAATTACACAGACTTTCAACGGAATGTGATGTTTTTGGTTTTATTCCAGATAGTTCCGATATTATATTTGCAAGATAATTACGATTTGCGTTTGTAGATGTAAGCACAACATCAACATCATCTTGTTTCAAATTCTTTGTATTCTCAAAAATCGGTCGAATTGATGAGAGCATCAGAGATTCAAGAGGCTTCTCACTCTTGTCAAATTTTGTAATACCTGCAGCAACAATTCCCACTTTTTTCATTTCATATCCCTAGCAAGAGTTTTGACAAGAAGTTCAAATGATTCTTTTACGCTTTCTACCGGGTTGAATTGAAGTATTGGCAAATTCACTCCAGATTCAATAAATTGTGTTGTCTTTTGTCGTATGTCTTCGGGCGTTCCACATATTGCTAAAGAATTAACCATATTATCGGTCACAAATACATGATTACCGTTTAGACCTTTTCTCTGATATTCTTCAAATATTGCATCAGTCTCTTTTTTGAACCCATTTGATGCCAAAAATTGTCTGTAAATTACTCCAACTGAAATATAAAATGCAATGGTTTGTTTAGCACGGATAATTGCTTTTTCAGAATCATTAGAAACACATGTTATTAATTGACATGCAACATCAATTTTTCTTCCAGATTGCATTTTTTCAATTGTTGTTTTTAATTCATGTAAGGGTCGCAGGTAAAAAATTACTCCATCTGCAATCTCCCAAGTCAGATCTACCATCTTGGGATTTATTGCTGCAAGATAAATCGGGATTCTAGTTCTTTGAGGCTTGATCAAAAGACCAAATTTTTTCAAGTGGAAGAATTTACCGTCATACGATACCTTTCCCCCAGACATGACAAGACGAATGATATCCACATATTCTCGCATTCTTTGTAATGGTTTTGTAAATTCTACGCCATGCCAATCTTCAACAATTGGTTTGCTACTAGTACCAAGCCCCAACATAAATCTCCCACCAGATACAACATCAAGTGTTACAGCAGACATGGCTGTCAATGTAGGACTACGAGAATAGATGTTGATGATGGATGAACCTAACTTGGGTTTCTTTGCAATGCTTGCAATCTGTGATAAAATAGAGCAACAATCCATCCCCCATGTTTCTGGGATCCAAATAGAATCAACATTATGATTATTCAATACTTTTGTACAGTCAAGAATCTCTTCAACTGACAAGAGAGAACCTAAACTAAACCCAAGTCTCATCATATTCACTTGGAAAAAATGAATTTTTCATATTTATTGGTTTGAATAAAAGCCTCACATTCTTCCATGTCTTTGTAGGAGTCGATAGACTTCCAAAAGACTTTATCATATTTTACGGCATGCAACCTTCCAGATTCTGCAAAAAGTGGAAATGTTGTATTTTCCAGATTACCATTTTTCGGCAGGTGTTTCAAAACATCTTTGTTTAGATAATAGATGCCAGCATTCATCCAATAATTAGACATCTCAGGCTTTTCTTCAAATCGTTCAACCTTTGTTCCATCCAGATGAACGATTCCAAATGATGTTCGAAGTGGTATAACTGCAACAGAGTTAGAACGAGTTTTTAATTTTCTCAAATCAATATTTGTCAAGATATCACCATTTGTAATAAAAAAATCATCAGTATCAATATGCTTACTTGCTTTTCTTATTGCACCAGCAGTACCAAGAGGAGATGTTTCAACAGAATATTCCAGATTTACTCCGAGATTTTTGTTTTCCAAATGCTTTATCACTTGATCTGCCTTGTAACCGGCACATACTATGATGTCTTTAATTCCAAATTTTTTAAAATAACGTATCTGCCATTCAATAATCGGATAATTGCAAACTGGTATCAAAGGCTTTGGTAGATAGTCTGTTAAGGGCTTGAGTCGTTTACCAAATCCTCCAGAAAGGAGTATTGCTTTCATAGATAAGGAATTTTTCAATTTGAATTAAAAGATTTGGAAAATTTCACATTCGACATTCGGATGAATTCAAGTATTGCCAAGAGGTTTTTTCTCAGTAAGATAATAGTGTAATTCAGTATAACATTCTACACAATAGTTTTCATCATTAGTATGTTCACAGTCGTATACCTTACCTACATCCTGACCGCATTTGGAACAATTTGCCATATCAATGAATTGTATAGCCTCGTCTTTGAGTATTTCTTCGGATGTAAGCCTGACCTGACAGTCGACTGATAAATCTAGGATTTTCGTATTTTAATTGCACCCAAGATGGCAATTATAACACCTATGCCTAAAACAGCCCCCATTTCACGTATGCCACGAGAATCTTGAGATTGACCACCTTGCATTGCAAGAATTATTCCAGTGCCTGCAAGTATCAGAGCACCACCTATTATTATCAACATACCTAGTTTTTTGGATGACTCTTTCCTAGTTATGAAAAATGAAACTATCAGCATTACAGATGGGATTATTCCAAAAATTGAGCCCCTAACAGATACATCCATGGGAAGAAATCCCATTTTATTACCATTAGCCACAATTACGTCTGCGCCATAAATACAAAGCATTACTATTGATATTACGGACATCGCAATTGCAATCTTTAGCTTCATACCTAGGCGTTTTTTTTACAACTAATAAACCTTAGATCAAAAACCCGTAAGCAAGCTGTCAAGACATCAGTGAAGCATTTTGATGACATTAAAGACAACATCTCCATAGACAAGCTGGATAACAAATCCACCAAAAATATAGATCATATATGGAATTCCTGGCGTAACCCAAGTATCAGAAGAAGAACAAAATTCTTCAGCATCTGCGTTCTTTAGTGTAAAATCCAACTTGCGCAAGTTTCCTTCTCTTTTTTCAATAGAAAAACTAAATTTTGGATTTTTTGATCGATGTCCTACAAACATGGCAATTATTTTGCTTTTTCTGGTTTCAGTCTCAAAATCTCTGAAGATATCTTCATTCCTCAATACGGAAAAAGTGTTTCGCGTTACGTTTACTAGAACAGGAATTATTGAAAGTAGTACAGTATTAATCAATGTAGTAAAGGGATGAACTTGTGAAATGACAAACGTTGATTCGGGGGCAAGACCAGCAAGAACAATTAATGCAAAAGCGTCTGCCCCTCCAAAAAAACCAATACGCCAAACAAATAGTACAACAGGCGCAATTATTAATGAAA
>CAYWWR010000075.1:0-6548 GCA_964462165.1 uncultured Nitrosopumilaceae archaeon
CAAGTTTTGGATTTGTTACAATGGCGCGAGCTATTGCAACTCTTTGTCGTTGTCCTCCTGACAACATGTGGGGATATTTTGATGCAATGTCCTCAACTGGTTCTAGTTTCACTTGACTGAGTGCATGTAGTGCAATACGGTTTCTTTCTTCCTTGTTTCCAATATCGCGAATTTCAAGTGACTCTTTTACAATATCCAAAACAGTCATTCTTGGATTAATTGATGCGTATGGGTCTTGGTGAACCATCTGACAACCTAGTCTTATTTTTTTGAGACTATCTGCATGACTTGTGATATTTTGTCCCAAAAATGTGATGGTGCCAGCGTCTTGTTCCAGCGCTCCAAGTATGATGCGTGCAATGGTGGTCTTGCCAGAACCTGATTCACCTGCTAGTACCAACGTCTCTGCATTTTTGATTGAGAATGAAACTCCGTCTGCTACTCTGACTGTTTCTTTATCAGTTCCAGCAAATCCCTTTTTGATAAAGTATTTTTTCAGGTCCTTGACTGAAAGGATCTCTTCCATCACTTTTTGATGTGATCGCAAATATATCAAGCGATCAATAGGTCAAAAACTGATCATCGCAAAGTTTTAAAAGGCTAAGATATGAGGGAAATTCGTGAAGTCTCAGTTACTTGCATTTGTAATGATTACAGGTCTTTTGTTAAGCGCAGGTTCAGTCTTTCTAAATCATGTAGTTTTCGCAGATGATCCTTGGTCAGATATTGCTGCAAGACAACAAGCAGCAGAACAAAAAGCCATGGCAACATACATGAGCTACTACCAATTTGCTGACATGGATCAATCCAAAAGAAACTGGTCTGGTCTTACTAGCGTAACAACTGATGAAACAAGTAGAGGTAGAGATATCAGTGCACAATCACAAGTTTCAATGCAAAACGCAATTTCACAATTTGACAATATGCATGTTAGACAATTATCTGCAATCGCATCTGATGGATATGCTGGATTAAACAGCACTTCAACTGATACAGAAGGTAGAGATAGAAATGCTATGATTGATTCAGCAACATCTTCTTCACTTGCAGAAGCTCAAAATGTCATTGACCAATTAATCAAAATTAGACAAAATTATGCAAACTTCCAAGCAGGTCCAACAACCGACTCTGCTGCAACTTACAATAGACAAGCTCAGATTGAACAAAATATGAATGACAGTGAAACTGAAGCAGCATCACTAGTTAGTCAACTTGCAAAAACTGATCAAGTGTATGTTGACTTGAGCCAGTATGTAGACCCAGCACAATTTACTTACAAGCCAAACTCTGTAACAAATGAACAGGGTGGCGGTCATGTCAACTTGACTCCACAACAATCCTATGCATTATCAAAAGCAGTAATGATATTCAACCAAATTCATGACAGACATCTTGCATTGCTTCAATCTAATTACTATGGCTTGGGTAGCGTAACAACTGATGAAAACAGTACCGACAGAAATACTCTGATAGCGCAAGCAAAACAAACCTCAATGGATAATGCACTCCGAGTGTACAATTCATACTATAACGGCACCGGTCAGTAAAAATACTGTGAAATTTCTTTATCTAAATTTCTGAACTTAGTTTGTTATTCGTGTAGCCAACACATTACAAAGCCTGATGTAGTCTTGATTTTAGGTGGCTCTTTTTTGCATTTTTCCATCGCTTGTGGACATCTGTCGTAAAATCTACACCCACTTGGAGGATTTACAAGGCTTGGAGGATTGCCTTTCAAGGGTATGATCTTCTTTGTCTCACCAAGTTTTGGTATGGAATCTAGTAGGGCAATCGTGTAAGGATGCTTTGGATTTTTGTAAATGTCTTGCATGTTGCCAAACTCTACAATTTGACCTGCATACATGATTCCAACTTTTTCAGCAATCTCTGAAATTATGCCCAAGTCATGAGAAATCAGCATGATTGACAATCCGTCTTTTTTGAGTTTTTTTAATAAAATCATTATCTGAGCCTGGACTAAAACATCTAGTGCTGTGGTGGGTTCATCAGCAATCACCATTTTTGGTTTTAAAACAAGTGCCATGGCTATGACTACTCTTTGTTTCATTCCTCCACTAATCTCATGTGGATACTTGTCCAAGATTGAATGTGTCAGTCCAACAGATAAAATCGTAGATTCAATTATTTGCTTGTAATTTCCTTCAAAATTATGTTTTCTTAGAATTTCTTCAAATTGTTTCTTGATTGTAAAAACTGGATCTAGTGAATTCATTGCTCCCTGGAAAACCATTGATATCTGCTTCCATCTGATGTCTTTTGTAAACTCAGCATCTGACATTGACAGTATGGATTTGTCACCCAAAAGAATCTCGCCTGATACATTGGCATTTTCTTGGAGAGTTTTCATGATTGCAAGGCCAAGCGTACTCTTGCCACACCCACTTTCTCCTGCTATTCCGATTGATTCATCCTCCTTGTATGAAAATGATACGTGATCTACTGCATGTACTTTCTTTTTTTGGCTTTGGTATTGAACTATTAGATCATTTACAGATAGGGCAACCATGGATGTTCTATGAAATAGTAGTACATTTGAGTTTTGAACAAACATGAGATCAATCGTAGATTATGCCGAATCAAGAAAAGATCCAGCACATTCATTAGTCTTGGTTTGCTTCATTTCTTCATGCCTGATTTAACACAGTCTCTTATTCTAAGAGTTGCTATTACTACGGCAATCCTTTCAATAATTTCCTACTTTGTGATCCAGAGGAATATGGTATCACCAGACCGATTAAAATTGGCTATTCCGGCCCTCATTGTTGTCTTTGGAGTCTCTATACTAATCCAAATTTTGTATGTCCTCCACAAAAATAACTTGTGATGGATTACTAACAATAGATTTTCAAACTTTCATCAATCGATCTTATGCTGATAAAAGATCAACTGTCGATTATGCAGACCCCAATTCCGCATGATTTATCTTCTAGTTTTTGCAAGCAAAAAACCGATTTCCTTGAGGACTCCAATTTGCAGTTTTGACGCAATGAATGGCATACTGTGTCCTCAATGCGAGTCAAAACTAGATCAAGGTATGCTAACCCAGGCAGATGTTGATGCATCAATAAAACTCGTAAAACTTTCTCAAAAAATACCTCCGATAGACAAGTTTACGCTAATTTCCTGTAGGGCATCTAATGGGAATTATGTTTTGTATCTTAGCAGCCAAGATATCATGACAATTAGGCAGAGCAGGGAGCTTTACAGGATACTCCAAGGAGAATTTGATGGAAAAATTTGGCTTGTACACCAAGACTCTGATGACAAGAAACTCATAGAAGATGTATTTTTCCCAATCAAAATTCTTGGCATAAACCAAGTCTGGGCTCCTGGCGGTCTACAAAAAACCAAGGTCATCGTATCAGGAAAAAAGACACCACGGTTTCCAATCGATGTTGACAAGGTAATTGCGATAGTATACGATCTTCGAAAGATAGAACTAGTAGTGGAATTTGAAAGAAAGTGAGGATGATTTAATGGACATAAAAAAAACCCATGACATTGGTGCACTTGGTCCTTCCATGAAAGGACAAAAAGTTGTGGTTGGAGGATGGGTAGAAGACTTGCGAGAATTAGGAAAACTAACTTTTCTTACTTTACGAGACGTAACCGGTGTATCACAAATTGTAGTTGCAGGTTCTGAAAACTTGCAACAGGTAAAAGATCTTACAAGACAAAGTGTAGTACAGATAACTGGAGCAGTACAAGAGTCCAAGGCAAGAGATTTTGCATATGAGATTAAAGCTGAAAAAGTTGAAATTCTATCAAGAGCGATTCATCCATTACCAATAGACCCATTGGGTCGACTGGAAAGTGGAATTGATAACAGATTAAATGCAAGAGCGCTTGATCTTCGCAATCAAAAAACTGCTTCAATATTTAAAATACGACATCATGTTCTTCTTTGTATTCGTAAGGTGTTAACCCAACGTGGATTTCTTGAAGTAAATACTCCAAAAATTATCGGAAGTGCAAGTGAAGGAGGGGCAAATTTGTTTTCTCTAAAATATTTTGACAAGCAAGCATATCTTGCACAGAGTCCACAACTTTACAAGGAACAGCTTACACTAGGTCTTGAAAGAATATTTGAAATTTCATCCTTTTACAGAGCGGAAAAGTCTCATACTGTTAGACACTTGACGGAATTTACAAGTGTAGATATTGAATCTGCATTTATGGATTATACTGATGTCATGGAAATTTTAGAACAGTTGATAGTCTCTGTCTTTGAACATGTGGAAAAGACATGTACGCAAGAGCAAAAGACTCTGGGTATAGAAATTAAGAAACCAAATACGCCTTTTGAGAGAGTTACATACAAACAAGCCATTGAAGAACTTGGCAAACAAGGACTTGCTCTTTCATTTGGAGATGACTTGCTTGATTCTCATTTGAGAAAACTCGGTGAGATTCATCCTGGATTTTACTTTTTGACTGAATGGCCTCTAAAACTAAAACCATTTTACATACATGAAAAAGATGATGATCCTGAAGTTTCAAAATCGTTTGACCTCCAGTATGGTTATCTTGAATTGTCATCTGGTGGCAGAAGACTTCACGATCCTATCAAGATAAAGTCTCGTCTAGCAGAACAAGGGCTAGATCCAGCACAATTTGAGGATCACTTGCGTGCATTTGACTGGGGAATGCCTCCTCATTCTGGATGGGGATTGGGACTAGATAGGCTGATGACCGTACTGACACAAATTGACAACGTGCGTGAAGTAGTCTTGTATCCTCGTGACCCGGAACGGTTATTTCCATAAAAAGATAAATTTTGACAAAATTCCAGATACCTTGTGCGACAGTGTGATTTCTGCGGCTCGGAGTTTGGAGATAGGACCTGTTACTTTTGTGACAAACATTGTTGCACTTCATGTATGACGGATGATAGAACTAGGTGCAAGCGTTGCTATATTACTAAAAGAAAACTTGGTTGGAGAATTTTCAAGAAAAATAAAGTCTTGCTTGGGTTTATTGCATTTGTATGGGCCTATACTGTATTTCCAGTTCCTTTGATAAAGGGAATTGATCCAACTTTTTACTGGATTTCATTTGGGGTTGCAATAATGATTATGATTCCAATTAGTCTTGCCATGTTCTTTTGGTCAAGAGAACCGCCGGTATCTGATCTCAAGTGATGCGCGATATCACACTTTGCGTAAATTCTTTTGTACTCTTGTTACCGCCGATATCTCTTGTCTTTATTCCCTCTTTGACTATGCCGTACACAGCATTCTCTATCTTTTTTGCAACGTCTTGACACGACTTGTCGTTATTTTTTATTCCAAGCCATTCAAACATCATCTTTGCAGACAAGATAAATGAAGATGGGTTTGCTACTTGTTTTCCTGCAATATCAAATGCTGCACCATGGACTGGCTCAAACAATGCAAACTTGTCTCCAATGTTTGCAGCAGGTGCCATTCCAAGTCCACCTACAACTTGCGATGCCTCATCTGATAATATGTCGCCAAACAAGTTTGTGGTTACGATGACATCAAAAGACTCGGGTTGTCTTATTAGATTCATGGCACAGGCATCAACATACATGTGCTCAAATGTAATACTTGGATAATTCTTTGCTACTTGTTCACAGGTCTTTGCAAATAGACCATCTGTCTTTCTCATTACGTTTGATTTGTGTACACAAGTGACTTTTCTTTTTCCGTTTCGTTGTTCTGCTGTGGCAAATGCATGTTTTGCAATTCTTTCAGATGCACTCTTTGAGATTGAACGTAATGCAATGATGGTCTCGCCCACCTCAAACTCCATGCCCGTGTATAGATCCTCAGTATTTTCCCTTACTATGACCATGTCAATATTTTCCTTCAATGCTGGCATGTTTGGATAAGCTTTGGCAGGTCTGATGTTTGCGTAAAGATCTAGCAGTCTTCGCAATACTACGATTACATCTGCTGCACTCTCTCCAACTGGGGCTTTGAGACACGCATCTGATTTTTTTATTTGCTCTATTGTCTCATCAGGTAATGCCTTACCAGTTTTTTTGAGTGCTGCATCTCCTGCTTGTAATTTTGTAACTTCGATTTTAACTCCAAGTTTATCATTTATGATATCTAGTACATCAATTGCTGATTCTGATAATTCCGGGCCTATGCCATCGCCCGTAATGAGTGCTATCTTGTACATTTATTGTCCCAGATTTTTTTGTTTAAGTATTTTTTTGAGCATGATTCTGTTTATTCCATCTATCATTGCCTGTACACTTGTGATGACAATATCCTCACCTACTGATTTTGCCGAAGCTTGGTTACCATATGGGTCTTCTACCTTGATTGTAACTTCACACAAGGCTTCTGAACCTCCAGAGATCGAATCAAGCTTGTAATCTTTTATTCTTACTTTAGATATCTCACCAGTAATTTTTTGTATTGCATTAATTGATGCATCTACTGGACCTACACCATAATCAGTACTGGTAAAGTCTTTTCCTTCTATGTTTAACTTGACAAATGCATATGGCATGTTTCCAATTCCTGTTGATACTGAAAAACCAACTAGGTGGA
>CAYWWR010000076.1:0-6459 GCA_964462165.1 uncultured Nitrosopumilaceae archaeon
TAACTTTCCCTCTTTTTCCTTTTTATCTTAGAACCAAGACCTAACGTCAGTTAAGGTAACTTAATTTAGATAATTGAAAAGGCTCTGCGTAGAGAGAACCTACGCAGAATAACATCCAGACGGAATTGGTATGCTATGAAAAGTTATAGATTTGTTATATTGATAAGGGTTACTTTATGCATTTTATCAAGATGTATTCAATGGTTTGATCGGTTGCAGCCTGCTTCATTTTTTGCATTGATTTGAACAGTATTTTTTCTACATATGATGGATATTTTTTAAGGATTTCTGATCTTAGGAACGGGCGATTTTGAATGTAATATTCTGCCAAGGGTAAGTATATCTTTGATCCGACAAGTTTGATTTCGGCAATCTTGAGATCTGTATCCTGAATTGTTTTTTTCACTGTATCTATGTTGTAGTGCTCAGAAGACCATGTCAATTTTAAAATGCCAATTTTTAAAATGCCAAACTTTGATGGTTTTGAGAGCACTGGTATTGCAAATATTGCAATTCCGTTTTTTTTAAGAATTCGTTGCGTCTCTGATATAAACTCCTTGATTGGTTTAAAGTGCTGTGCTGATTCCAATGCTATTATTCTATCAAATGATTCATTTGATATTGGAATTTTTACTGCCGTGGCATTTACCAAGTTTATTTCAGGGGTGTTTGACTGTATGTTCGCAAATTTGAGTTGATTGGGGTTTATGTTAACACAAGTGACTGTAATGTTTTGGTATGTCTTTTTCCAAATAAAAGCTGGTTCTGAAAAACCACTTCCAACATCAAGAACCTGTCGAGCCTTTCCAAGTTCGGCCATGTTTCCTATTAGATTACACAAGTTTGTCTGAGCATCCGCAGGATTTTTTGTTGTATCATCCCAGTATCCAAAATTGAGAAAATTTTTTCCAGTTGAGATCTGCATCAATTCTGCGAGGTAATTGTACATGTTTACTGTATCGCCTTCTCCGCGTCTCAGAGTCCATAAAATAACATCCTTGGGATTGGGATTGTTCAATATGAAAAATGGTCACGTATTGGTGTATTAAGATGTGACTTCTTACTGGCCAGTATTGGGATCACTGATCTTTTTATTTAGCTTGTAGAATTGATTAACATACTATGGAAAAATGTGATTCTCGAACCCATGCATACAAGAATGGAAAGACTTTTGATCAATGTAGGGATATTGCAAAGACTATTACTTTACAGATGAAAGAAAAGATCAACCAATCTGGTCAAGTGGGATGGGATGAAATTCTACAGACTGCAGAACATGACGAGTTGGTATACAAACTCACTCTGAAATATCTTAGACAAGATGGTTACGATATTGGGGACTGGAAAAAACCGCGTGTAAAAAAATCTATTTAGAGTCTACTGCACAGCTCGTGTTTTGCGACTTTATCTTTTTAGCCATTATAATGGGTGTTACAAAAAGAATTGGAATGGATATTGCGATAAAGATTGTCTGAATTTGAGCTTCAAAACTTGTTAAAAACAAAGTAAATGTCGTAGCTCCTGCTCCGAAACCAAACAACATTGTAAAAACAGTGCCTGCACATGTGGGACAACCTACAAACAATCCTGTCACTGCTCCAAATGCACCAAGTTTTCCTCCACTCTTTGCAATGGAAAATACTGTTGATGATAATGCAAAATTCAAACCAACCAAGAATGACACCATGACTAGTAGTAGTAAATTTAATGGAATTATCTGTAATCCTATGTGTTCTGTAAAGAATGCAAAAATCATTGGCATGTAACCTGGAAGATCACAACAAGGTGATAGTTCTATGTGAGGAGGTTGTGGAAATCCATAATCTGTAGCATTAATGTCTGGTTTGTAAATTATTATTCCCGAAGTAAATGCAAAAAATAATCCGTATCCTATTGCGCTGATGATGAAAATTTGTTTTGATCTCTTGTTGTGTATTGCATTTGCGATAATTGATGAGATGGTTGAATCGGTGTATGTTATCTTCGTCTTGTACAACTTGTACAATCCCCACCCTATTGCTGCAAAAGATGAAAATAATACAAGATATGTTGCAACTGCAAGGCTCTGCAATGCAGGCATGGCAGATGGAGTGATTACCAAGTTGTTATTTTTTGCATATGCCAAAAATGATGTAATGATGGCCAAAAAACCGACTAGTATGAGTGCAAGATGAGAATGGCCGGATGTTTTTTGTTTTTCCACTTGTAAAAAACTTTCATCCTGACATTAAATTCTATCTCATATTTTCTCCAAAGTGTTTATCTTGGGTACTCTTACATCTTGTTCTAGTCGTGAAGATCGACGAGCCTCAAGATTCTGATTATGCGGAGACCAAGATAACACATGTTGGTTTTGTGGATCCATATGGCGTTGAAGGACTTTTGATCTTGCGCTCAGATGATGGGAAGGAATTTCACATGCGTGCATTTTCAGGTGAGGTTGCAAGACACATATCGAATTTTATTGAGGGTCAGCGAGGTGCAATTCCGACCATATACAACATGGTAGAAGAGATTGCTGAATTAAATGAGCTTGTACTTGTTAAGATCAAAGTATACGAAAGTGGTAGTGTCTTGCGTGCCAATGTCTATTTTACTGGAAAACATGATCTTGTAATGCGTAATTATAGGGCATCTGATTCTATAGCACTTGCAACATTTTACAATATTCCGATCTTAGTTAGGAAAAATCTCTTGAAAGAAAAAATGGAAGTCTAGGTTAATACTTGCGCTAGTTTTCCTTCCTGCTGGGCGATTTTCAATTCCATGGCAATTCTACGTCCCACTCCAAACGTTTCACCATATTTGTATTTTGTATATGGACTTGTTGTGGCAAGAATTGGATTTCCTGGAACTCGTAGTGATACATCGTATACCACAATATCTAGATCACGGGTTATCACGCTCTGCAGAGAAAATGGACCAATGATTCCAGGTGCATATTCTTTTTTCACTGCGTTTACAAACTTGTCTCCGATATCTATGACTTTTTCAAGCAGCGACTCTCTGATGCTTGCAGGTGTGTGACCTACCTCGATATTTTGTAATTCTATATTTGTCTCAAGTTGTTGTTTTGCAGGAAGTGAAACAAAGTCATGAAGATTTGTTTGTAATCTTCTTTCTATTCCTAGAAAATCCACTTCTTTTGATATTGGTGTGTGGAAATAATTGAAATTGAAATAAGTTCCTATGACGAATTCTTCGATACTTGCAGTCTTGAGCGCATCTCGTGAAATCAATCCTTGTTTTATCTTGGTCTCTGTCTTGTCTTTGTATTCTGCGTATGATGATACATTGAAAAAAGCACGTTCAAGCTTGCGTTTTTTTTCCTGAACTTTTACTATGACTGGTCGATCGATATTTTTTGGATCCTTGAACAGTCTTGGAAATCGTATCTTTGCCTTTTGTAATAAATAATACTGATTTTTCTTATTGGCTCGCTCTTCTGCCTGAAACAATGCTCTGTTTCCAAATAATGGTACCTTGAACTTGTTCTCAACTCCATCATATCCTAGGTATGCAGTAAGTGCTCTATGTGGAACAACTATTGTATTAGAATCTCTCAGTCTTGATTGAATTTTGGAAGATAACATGTCTTGGAATTTTTTTACTATTATGATATCATCTGCAAGCCTTGAAAATCTTCTATATGGCACTTCTCTTCCTTTTTGGCAAACCACGACTGTTTTGAAATCTTCATCCTTTGCACCATCCATTATTTCAAGTGCAGAATGGCTTCCCAGCGCACCAATGGTTAATTCTGAATAATTATTTGCAATATCTATAATGTCTGACTTTTTTATCACGTCGTATCTATTTTACTTGGGTAAAAAAGCGTTATCTAAAGCAAACGTGAATTATTTCTTATTGGAAATGGTATGGTGATAAAAGAGAATTATATTTTTAAAAAAACTACTTGAGGTCTTCCTTGTCTTTGAAATCCTTGAGTTCTTTTTCTGATTCTAGTCTGCCTTTCTCATACTCGCCCTTTGCCTTTCCAAACGTCTTTGCAAGTTCAGGGATCTTTTTGGCACCAAATATCAAAACTCCCACTATCACTACTGCAATTATTACATTTTCGTATGCCATTAGTTGGCTTAAATCCGGCAGATCAAGATTTAAGTGTTCCAATATTTTTTGCCTGTCTTTCTGATACTATCATACCTATTAGATACAGTATGATCATGGGTACTGCAACAAACCACATTGTAACACCACTACCATCTGGTGTTATTGCTGCACCTAGTATGACCATTGCAATAATTGCATATCTTATGTTGTTTCTCCAAAATTTTGGGTCAATCAGTCCAGATGCAGTAAGTGCATACATTATTAGTGGTAGCTGAAATGATACTCCGAACGCAAGAATGAATTGAAGTACAAATGTGATAAAATCCATTATGTTCAAAAATGTGAGCAAGTCTGCAGATTGACCATATTTGTAAAGAAATCCTAGTATGTATGGTGTAACAAAAAAGTATGAAAACAGTCCTCCTATTGTGAAAAGTACAATTGCTGGAATTGTTATGTTTCTAATTATCTGGATTTCTTTTCTGTGCAATGCAGGAGCTAAAAATCCTACAAACTCTTTGACTATGATTGGCATTGAAAATACCATCCCAAGTAATATTGCAATGTAAAACTGGGAAAAAAATGCCTGTCCTGGAGCTGTCTGGATTAATTGTACTGTAGATGGTAACAGATGGTGTTTCATTGATATTGTTGCTTGCGCTGCCATGTTGTCAAATGGACTAAATGTTGGATAGTATAGCCTGATTCCATTATACGTAAATGGTGTGAGATGAAAACTTAGAATAAAAAATGATATTATCCCTATTGCAATGACTGATCTGAATACTCTTTTTCTTAAATCCTCTAGATGTTGACTTATTGTCATAGATTTGTCCATTGTAGATTATGAAATGGACAGAACTGTATTAATAGTATTTTTCTATAGTCCTGGAATTGGAAGTATTTTGCTTGAAGGCAAGTTACTTTTTTCTTGTTCTGGCACAGTAAAGTTTTCTAACTCTATTGTAAGTTCTGTGCTCACCTCAAAATTATCGCCTAACTGGACTGCAAGATCTGCTATCTCTTTTGGTGTGTATACTTCACGTGATCCTTTCAGGAATATTCTTGAACCTTTTTCTGCTGGGTCTCCACCAAATTTTTCTTTGAGGAATTTTGTTAGTTTGTCTACTTCTTCTTTTTCTATCATGTTGTGATAAAATACGATGCCTTTGATTAAATCATAATCCCATGGGGTTCCATTTCTATACGAGTATACTCCAAAGACTGCACCTTTGTCGTCTTTTGGACATTTTATTTCCCAGATCAATACTTTTTTTGGATCATACTCTGCCTTTCGAACGTCATCCACAGTGAGTTTCCAATATCTCAAACGGCTCATGTTCTAGTCAATCGATGAATATTCATCGTTAATGAGCCTTACTAGACACAAACTATGGTGTATCGGGTGTCTACATTCTTACAATTTGATAATTTTTGTCCAGATCTGTTTGATATTGTAATCTAGTCGTGATTCAAAACTAGAGTCTTTTTTATATTGTTGGCA
Organism: uncultured Nitrosopumilaceae archaeon; assembly: GCA_964462165.1. Taxonomy (GTDB): domain Archaea; phylum Thermoproteota; class Nitrososphaeria; order Nitrososphaerales; family Nitrosopumilaceae; genus Nitrosotalea. The sequence continues at coordinate 5,576 of CAYWWR010000076.1, forward strand.
TGATCTGAAATGCTAAGCGCCGATGGATAGAACATTTGACTTTCATGGTACTATTATGACAATCAAGTCATCAACTTCTGAGACTGGTGGTATCTATACAATACTTTATGCAGTTCATCCGCCAAATGTGGGACCGGCACTACACCTACACCCAAAAGGTAACGAGTGTTTTTACATTATCAAAGGTCAATACAGGTTCATACTTGCAAACAAGATCGTAGATGCTATATCTGATGACCTAGTTGTTGTACCAAAAAATACTCCTCATAAATTCACTGTCGGAACTGATGGTGGAGAGGTATTGATAATTAGTCCACCTGATTTGGAAAATTATTTTTCTCAAGTAAGTGAACTATTACAAAAAAGTATTGTCACGTGGGAACTGGAATCACAAATCGCACAACAATACGGTCAAGTCTTCCTTGAAAACACAAATCACTGGAAGTAGGTTGCATTGAATAGAAAATTCTCACAAATCAAAACAATATACATTTTGGGAATAATATTGACACTGTCTGGCTTTACACATATTTGGAATACTGTGGGATTTCCAGATATTTTCTATGATGAGGGGGTATACATGGAAAGAGCAATGCATGTACTAAATGGTCTTGGAGTACAAGATAGATATTTTCATGACCATCCTTATTTTGGACAGATTTTTCTTGCGTCAATCTTTGGTCTAATTGGGTTTCCAAATTCATGGCATCCTTCAATTGACCAAAATTTCATCGCATCGCTTTATCTTGTACCACGACTTGTTATGGGGTTACTAGCAATTTTAGATACTTTTCTTGTCTATCAAATTGCAGATACCAAATATGGAAAAAAAATAGCGCTAGTTTCATCCCTCTTGTTTGCAGTGATGCCCTTTACTTGGATTG
>CAYWWR010000077.1:0-6456 GCA_964462165.1 uncultured Nitrosopumilaceae archaeon
AGTCTTGAGTAATTTTTGATCCTTCACTGTTTACAAAATACTTGTGAAACTTGTCGTGATGTATTGATACAGATGATTTTATTATTCTTTTTTTGTCATGAATTATCTTGTCAGACTCTAAACCAAGTTTTATCATCTCTGCTACATTTGGCTCGACTAGTACTGGGAATCGTATATCATCAGTAAAAGAGCGAATATCTGCCAACCTTACTTTATGTTTTTTATAATCAGAATAATACCTGGCTGCCTTGACTATATCAACAATGTTTTGTTGTATAATACCAAATGATTTTGGTTCAGATACAGAATAAAATCCCCAGGCACCATTTACTAGAACACGAATCCCAAGACCAGAATCTTTTGATGAGACAAAGTTTTCCACTTCGCCATTTTCAATTACAAACCCCTCCGTCTTGACAGACTCGGCCCTTACATCACAATACTGCGAACCTGCATCAAGTGCAATCTTGATTGCTTTTTCAGCATAATCTTCAAGCGACATGAATTATACCGGTGTTTTAGTTTCTTCCACCTTTGGAATTGTAAATGAAAATGTAGTTCCTTTTGATAGAACACTTTGCATCGATATAGTTCCCCCATGAGCTTCTACAATCCCCTTACATATTGACAGCCCTAGACCGCTTCCACCTTTTTCCCTTGTGCTTGTGGTGTCAGTTTGGTAGAATTTTTTGAATATCTTGTCATTTGCTTCAGGTGGTATACCTTTTCCATTATCTTTTACAGAAACCACAACTTCATTCTCTTTTTCTTCAAGATGTATTTCCACCTTGCCTATTTTCGGAGAAGTTGCCTTGAGACTATTTTTTATTAAATTGGTAAGTACTTGGATTATTCTATCATCGTCATAGTATGCATAAACATCTTTTTTCGGGGCATAGTCAAGTGAAATCCCATCAGCAGATGCTTGTGGTTGCATTCCAATGATTGTTTTTTCTACAGTTTTTTGGAGATTATTTCTCTCTTTTTTTATTCTAAGCTGTCCAAGTTCCAATTTTTGGGCATCAAGTAAATCAGAGATTAATTGCAACAGTGTGTTTGCACTGGAACTGATAATTTTCAATCTCTCCTTTTGTGTCACATTTAGAGGTCCAAGATGTTCTCCAAGTAATATATCAGAATATCCTTGAATTGGTACAAGCGGGGTCTTTAATTCATGAGTGACCATTGCAAGAAATTCGTCTTTTGCAATCTCTATTTTCTTTGACTCTTCGTCTTTTTTCTGAATTGTCAGCGACATGGCATTAAACGTCTCTGCAAGTTCACCAATCTCATCCTTTGCTGAATATTTTATTTTCTCTCCGTAAACACCTTCTTTGATACTGCTAAGTGCAGCTATCAAGGTACCAAGAGGCATTAATGACTTTCTAATAGACAGTACAACGGTGACAAATATGACGATATCTGCAATGATGAATAATTGTACTATGACTACTTTATCATGCAATTGAGAATCAACCATCCCGTTCCATTGATCCACAAAACTAGATGTGGCATTTAGTAACACATTTCTTTGAGAATTCAATTGTGATAACGCAGTTCCAAAATCTTTTGACAATAACGTATTTGATTCAATGTAGACCAATCTTAGATTGACAGATTCCCAGAGAGGATCAAGTTGTCGTATAGAATCGGAATTCTCTCGTGGAATTGCAGGTAGTGTCTCAGGTGTTATACCATATGCAGCATATTGCGGGTCATCAAGTGGTAAGCCCTCCAATTTTTTTAGATCAGCGTCAAAGAGCAATCGGTCTTTTACTAGTGGTGATGTGACATTTCCCCCTTCACCAATAGAGTACAATAGTGTTTTTTCCCCAATATCTTTTGCAATATTTACCATTTCAAGTGCAATTATTTTTTGTCTATTGTAATTTCGGTCCAATGGAGTGAGATCATTTTCAACACCATTAGTTAGTGAAATCAGATCACCGTTTTTACCAAGTACATATGTCAAACCATCTCTTACTTTTGGATCAAAGATAGTCTCTTGTTTTATCTTCTCAGCATCTGCCTTGTATGGTATCCATGCATCACCAACTTGTTGATATGCAGGAGCCAATTCTGTTGGGATTGCAACCACATTGAGACCATCAATGTTTCCTCCCACTCCAAGTCGAGCATAGGTATCATCAAAATCAGATACTTGTTGTTCCAAAGTAGCCCTATCTCCTTCATTACCACCTGCAATGGAATTTGCAGTACTGCCAATTCTTTCAACTATAACCTTTAGATCACTTGCAGAGCTGATAGAATGTAAAATATCTTGATTTTGCTGGGATGTAAATATTAAAAGATAAAAATTAATGGCAGAAACTCCAATTATCACACCCAATAGAAGATATGTCTTTAGAGTAAGCTTCACAGAGGAAAAAATGGCAATGGCGGGTATAAAAGTTAGTATAAAAGATATGTGTCAAGTAGTTAAAATGTCAGACGAGTTTTTCAAGGTAGCAAGACAAGAGATCCAGTTAGAGATAGACAGTTTGAAGAAAATATTGCTTTCTTGTACAAATGACAAACAACTCTATGCAGAATCTAGCAACATTGAGAAACACATGCACAAGATAAAGGGCTTGGCACCTATGATGATGCAAGAAAAAATGGGCGAGATTGCCAAAATAAGCGACCTGATAGTAAAACATGTTTCAGGTAAGGGAATACTGACAGGCTCACATGTTATCATATCAGATGCAGTAAAGAGAATGTCTAGTCTTTTAGATGGAGACCCAAACATTCAGGTAGACGATTTTAGGAAACATGTGAAAAGCACGTATCCAGGTATTTTTGAATTTTAAGGTACAATTGTAATTAAATAGAGCAAATTCGATGGTCTATTATGTCAAACATTATGCTGGTAGACGATTCTGATGCCATCAGAATGGTCCTAAAAGACATACTGGTAATAGGCAAACATGACTTGATTGCAGAACTTTCAAGCGGCATTGGCGTCTTGGAAGAATATGTAAAGTCAAAACCAGATATATTGTTGCTTGACATGGCAATGCCAAAAAAAGATGGCCTTACAGTTCTAAAAGAAATTATTTCATACGACCCCAAAGCCAAGGTCATAATGATTTCTGCAAGTGACAATCAAGAGACGGTCAAAGAATGCATCCGTGCAGGGGCCAGATCATACATCTTGAAACCATTTAATTTTCACGAGGTATTAGACATAATCAATCGTGTTGCACAATCATAATCCTGACGATTTGTATCCAACACTTGTAACCCATTTTGCTTTTTCTAGTGGAAACCTGTTGTTGCATTTTACACATAGGAAATCCTGAGACGGGTCTGAAAACTTGTCTCCACAATCATTGCAGATGTAATAGTTGTCCATTATCTTATAATCAACTCCCAGAATTTTTATCTCCTTGTGACATTTTGGACATTTATTTTCCTCGTAAGAGCTTTCGACAGACACATTCCCACATTTGAAATGCTCAACCAGTTTTCCTTGTACAAAGTTTGTTCCATTACATGCAGGACAAGAAAAGTTGGGTAAAATACGTAAGGAATCACATTGGATACAAGAGACTTCCTTCATGTCGGGAATCTTTGTTATCTTTTTTTCATTTTCAAGTTGCAAGAGATATTTTTTGACCAAATCACCTTGCATTTCAGAATATTCGACCAGTCTTGCAAAACTTATCCTAGAAGATGATTTTAGTTGAAGTATTACTTTTTCAAGATCGTCAGAGGGCGTTTCTTCAAGAATGTCTTTTTCTTTTTCCAATGTTTCAAAGACATTTTTTAAATTGTCATATCGTATTGGTTTTTCAATATACAGGTAAGCACCGCCCCTTAGTGCATTTTTTATCTGTTCATCCGATTTTGAATCTGCAGTCTCAAGAATTATCTTTGCATTAGGACGAATATTGAAGATGCCAGTCATTATTTCATTTGCATTCATGTCAGGAAGATGAAAGTCTAAAAGAACTATGGGTTGTTTGCCTGCACTTTCAAGATCAGAGAACAACTGTATTCCTGCCTTTCCTGTATCACAGGTCTTGACGTTATCATATCCCAGTTTTTTCAGAAAATCTCGTAAAAGTATGGTCGTTGCCACACTGTCCTCAATTATAAGAACATCATTTTTGTCGTCCATGCGATTGATCCTGTATCAATCTATGTCATTTTTAAATACAGTTATGATTAAAAGGTACGGAAAACGAGTACACCTGTGGAAAAATTCGTAGTAGATACTAGCATCATAATAGATGGTGAAATCACCAAACTAATTGAAGCAGGCACCATGGTGAACTGTGAGATAATAATACCTGTTGCAGTTTTAGATGAATTACAATCACAAGCATCTCAGCACAAAGACCATGGCTTTGTGGGATTGGAACAGATCAAAAAGATTCGCGAGTTGGCAGAAAAAAATAATATCGTTCTCAAATTTGAGGGCGAACGACCAAGCATGGATGACATTAGACTTGCAAGACATGGCAGAATTGATGCAATAATAAAAGACATTGCAAAAAAGAATGGGGCTACATTTTATACTGCAGATTATGTGCAGGCGTTAGTAGCACAAGCAGAGGGAGTAAAGACAAGCTATTCAAAACCCCAAGTCAAAATTTCAGATCTAGAATTTGAAAAATATTTTGATGCCCAGACAATGAGCATCCATCTCAAGGACGGAACACTTCCACTTGCCAAGCGCGGCAAGCCAGGATCATTTTCTCTAACACCAGTAGGGGAGACATTATTGACAAAAGAATACCTGGAAGGAATCACTAGTGAAATTTTGGAAGCATCAAGGGCCACACAACTTGGTATGATAGAGATATCAAAATCTGGCGCACTGGTAATACAATACAAAGATTACAGAGTGGTTGTGACACATTCGCCTTTCTCAAATAGTTATGAAATTACAATAACACATCCGATAGTAAAAATGTCATTAGAGCAGTATACAGTATCTGAAAAATTAATGCGACGTTTATCTGAAAAAGCCGAAGGCATATTGATATCAGGCTCGCCCGGGTCTGGCAAGAGTACACTTGCATCAAGTCTTGCAAACTATTATTCCACAAAAGGCAAGATTGTAAAGACATTTGAATCGCCAAGAGACCTGCAGGTAAACAAGCAGGTAACACAATATACACATCTTGAAGGCAGTTTTGAAAACGCTGCAGACATTTTGCTTCTTGTAAGACCCGATTATACCATATTTGACGAGGTCAGAAGGTATCAAGATTTCAGAGTATTCTCAGACCTTAGACTAGCAGGAGTAGGCATGATAGGAGTGGTACATGCACATGCACCACTTGATGCAATTCAAAGATTCATTGGCAAAGTTGAGCTTGGGATGATTCCCCACATACTGGATACAGTAGTCTTTGTAAAAGCTGGCCAGATATCCAAAGTGTACGAATTGGAGTTCAAGGTAAAGGTACCAACAGGAATGACAGAGGAAGACTTGGCAAGACCGGTAATCGAGGTTCGAAACTTTGAGGACCACAACTTGGAATATGAAATTTACACATATGGTGATGAAAATATTGTAATTCCGATAACTAAGGAAAGTAAAAGTGGCGGAATTGAAAAATTAGCAGAATCAAAGATAAAAGACACAATACGAAGATTTGACTCTAATGCAGAGATTGAGATTCTATCAAACAATAGCATACGAGTACGAGTTGATAAGGAAACCATGCCAGCAATAATTGGCAGAGGTGGGATAACAATAAATGAGCTTGAAAAAACACTTGGAGTTCACATCGATGTAGAACCAAAAGAACGAGGATCTTCAAGAGGTGGAGAATGGTTTGAAATGTCAGAGTCTGGAAATAATTTTGTTTTAGAAGTTGATATTTCAAAATCAGGCATGGATGCAGAGATTTATGTCAATGACCAAAATCTCACATCCACACGAATTGGAAGAAACGGTAGAATAATAATTCCAAAAAAATCTAGTGCTGGAAAGAGATTGATTGGAGCTGTAATGTCAAAAGACGATATCAGAATATCAGTTCATGACTAGCTATTCAAAATTCTCTAAAATTTTTGGGTTTGCTTTTAGAAACGTGACAAACTTGCGCAGTTGTTTTATTGTTTGTGGGTTTAGGTGGTGCTCTATTCCTTCAACATCTTGGTTTGCAATCTCGTGGCTGATTCCAAGCATCCTAAAGAACTCTAGCAAGGTACCATGTTTTTGACGCACAGCATCTGCCAAGGTAGAACCTTTTTGGGTTAGATTGATTCCGCGATATTTTTCATATTCTAGATACCCACCATCTGCAAGCTTTTGAAGCATCTTTGTGACAGACGGGGCACTTACTGTTAGATATCTTGAGATATCAAGCGTATTTGCATACCCCTTGAGCTCTACAAGCTCAGATATGACCTCAAGATAGTCCTCTATCCTAGAATAATCGGTTTTTGCCGATTTGTGTGCCTCTTTTATCGATTCCAGCCTCTCAGCACGCT
>CAYWWR010000078.1:0-6252 GCA_964462165.1 uncultured Nitrosopumilaceae archaeon
TTCATTTTACAGCAGCCCTTGAATTTTTAGATATTCCAGTACTTAACAGGACAGAGGTCGCAAACAATTGCGGAAACAAGATGGTGACATCATTATTGTTAAAAAAACACAATGTACCTACTCCAAAAACATACTTTACATTTTCATCAGAAGCTGCAATTGAGACACTGGAAAAAGACGGCTATCCACTTGTGATAAAGCCAATCATAGGAAGTTGGGGAAGAGGTGTTGTACCATTGAGAAACAGAGAGACTGCTGATGCAATAATTGAAGTCAGAGAACTAAATGACGGACCATTAGACAGGATTTACTACCTACAAGAAGTCGTAGAACGTCCTCCAAGAGACATACGAGCTATATCTGTAGGAGACCAGTTGATCGCAGCAATGTACAGAACATCCACAGGCGGCTTTAAGACAAACATTGCTCTTGGTGCAGAACCAATTGCATGTGAAATCACAAAGGAGTTGGAAGACATTTGCATGAAGGCATCAAAGGCAGTAGGAGGCGGAATTTTAGGAATTGACGTGATGGAAGACGAAAAACGCGGATTTGTCGTACATGAAGTAAATAACACAGTAGAATTCAAAGGACTTGCAAAAGTTGCCAAAAAAGACATACCAAAAGAAATGATCGACTATGCAGTAAGTTACGCCAAGCGATAAATTCTAAAAGTTGAAAAAAATTTTAGAGTTTAAATTATACTATATTATGGTAGGAGAGTATCAATGAAAGTAGGTGTAGTCGGAGCATCAGGGTATGTCGGTGGAGAAATTCTCAGATTACTTGTCAGTCACCCACATGCAGAAATTTCGATGGTAACTTCAAGACAGTATGTTGGAGAATACATTTCTAGAATCCAACCAAGTTTGAAGGGATTCACAGACTTGACATTTTCAGAACTTGATTATGATAAACTAACAGACAAGTGTGATCTTGTCTTTACCGCAGTACCACATGGAACTGCAGTTGACATTGTAAAAGCACTCTATGACAGAGGAATGAAAGTAATTGATCTTAGTGCAGATTATAGATTACACAATCCTGCAGATTATGACAAGTGGTATGGTTGGCAACATCCACACCCAGAGTTGCTAGAAAAATCAGTCTTTGGAGTTCCAGAGTTACATAGAGAAGAAATAAAAAAATCACAGATTGTATCATGTCCAGGATGCATGGCAGTGACATCAATTCTCGGATTATATCCATTGATCAAAAAGAACATTATCGACACAGAACACATCATAGTTGATTCAAAGATTGGCTCATCAGGTGCAGGTGCAGGAACTCTTTCAGGTACTCATCATGCAATGAGGTCAGGTGTAATCAGACCATACAAACCAGCAAAGCACCGACATACAGGAGAGATAGAACAAGAGCTAAGCCAGGCAGCAGGTGCCAAGATAAAAGTATCAATGAGTCCACATGCAGTTGACATTGTAAGAGGAATTCTTTGTACAAACCACGTATTTCTTAAACAACCAGTAACTGAGATGGACTTGTGGAAGATGTATCGTGAACAATATCAAAATGAAAGATTCATCAGACTAATCCGTGACAAGAAAGGATTTTACAAATTCCCAGATCCAAAGTTTGTAGTAGGTTCAAACTTTTGTGATGTAGGATTCGACATTGACGAAGACAATAACAGACTTGTAGTTCTCTCAGCATCAGACAACCTCATGAAAGGTGCAGCCGGTTCTGCCATACAAAACATGAATGTCATGGCAGGATTCAACGAGATGGAAGGAATAGCATATTCTCCGCTAACTCCTGTGTAAAAAATGATTACAATAAAGATAGGAGGAAGTGTGGTAGATGGTCTTCATCCTACTACAATATCAGACATAAAAAAAGTCTCAGAAAAAGAGAAACTCATTTTGGTACACGGTGGAGGAAAAGAAGTAACAAAAATTTCTGAAGCATTAGGAAAGGAGCAAAAATTCATCGTATCCCCAGGAGGAGTCAAAAGTAGATTTACCGACAAGGAGACTGCAGAGATATTCACAATGGTCATGTCAGGAAAAATAAATAAAATGATAGTAGGTATGCTCCAAAAACATGGAATCAATGCTGTAGGTCTCTCAGGAGTAGATGGTAAAATAATCCAAGCAGAGCGAAAAAAGAAACTAATCGTAATGAACGAAAAGGGTCGTAAGATGATAATAGACGGCGGCTATACAGGAAAGATACAGGATGTCAATACAGGATTGATTCAATCGATACTAGACCAGGGATACGTTCCAGTGATATCCCCAATTGCAATAAGTGAAGAGTGTGATTTTCTTAACGTTGACGGAGACAGGGCTGCAGCATATGTAGCAGGCAAGATGAAATCAGACAAGATATTGTTTCTCACAAATGTAGATGGTTTACTCATGGAAGAAAAGCTAGTTCAAAAATTATCATTAGCAGAGGCAAAAGCAATTTTACCAAAGATTGGATTTGGCATGGAAAAGAAGATTCTTGCTGCAACAGAAGCATTAGAAATGGGCGTCAAGGAGGCACTTGTTGCAAATGGCAAAAAGGAAAACCCAATATCTGCGGCAATTTCTCATGATAACTGTACGGTGATATCAAAATGACAGAAGATCAATTCATGGGAAGTATCTATCAAAGATTTCCTGTAACAATAGAGCGTGGATTAGGAGCTCATGTATGGGATGCAAGTGGAAAAGAATACATCGATTGTATGGGAGGCTATGGTGTTGCACTAGTTGGTCATTGCAATCCCAGAGTAGTAAAGGCAATAAAAAATCAACTTGATAAAATAATCACAGTACACAGTTCACTTTACAACAAGACACGTGAAGAATTTCTTGAAAAATTGATAAAAATTTCACCAAAGAGTCTAAGCCAGGTTTACCTAAACAACAGTGGAACAGAAGCAGTAGAGGCTGCAATCAAGTTTGCACGCAAGTTTACAGGAAAGAAAAAAATGGTTGCAATGAACGGCTCATACCACGGAAAATCACTTGGCGCATTATCAGTTACATTCAATCAAAAATATCGCAAGGCCTTTGAGCCGCTTGTTGATTCTGTGAGTTTCTCATCGTTTGGAGATATCGAAGCATTACGAAATACCGTAGATTCGGACACCGCAATGGTGATCATGGAACCAATCCAAGGAGAAAGTGGAATCAATGTTGCACCAGATGGATTTTTACAACAAGTCAGAAAATTATGTGATGAAAAAGGAATCGTTCTAGTATTTGATGAAATTCAAGCAGGTCTTGGAAGAACTGGAAAGATGTGGGCCAGCGAACACTGGGATACAGTACCAGACATTATGTGCCTTGCAAAAGGTATCGCAGGAGGCGTGCCAATGGGTGCAACTCTAGTAAGACCAGATATCTTGGGCTCAATTAGTAAGGGAGAACAATCTTCAACATTTGGTGGCAATCCATTATCATGTGCAGCAGGAATTGGAGCAATTGATGCACTAGTAGAAGACAAGCTAGTTGAGAATGCAGACAAGAATGGAAAGATATTCAGAGAAGGATTAGAGAGGCTAAAAGAAAAACACAAGATAATCAGAGAGATAAGAGGTAAGGGCTTGATGATTGGTGTTGAAATGAAGTTTGAAGTAAAGGACATATTGTTTGACGGAATTGCAAATAATCTACTCTTGCTTTATTCTGGCAAGAACATACTACGATTATTACCGCCATTAGTGATATCAGAGTCCGACATAAACAAAGCTTTAGAAACTCTAGATGTAATACTAACAAAGGAGGAACAGCGAAGAAATGTCTAGAGATAAAACAGACGAGACAATAATGGAGATATTAAAAAAAGACTCGAGACAATCGTTTGTAGAGATTGGTGAAAAACTAGGATTATCAGAATCCGCAGTAAGACGTAGAGTAAAAAATCTCACAGACGGTGGAATAATTAAAAAATTTACAATTGAAACAGGAGATGCAAATTCTACTAGTGCCATAATTTTGATTTCAGTTGATTCATCAACTGATACATCAAAAGTATCTGCAAAACTTTCTAAACTACGTGGAGTTCACACAGTGTTTGAAATAACAGGACAGTACGATATTGCTACAATAATCAAGGCACCTACAATTACAGACATCAACGTGTGCATCGATGAATTACGAAAAGTTCCAGGCGTGTTTGATACAAACACTGTCATAATATTGCGTACAGTCACATAAAACGAATATCGTTATCTAATTCTGAAAATCGCCTAAAATCGTTTCGAAAATAACCAAACTAGACGATTTCTGTACGAATATGTTTATATTTGTAAAACCCAGATAAAAAATTGAGAAATGGACGACGCGAACTATTACGCATATCAATATAACGAGATGGGCGTAAAACCAAAAAAAATTAGAATACTTGACAGCACACTAAGAGAAGGAGAACAACACCCTGGTGTTACTTTTTCAAATAAACAAAGAATCCAAATCGCATGGATGCTGGATTATTTTGGAGTAGACCAAATTGAGATATCACCTGTAGTATCACCTGATCACAAGGAAGCAACAAAGACAATCATCAAACAGGGATTAAAGGCAGACATTGTTGCACATGTTAGAGCATTAAAAGAAGATGTAGATGTTGCACTAGATTGTGACGCAACATGGATGGCAACATATCTTGGTATTTCTGAAATTCACATGAAGGACAAGCTAAGAATAACAAGAGAAGAAGCATTACGAAGATCAGTTGAGACAGTAGAATATGCCAAGTCACATGGTCTCAAGATGCGATTCACAGTTGAAGACGGTAGTAGAGCAGACCCAGAGTTTCTAATGCAGGTCTGCAAGGCAATCTCTGAGGCAGGAGCTGACAGGATCAGTTTGCCAGACACCGTTGGAATCATGAGACCAAATGGAATGTATAATTTTGTAAAATCAATTCGTGATGAAATAAAAACACCACTTGATGTCCACTGTCACAACGACATTGGACTTGCACTTGCAAATGCATTAGCAGGATGTGATGGCGGTGCAGACCAGATTCATACAACAATTGATGGTATAGGAGAAAGAACTGGAATACCAGCACTTGCAGAAACAGCAGTTGCTTTGACATATCTATACAAGTCTCCAAATAATTTCAGACTGGACATGCTCATGGACCTCTCAAGACTAATTGAACAATATACTACAATCGTACCCTATGATTCAAAGCCAATTGTTGGCCCTACTGCCTACAAACACAAGGCAGGAACACACTTGGCAGCTATTTTGAGAAACCCTGCAGCATACGAACCAATTGAGCCAAAGGTAGTAGGAAATAGGAGAAGAATTGTCTTTGGAGAACTTGCAGGAAAGAACGGTGCAGCATACTTGATGTCATTATTAGGTCTTGAACAAAATGAAACCCATGCAAAGGCAGTAGCAGCTGGACTGAAGAATCTAAGGATGGGAGATTTGCTTGAGATACCACTTGATGACAGACTTGAACGAAAGATAATTAATGACACAGAAACGAAGGTAAAAGCAGGAAAATAATATGAAATGTTTAGAATGTGATGCAAACATCAACCCTCCACAAGATTCGATGGAAGGAGAGATAGTAACCTGTCCTGATTGCGGTGCAAGTTTTGAACTTGCTAAAGGATCCTCCGGCTTTGAGTTGAAACCAGCACAATCTGTTGGTGAGGACTGGGGCCAGTGAGCCCAGGTTTATCGATTCTTTACGATACCATAAGGTGGGAAGAAAAAGCACTCTTTGATGCTGCAAAAGAGAAAGGCATCGATGCAAAGATGGTAGACTGTAAGAATTTATCCATTAATCTAGATAAAAGCAAGGAAGATTACGGCCCAGTAATACAAAGATGTGTAAGTTACTATCGCAGTCTCCACTCTACTGCAGCACTTGAAGGAAAAGGAGTCAATGTTATCAATTCCTTGAACACCAGCATCTTTGCAGGAAACAAATTGTTTACTCACATGCTTTTGCTAAAAAAAGGAATACCAACACCATTTAGTGCAGTTGCATTTTCACAGGAATCTGCACTTGATCTTTTAGAAAAAAAAGGATATCCAATGGTAATCAAACCAACAGTAGGCAGCTGGGGACGAATGATTGCCATGCTAAAAGACAAGGAATCTGCAGAGGCAATAATAGAAAGCAGAGAGAGCATGTATCCAATTTATCAGGTATACTATCTAGAAGAATTTGTTAACAGACCTCCACGAGACATCAGAGCAATCGTAGTAGGGGACAAAGTTGTTGCTGCAATTTACCGCTATTCAGGAGAAGACCAGTGGAAGACAAACATGG
>CAYWWR010000079.1:0-6193 GCA_964462165.1 uncultured Nitrosopumilaceae archaeon
CCCAGTATTAAGATGAAACGTCATTGATTGTATGCCAATCTTTCCAGGACCAGTAAATCTATTGAGAAATATACTTGTACCAGAAAAAAGTCCAGTCTTAATTCCAAGACTAATTGTATCCATTTTTACAGATGTTTCTTTGTACAAAAATGCTCCAGGTTCAACATCAATTTGTTCACCTGCTTGTAATGTTTTTTCCAAGATGTTACCATATCCGTGAAGTGCAACTACCCCTGGACCCTTGAAAGTATCTATGAAAAATCCAGTTCCGCCAAATAATAAATTAGAAATCCCGCGTATTCTGTAAAAGCCATATTCTATGCTGTCAGTGGCAAAAAGAAATTGGTGCTCTCGAACATCGATTTGTTCTCCAGATTGTAATTCAATGAATATCAATTGTCCTGTGGCATCTCTTGAAAATGCAATCTTACCATTTCCTTGAGCTTGTGTAACCACCACAGGAAGGCCTGCAAGCATGCGCTTTCCCACTCCTTTTAGTGTCTTTGAAGTAATTTCTACTTGAGTATCACGCCAGAGTAAAATATGATGTTCAAAGAAGATGGGTTTTGAATTCGGGTTTAAGCTAAGAGTGGCAACTGGTACTAGTTCACCTTCCAGAGTCATGTTCATACCATCATAAATCATATCATGTTTTGTTTCAATTAATTTCAAATCTAATTTGAGAAAAACATTACAAACTATATCTTTTGTGTTACCGACAAGAATGAAAGACTGTTCCTCAAAAATTACATAAGAGTCATATTTTCAGAAGAATATAACAAAAAGATATCAGAATGACTGACCTATATCGAGTGTTACCAGAGGAGATGGATGATCTTGTCACTAAACTTGGTCAACCGCGATACAGAGCAGACCAACTGCTTCAAGCATTATACAACGAATCTCCAAAAAAAATGTCAGATTTACATCAAATTCCATCTACCATGAGAGATGCGCTTGTTAAAGACGGATACACAATAGGTTCTGAAGACGAAGTTCACCGAGTTGTCAGCGAAGACGGTCATACTACAAAGTTACTTCTCAAATTTGATGAAAAAACACTCATTGAAACAGTTCTCATGCAATACAGTCCATCACAAGACAAAACCCATCCAAGGTCAACAGTCTGTGTCTCAACTCAAGTGGGTTGTCCAATGGGTTGCGTGTTTTGTGCAACAGGACAGATGGGTTTTGAAAAAAATCTCAAAGCTGAAGAAATTATTTCCCAAGTACTCCACTTTGCACATATTCTTCGTCAGAGAGGAGAACATGTTACCAATCTAGTATTCATGGGAATGGGAGAACCACTTGCAAATTATGATGAGACCGTCAGAGCCATCAGATTGCTGACACATCCTCGTGCCTTTGGACTAGGACAACGAAGTATCACAATTTCTACAGTTGGCGTCATACCAGGAATAGATCGTTTGGCAGATGAAGATATTCAAGTAAAACTTGCAATTTCACTTCATGCCCCAAATGATGAATTACGCAAAAAACTTGTCCCCACTGCAGGACCTCATTCAGTTGGAGATTTGATTACAGCTGCAAAACGTTATTTCAAAAAAACAGGACGACGTGTTACTTTTGAATATGCATTAATTGATGGCATCAATGACTCTACCAAAGTAGCATCAGAGCTTGCATACATTTTGAAAGGCAATGGTGCACATGTGAATCTCATTCCAATGAATCCCACTGCAGGAGGATTCAAGCGTCCTGATAGAAAAAGAGTGCTGGCGTTTCAGCAAATACTTCGTAATGGAGATGTAAACTGTACAGTACGTGTTGAAAAAGGTGCCGAGATCTCAGCAGCTTGTGGTCAATTACGAACAGACATGATAGAGAAAATTCGCTAGCAAATACCCTAGAAAAATAATCTGCAAACGTCTAAATAAAAAAGAATATGATTTATTCATATGACACTTTCAAACCGTGAAAAAACAGTAATAATCACGTCTCACTTGGTCTCACTTTATTCACAAATGATCGAAGATGGAAAGATTCCTCAGAGTCAATCAGTCATAGACTTTTTGATGAAAAACATTCCTCAAGAATACAAGTCGGAACTTTCAATAGATTTGATCGATGATGTGTTTAGTTTTATCTCAAGTAGGCCCATGGAACTTTCATAAAAATGGAAAGCCCCCCCCCCCGGAGAAATTGGAAAGTTTTTCACGGTTCAGAGACTTGTCAATCTAAACGCTGATAAGAAAAGAATGTGGTCAGAGGATCTGAAAGACATCAATGATGAAAAGATGATTGATTCTCTACCTATTTGCTTATCTTTTTTCAATAATAATTTAACATAAGATGATCATCTTTAAACCAGAGTGAAATAAAAAACCTCATTGAATAAAAGAAGAATCTTCATTTTGCCGTTAATTTTCATCACAGGAATTTTAATCGGATTTTCTCTTAATGCTTCTGCACAGGAAACTTCTTCTATTCCTAATTGGATAAAAAATACTGCAAAGTTGTGGGTAAATGGAGATCTAGGTGATGCAGATTTTATTAAAGCAGTGCAATGGATGGTAACAAACGGAATAATTATCTTGCCGAATAATTCACAGTCTACCATTAATTCTCAAATGTCTGCGCCTTCTGCATCCCAAAGTAATCCCCTATCCACATTACTTCCTACAACTGATAGCATAGGTAACCTTTGGAAAATATTGGATTTCACATCTTCTTCCAGATTCAACTTGGAAGCCTCCCCTCCAATCGCACCTTCACATACGATCGAACAAGTGTTTGAAAAGACTACCGCAACCCCAATGACTGTAATTACAATAGACATAGCGAGTTTTCAATCTGGTGGAGGATTATCACATTCAGATGAAAATGAAGCCAGTAGAGTTTATTCCATAATCAAACAAGATTATGAGGCTCACAATACAGGCTATAAAACATCTGCATTTATTCCCAATCCATTGGATTCTAGTGCAGTTTGTTATCAATTTACAATGACAACAACACAATCAACAAAAATAGATATGTTTTGTGCTAAAGGATATACTGTTTTTGCCGTTGATGCTACAGGTAATGATCTTAGCATGAATGGCGATGTTGGAAAAATGGTAAACCTAATACTTCCAAAATTAATTTCTTATTAATCTACAACAAATTACACTTTTCATTATAACGAGATGATGTTGAGAGATCATATTTATCTAAATGTTAGACCTCATGATTTCATGGGCGAATGTGATTGCACTTGTCATGGATGGTCAAACCCAGGAGATTTATTGTTAGCTAGCATGTCAGGTAATGATCCTAGACAACAGAGTTGCGAACATTGTCAACCAGACATACAAGAAGACGAAAATAGTACAGAGATATTAAAAAAACGCCTTGCAAGAGGAGATATTAGTGAAGATGAATACTGGCGCAAAAAAGATATTTTGGATTCATAAGATTTCTACCTGACCTCCCTCCAACAAATCACACTTACATCATAACGATAGTTGTATCGCCGTTTTTGTGCGTGGACGGGGCTTTCCTTTTTTATGGAACTTTCATAAACCCCAAAAATAGAGAACATATCATGACTTCAATTGCTACCCTTGGCTCTCATTGTGCGCTTCAGGTTCTCAAGGGAGCAAAAGATGAGGGCTTTAAGACAATACTAGTTTGTGAAAAAAAACGTGAAAAACTTTATCGAAGATTTCAGTTCATAGATGAATTCGTACTAGTGGATTCTTTCAAGGAGATAATGGACCAGAAATGCTCCAAAATACTCCAAGAAAATGATTCTGTGGTAATACCACACGGTACACTAATTGCTCAGATGAGTTCATCTGAAATAGAATCTATCAAGACACCAATTTTTGGAAACAAGTGGATTCTCAGATGGGAATCGGACAGAAACATGAAAGAAAAACTCATGGTAGAATCAAGCTTAAAGATTCCAAGATCTTTACAAGGTCCAAAAGATATCAAGGGGTTGACAATTGCAAAAAGACATGGTGCTGCAGGAGGCAAGGGATATTTTCTTGCAACAAATGAAGAAGAGTACATAAAAAAACGTGACAAGCTTGTCAGAGAAGGAATAATCAAGGGAGACCAAGACTTGTACTTGCAAGAATATGCATTAGGAGTTTCTGCATATTTACAATATTTTTATTCTGAACTAAAAGAAGAACTAGAATTTTTTGGTGTTGATAGAAGATACGAATCAGACATTGATGGTTTAGGAAGAATTCCTGCAAAAGAGCAAATTGATGTTGATTTGATTCCTTCATTTAACGTGGTAGGTAACAGCCCTCTAGTATTACGCGAGTCTTTACTTGAAGACGTTTATGTCATGGGAGAAAGATTTGTAGAAGCTGCAAAGAGGCTTGTTGCACCAGGAATGTCAGGACCATTTTGTCTTGAAGGTGTATACGATGCAGATGGTAAATTTACTACATTCGAGTTTTCAGCAAGAATAGTAGCAGGTACAAACCTCTATGTTGATGGCTCTCCATATTCATCATTAATTTATGACGAGCCAATGAGCATGGGAAGAAGAATAGCTCGTGAGATCAAGAACGCTGCAAGCAAGAACGACCTGTCAAAGATAGTTACGTGATTATACCATAACAAAATAGAATTTGTTTGATTTATGCGCCGCCAAGTGTCACAATAAGATCAGTGATAAAGCCTGCACACAAGCCGACAAAAATTCCCACCATTAGAACATTGTTCGTAGTTTGTTTTCGTCCGGAATTATACATCAACATTGACACGTAGATAAGAGCGCCTCCAGCCATTGATAAAAATAAAATGTATGCCACATCAGATACCCACAAACTTCCAAGCATTGTTCCAACAAAGGTAGGGCCTCCACCAATCAATCCCACTTTGGCCAAGAATTTTGCGTTAGGCTTTTTCAATATCCCAGTGAGCGGACCTGCAATACCAAACCCTTCAGTAGTATTGTGCGCTCCAAATCCAATTATTAGAATAATTGCAAGACCAATCTCCCCTGCAACATAAGACTGACCAATTGCCAAACCTTCACTAAAATTATGTGCACCAATTCCAACTGCAATCATCATTGCAAGTTTGTATGCATTTGCCTCATGGAACAATCTACGAAGATGATCATCGCCCTCCTTGAGGTTATCAAGTGACAATATCTGTGGAAAACTTTTTGTCATGAATTTTGTCTCATAAAATACTAATCCCAGTAAACCAATTGCAATACCTCCAAAGAGTGCTGCAAGATCAACTACTGCTGTTTCAATCGAGCCTTTTCCAGCAGATGCACTAGTTGCAGCTGTTGATGCAGTATCCCACCCATGACTAAATACATCTATTATTAGAAATACCAAAATTCCAAGCGCGAATGCGTTAAGGAATCCCTTTCTTTTGTGACTAAGATTCTGCAGTGCTGCAACTGGCAAGCCAAGAAATATTGTAAAACCAGCTATTGCTCCAAGTAACAAAAGTTGCCAATAATCAATCATTGATTCAGTTAGGATTAGCTAACTTTATTTAAATTACAAACTTGTTCTAAGTTCTTAGAATAACTCGCGTCGTTTAAATAGTTAGGCTTGCCTAATTCAAAAAATATTGAAAAAGAAAGTACCACTATCGCAACTCAAAAAATATGATGTAAATCAAAAAATTCTTGAAGCACTAGCTGATGCCCAGTCAAGATCAATATTGTTTTCAATCATCAAAGAAGGGATGACTGCTTTGGAATTGTCAGAAAAATATAGAATTCCACTCAGTTCAGTTTACAAAAAGATTTCAGATTTGGAAGAGTTGACACTTGTCAAAGTAGACAAGTGGATATTGTCAGAGAGCGGAAAAAAATTCAAGGTGTACAAGAGCAGAATAAGCAGGGCTGAAGTGAGCATAAGAAAACCAGAGCCAACCATAACATTGAGTCCTAATTAAAACACGGGTCAAATAGTTAATATTCAAAGAAAATCCATTGAAAAAAAGTGAAAAGATACTATTTTGCTGTCATTCCAATCATAATTACAATAGCTGCAGTAGCCTACATGGCATCGCCCCATGAAAACAAGGCTGCTACTGAATTAACCCCGCAAATGATCATGGAGAACGGCTCACCTGTCTTGGGCGATCCTAATGCAAATGTAACAATTGTAGAATTTGGAGATTACCAATGTACATACTGTCATATGTTTCATGAAAACACTAAAGCCGCATTATTACAACAATATGTGGATACAGGCAA
>CAYWWR010000080.1:0-6190 GCA_964462165.1 uncultured Nitrosopumilaceae archaeon
CGTATGATTCCATGAATTCAACTGGACTGCCTAATGCTAGCATCTGAAAACCTGACTCAACAAGTGCCTTTGTTGATTTTGTAACTAGATCCGAATGTTCGCTTCCTTGAATTGGACCAACCCATATCTGACCATTGTCGTCTCTTGCATCAAGAGTCTCTTTTGATACCCTGAGTGTATGCTGGACGTATTCTATTGCCTTCTTTTTTGATAGTCCGAGTCCAGTTGGGCGGTCTAAAGGAATTGCAATGTCTGTCTTTATGCCTTTTTCAAAATCTGCAATTTTTTTATAATCTACATCAATGTCACCATACTCCAAGACCTGGTATCCACCAGAGTCTGTCATGATTGCACCATCATAATCAATTATCTTGTGAATGCCTTGTTTTACTGCCTCATCTCCGTATCTCTTCAGTGTAATGTATGCATTTGTAATTACAAGATCAAATCCCATTTCTCTTAATTTTTTTGCAGGAATTTTTTGCTTGACTGGATGAATTACTGGAACAAATGCAGGAGTCTCAATTTTACCATGGTTTGTATGAAGTACTCCTATTCTTCCAGCAAGATCCGATTTTTTTATCTCAAACATTTTACATTATGACCTCATATGGCGTAATTTGAATCTAGTATGGAAAGAATTTTTGTATGTCTCCTTTTTTGAGAACCATCTGCAGCCAATCTATTTTATCGTCTTTCGTTCTAGTTTTCTTGAAAATTGATTCTGCCTTCTTTACTGTGTTGGAAATTGTTTCACTGCTTGTATCGATCTGAAAGGTCTTTTTCTGTCCAAATTCACGTACGGTGTCATGATATGTGATACCTAATATTTCACTACCAAGATTTTCAAGTGACTTTTTGCTAGAATATTTTCTTTTTTTGTATATTGATTGAAGTTTGTATGGGCTTTTTCTTAGTACCACTGAGACTTCGACATTCTTTGCTGATATCACATATGGTGCAAGATGTCCCACTAGTATGGAATTTTTTGATGTCTTTTTGTCTATTATTTTCTTCAATCTGTTTACATCTACAACAAGGGCTCCATCATTTTTTTGGACCAGTTTCTGTTCTATTGCAATTTTATTAATATCGATCACCTCAAGGTTTAGCTTTTCTGCAATCAGTTCTGTTATGGTGTGTTTGCCTGTGCCAGGATTTCCAGTTATTATTTTCAATAATTATCATGAAATGGATTGAAATTAAACACTTTTGGAATACTAATAAGAGCATCCTCCTGACTCTTTTGCATGCAAATTGGCCTGCTAGGAAAAACCAATGTTGGAAAATCTACATTTTTTTCAGCTGCCACTCAGACTAGTGCCCAAATTGGCAATTACCCATTTACAACTATTGAACCAAATGTGGGAATTGCATACGTAAAAACTGATTGTGCATGCAAACATTTTGCTATTGAGCATACTCATCCATTATGCATTAGTGGAACTAGGTATGTTGCAATCAAGTTAATTGATGTTGCAGGTCTTGTTCCAGGGGCTCATGAGGGCAAAGGACTTGGTAACAAATTTCTAGATGATGCAAGAATATCTGAAGTTTTAATTCATGTAATAGACGCATCTGGTTCTACTGATATACAGGGTCAATCTGTTCCAGTGGGAACTCATGATCCACTTGAAGATGTCAAATTTGTTGAGGAAGAGTTTGATCAATGGATGAAACAGATACTTCAGCGAGAATGGCAAAAACTTGCCAGAGAATTAGAAAGCAAAAGTGGCAAGGTAATTCAAGCTATTGCACAACGATTTAGCGGACTTGGAATAGATGAATATGATGTAGAGCATGTAATACATAACTTGAATTTACAATCAAAGAAACCTCATGACTGGAGCGAAGATGATCTCTCGTTATTTGTTAAAACACTCAGAAAACAAACCAAGCCAATTTTAATCTCTGCAAATAAATCCGATCTCTGCCATGATCTCAGTATCTTGGATGAGTCTGGCAAAATACATCCAACTATTGCATGTAGTGCAGAGACTGAACTTCTTCTCAGAAAAGCAGCAAAGGGTGGAATTATAGAATATCTACCTGGTGCAAAATCATTCAAGATAAAAGGTGGGATAAATCTGAATCCCCAACAGCAAAAGGCATTGGAGTTGGCAGAAAAAGTCATGTCAAAATTAGGTGGAACTGGAATCCAACAGGCTATTGATTATGCGTGTTTTGATCTTCTAAAACTGATTACTGTATTTCCAGTAGAGGATGAAACAAAGTTATCTAACAAAAATGGAGAAGTGTTGCCGGATGCAAAACTTTTGCGTGTGGGTTCTACCGCAAGAGACTTGGCAAGATCCATACATCAAGACCTCGCAAATGGATTTCTTTTTGCGGTGGATGCAAAGACAAAGCAAAGAGTAGGTGCAGAATATCAACTCAAAAATGGAGATGTCTTGAAAATTGTATCAACTTTGAGTAGGGGATAAAATGCTCTGTCTTGGAATAGAAAGTACTGCCCATACATTTTCTTGTGCTATAACAGAAAGAAAAGGAAAGAAAGGAAGACTCCTCTCTGATGTAAGAAAGATCTACAGGCCTCCAGCTGGACAAGGAATTCATCCTAGGGAGGCATCGCGTCACCATGCTGAAAATTCTCCAGAGGTTCTTGCAGAGTGTCTCAAAAAAGCAAATGTGCAAATTGATGATGTTGATATGATATCATATGCAGCAGGTCCCGGACTTGGACCGTGTTTGAGAATTGGTGCAGTTGTAGCCCGGTCTCTTGCCTCGTATTATGACATTCCGATATATCCTGTAAACCACGCATTGGGTCATATCGAACTTGGAAAAATGTTGACTGGCGCAAAAGATCCGCTTGTATTGCTTGTCTCAGGTGGTCATACTATGATCCTAGCATTTCTTTCAAAGAAATGGAGAGTTTTTGGTGAAACATTGGATATTACTGTAGGTCAATTGCTTGATCAAATCGGGCGATATGCCGGTTTTGCATCACCATGTGGTCCAAAGATCGAAGAACTTGCATCACAATCTACAGAGTATGTACCATTACCTTATGTTGTAAAAGGAAATGATGTATCATTTTCAGGTCTCTTGTCCGCAACAAAAAGGATAATTCCAAAGGGAATGGAGGCAGCATGTTTCTCATTGCAAGAAACTGCATTTTCTATGATGGGCGAAGCTACGGAAAGAGCACTCTCATTTACTGGAAAGAAAGAACTTTTGGTTGTTGGTGGGGTTGCTGCAAACAAGAGATTGTCCCACATACTTTCAAGTATCTGTACAAGACATGGTTGCAAGTTTTTTGTAGCTCCAAAAGAATATGCTGGAGATTGTGGTTCTCAAATATCTTGGATAGGACTGTTAGAGTCATCGAAGAAATCTGGAATAAACGTAAAAGATGCTTTTGTAAAACAATCGTGGCGTCTAGATACTGTAGAAGTTCTTTACTAGGGCGAGTATTTGGAAATAGCTTCTTTCACATCTTTTTCCCATTTGCCTGTGTTATACACTCCAAACTTGTAGGTTTTTTCGTTTTCTTCTGTCTTTATCGTTATTCTAACTTTTTTTATTAGTCTGCCTTCTTTTGCCACTTCTGTTATATTATTGAGGTTAGCTTCAAGAACTGTATTTCCAAACTTTTTCGAAAAATCAATTATTCTTCCTGCTGTTTTGTCAAAAGCAATTCTTTTGTTTGTTAATGTGAGAATCCCAGGTCCTAGCGAGTCTTCGGAACAATCCTCTTGTGATATCCGTTTCTCGTCTGGTTCCATATCACTTGTCTTGTATCCTGTGTTATAATTGTATATTTGGGAAATTATTATTTTAAAAAACTATTATGATATTTCGTAATTGTAACTTAAATTATGTTAAGACCTTTTGATCTTTCGTTGAAACTCGTCAAAAAAGGTGCGGAAGCAGATATCTATCTTACAACCTGGAATGGTCATAGCTCTATTTTAAAAATCCGAAAAAAGAAAGATTATCGAATTGATTTACTTGATACACGTATACGGACTTTGAGAACAATACGCGAAGCAAAAATGATCTGTGAGACTAAATCTTTTGGAATAACTACACCTCTTGTTTATTTTGTAGATGAGAAAAAATGTGAAATATACTTACAGTTTGTACCAGGCAAACTAGTCAGAGACTTGCCTGCTAAACAAATTGTAAAGATATGCAAAGACATAGGAAGAATAGTCGGAACTCTTCACAAGAATGGTGTAATGCACGGGGATCTGACTACATCAAATTTCATTTTATCTCAACAAGGGCTTGTGATACTTGACTTTGGACTTTCACAAAAAACTGACCAGGTTGATGATTATGCAATTGATCTGCGACTATTCAAGGAGGTTCTAAACAGCGCACATGCTCAAATTGTAGACAAATCTTGGGCCTCCTTTATAC
The DNA here is from genome assembly GCA_964462165.1 of uncultured Nitrosopumilaceae archaeon. Taxonomy (GTDB): domain Archaea; phylum Thermoproteota; class Nitrososphaeria; order Nitrososphaerales; family Nitrosopumilaceae; genus Nitrosotalea. Next base: position 4,390 of record CAYWWR010000080.1, read on the forward strand.
TAGGATATAGAAAAATACTGGGAAATCTTCTCACAAACAAAGTTCTCAACCAAGTTCTAGTAATAGAAAAAAGGGGAAGGTATGCAAATGTCATCTGATATATTTTTCACAAGCTCAAACAAAAACAAGTTTGAAGAGGCAAAAAATATTACATCAGAATTTGGTCTAAAACTAAAATTTCTAAAACATAGCCTTCAAGAAATACAAGCAAATACTTTGGAAGAAATTGCCACGCACAAAGCTATGCAGGCATTTTCTATCTATTCAAGACCGGTGATTGTTGAAGATGCAGGTCTTTTCATAAAATCACTAGGTGGATTTCCAGGGCCGTATTCATCATTTGTATTTGATACTATTGGTAACAAAGGAATTCTAAGACTTGTATCTGTGAAACGCGATGCAATATTTAGATCTGTTATTGCATATTGTGAAAAACGTAATGATGTGCATTTGTTCAGTGCTGATGTAAACGGAATTATATCCAAAAAAGAACAGGGAAAACGATGGGGTTTTGATCCTATTTTTATTCCATCCGGGAACAATAAAACATATTCTCAGCTTGCAGAAAAAAACAAGATCTCCCACAGATATCTAGCACTGAAAAATTTTTCTAATTGGTATCTGCATAAGAAGAAATCAAACGATCGGTAAATCGTTTCTGATTTTGAAGAACAACAATTCTTGACATCTCGCTTTCGTCCATGTTTGAATAGATCTCACTCTGTTGCGCTAACTCATTTGCAAAATGTCGTATCTCAGTCATGTCTGGAGAATTTGAATATTCTAGTCTGTTAGTTGATCTTCCTACATGCATGTATGATTTTATTTCTATAAAGTGCGCATCTGAGCGCTTTATCATGTCGGCATATTCTGGAATTAATTTTTCATCAGCATTGTAGTCTTTGATTAACGTGAATCGCAATACAGTTCTTGTATCAAGATCTGCAAGCATCTCAAGACTTGCATTCCATCTTTCCCATGCATCTTTGTATTTGGGTCTGTTTACTAGAGTGAATATTTCGGGGTTTGGGGCGTTTGTTGAGAGGTATAATTGAGTTGGTAATGCATCTTCGTCTCTTAGTCTCTCTATCATTTCAGGTTCCTGACCGTTGGTTACAAGAAAAATTGATTTCGTATTCTGCAGATTCTTTAGATATTTTATTAGATCTGGCAATTGTGGATACATGGTAGGTTCACCTGATAGTGAAATTGCATAATGACTGGGAAGTAATGATTCATCAAGTTTCTCTTTGTTACTTTTTGGATCTCCATAATGACCCATGATCAGCTTTCTCCGTTCTTCCATCAAGTTAGTCATGATGATCTCTGGGGGTGCAACTTTTTCTACTGGCATTTTTAGAGCACTGTAAAACTCCATTGGTCTCCAACAGTATACACATCTATTTTCACAAAACATTCCAGCTGGAGAAAATTCCATGCATCTATGAGTTGAAATACCATAGAACTTGTGTTTGTAACACTGACCGCCATCTTTGAATGATTTTTTTGTCCAGTGACATAATTCTACAGTTGCATGATCGGAAATTCCATACTTTGCCTTTTTTAATTGATCTAGAATAACTGGTTTGATCTGAATGAATTCATTCTCAATTTCAACAGTCTCTCCAGAACAACTCATGATATGTTCTTGAACTGGTTTTAAATAAATCTAGGGCAGACCTATTTCAAAAATGATACACACGGAGCATTTTCCATTGGAACACAGAGAACTGTACCAAGATATAACATGGCATAAAAGACCACTCCTGCAGCGATTCCCATGGAAATCCACCACATTCTT
>CAYWWR010000081.1:0-6139 GCA_964462165.1 uncultured Nitrosopumilaceae archaeon
ACTACCTTAGAATGGTAAATAGTGCCGCTGCGTTGAAATTACTGGGTGATCTGAAAGATATAGATTTTAAGATGGGTGTGCGATGAATCAATGCGAAAAATGTGATTCTTTTATATTAGATAAATATAATAATCGATCTGACTTAAAAACTTTCTTTCTTTGTAATGATTGTTATAAAAAAGCATCAATAATTTCGGATTTAGCAGTTTCACATTGGATTAATGAATATAAAAAAGATTGCCAATCCAAGTGTAAACTCTGCGATGCACGGGAAGAATGGAATAAAGAATGAATGAAGAAATATTGAGAATGATATTAAGAGAATTAGAAAATTTTAATGAGCATCTCGCAGAAATAGCAGATACCAATGCAAATTCTATAAAATTGCTTCAAGATAAACTTGATGAGAAACTTGAGAATGTAAAATGTATTACTAAAGAAGTAAATACTGGTCATTGTTGCGGACAAGAAGTTATGCGCAAGAAGAATGGAATAAAGAATGAATTGGTTTAAATGTTCTGAGCGATTGCCAGAAAAAGAGGGTGAATATTTAGTTCAAACTCAAGATGATAGAAATCAATGCTTTTGTCTTCATGTATGGCAAAAGAATAGTAATAAAAAGGCAAAAAAATCATTCGAATGGACACGTTGTTTACAAGAAAGTTATGATTTTCCTTATGAATGTGGAAAAGTAACATATTGGATGCCAATTACACAACCAGGAAAAGAATGAAAATATTACTTGAAGAAAAAGATTTTAGAATTTGTTATGAAGATCAAGATGATAATGAAATATATATCGTTAAAAAAAAAGGACTTGGTAATAAAAGAGTCCGTGAATTAAATAGAATATTACGTGATTATAAATTGAAGAATGAAAATGAATATAAATGTGTTCATTCATGTGAAGATTGTAAATGAGAAAAATATATAAATTTTGTTTTAAGATGTTCTTTTGTTTTTCACAAAAAAGATTTAATCAAATTATGGATAAAAAATGAAGTTGCATTGGATGCATGTAAAAGACAAAAAACCTGAAGAAGAAAAAGAAGTATTTGTTCTTTTCGGGGAAGACAAAATTTCATATTCAGAAGATAATCCAACAATAAATATTGGAAGATGGGTTTCTGGACGTTTTTTAGATGCAGATAATCAACAACTATTTTCCAATTATTGGCATCCTATAGTTTGTAATTGCAAAAGTAGAAATAGACATAAATGCAAATCGCCTTGAAAACTCTGTGATGCGCGAGAAGAATGGAATAAAGAATGAAATTATTAATATTATTATTTATTCCATTTTCATTATCAGCTCAACTTTCAACAAGATTTATATCTTCAGAGTCAGGATCGAATCTAAGTTATGCAATAAACAAATTTATTAAAGGTAAAAAGATAATATCTGTTGGTTATGCTGCTACTGCTTATAAAATGTATGGACCTACATGTTTTGAATATTCTGCTTTAATAGTTTATGAGGATAAAGAATGAATTGGGTCAAATGTTCTGAACGATTGCCGGAAGAATTCGAAAAAGTATTAGTATATGACGAAGAACTTGGAATCAATTCTTTAGAAGTAGTTGAATATAGAAGTGAATTTAATAGTAATTTTTATGGTTATATTGATCCAACATATTGGATTAAGTTGAAAGATATTACTTTGCCGATTCATAAATGCCAATCCAAGTGTAAACTCTGCGATGCACGGGAAGAATGGAATAAAGAATGAAACAACCATGCTTCAATGAAAAATGTAATAAATATGCATCTGCTGGAATAGATATTCATTATGAAGGAACTGATAGTAATGCTTATTGTTCAAAAGAATGCTTCAAAAAAATAGAATTTGCCGATCTAATACTTGATGCTATTAAAAATAATGATATAAACAGTATCGGTCTTCCTAATAATGGTTTTATATACGAACCAAGGATATTTAATGGACGTAAGGAATTTGAATTGAAACTCTTTAACAAAGAAATTGCAGATCAAATACATACACTAATAAAGGCTTATAAAGATTTGGCTAAATAAATATATTTAGTAATGTTTAGAAAAAAAGGATGAGAAGATACTATGAAAAATAAATGTACCTGCCCAAAGTGGGGCAACAATAGAACATTAGATGGCTATTGTACTATACACGATGCTCAGATTGCCTCAGTTGATGACAATCACATGATCGATACCATGAAGAACGTCTACAACAAAGAACAAAAGGGCGATCGCAATAAGATGAAACAAAAAGTCAAAGAATTGGAACATAACTTTAAGATCAATTCAAAATGAAAATGAAATTTAGCAGGTTTTCTTTTTTTCCTTGAATATAAATGTGCACGGATTTAGGATCACTGTGAATACAGTCCTAAAGAAGGGTACAAAGAATGGGATTCAATTCAGGTCTAGGCCCCGAATTCTATGTAGATGATGGTGGTCGTGATATAAAATCACGCATGGAAGCCTTCTACGCAGATGCAATTACTAATAATTTAGCATATTGGACGCAAGGCGATTTTGACACAAGATTTTATTGTGGCGATCAGGACGTTTACAATGATAGCGGAATCTATGGTAATGTTCCCATTTTAAGGCGCAAAACGTTCTCATTTAATCGTATCATGCGTGTCGTCAATCTTATCAGTGGTCATCAGCGACGATCTCGCAAATCTACTATAGTAATTCCCGCCGAGACGGGCGACCAAGAGACCAGCGACCAATTCACAAAAATCATGTTATGGGTGAACAACCAAGAACAAGTACTTGAGACAATAAGCCAAGCATTTCAAGGTGCGCTTATCACCGGCATGAATCTACTTGAAGTATGGATAGATTGGAGAGAAGATCCCATCTCAGGCAATATCAAAGTAGATAATAATGCCTATAATCAATTCATAATCGATCCATTCTTTAGAAAGCATGACCTATCTGATTGCAATGCCATCTGGAAACGTAATTGGATGACTAAAAAAGAAGTCTGTACAATGCTTCCAGGCCATGAAGAACAAATATTATCCTTGATGGAAACCCAAACCCAAAGAGACGCTAAGTTTCAGTTCATGCCTGAAGCGTATCAAGCCAATATGCGTAATCTCTTGCCAATCGATCAATTTCACTACAAAGACTTCAGAAAACAAAAGTTATTGATAGATACACAAACCGGCGAAACAATGGAATGGCGTAGCGAAAATGATGATAGATTGAAATTGTATCTTCATACATTCCCTACGGTTAAGTTATCTGATTGCACAATACCTACAACTCGATTAGCAATAGTTGTACAAAATATCGTCATGTATGATGGCCCTAATGTAGCGGGCACAGATTTTTATCCTTTCGCCCCGGTATTTGCCTATTACAATCCACAGATCAACTACTACTGGAATAGAATCCAAGGTGTTGTGAGAGGATTGAGAGATTCTCAATTCTTATACAATCGTCGTAAGGCAATTGAATTAGATATCTTAGAAAGCCAATTAAATAGTGGTTGGATTGCAACTGAAGATACGGTCATCAATCCTGATGATCTTTATTACCAAACTAACCAAGGCCGAGTGATCTTTAAAAAGCAAGGCAGCAGGCCTGAAGATCTTATACGTGTAGAATCGCCGGCAATCCCGCCAACCACCTTGCAAGTATCACAAATATTAGCGCAAGAAATTAATGAAATATCGGGGGTAAATGAGGAACTTATGGGTTCAGCCACCGATGACAAAGCAGGCATCCTATCGATGTTGCGGCAAGGTGCTGGACTTACCACTCTTAATGGTCTTTATGATCAATTAGATATCTCCCAAAAGATGCTTGGTAAGATTATGTTAGATATAATCCAGACTAATTTTACACCTGGCAAAGTCAAAAAAATCCTTGAAGGCCAAGAACCGGCTCCACAGTTCTATAATAAGGCATTCGGCAAATACCATTGCGTAGTAGAAGAAGGCCTGAATACTTCCACACAGAAACAAATGCAATTTGCGCAGATGGTATATCTCAAGAACGAAGCGGGTGTACCTATTACTAATGAGGATTTGCTGGAGGCATCGACAGTGCAAAATAAGAAGAAAATCATTGAAAATGCAACCAAGAATGCAGAGCAGCAGCAGAAGTTACAACAACAAGCAGCTCAAGTACAAATACAAGAGATGCAGGCAAATATTGAGAATATCAAAGCTCAATCTATTGCCAATAAAGGTCTTGGTTTTGAACGAGTATCAAGAGTTCAGGAAAATCAGGCATTAGCAGTAGAACGCAGAGCTAAAGCACATCACGATGAGGATAGTGCATTACTTGATAAGATCAAAGCACTGAAAGAAATACAGCAATTGGATATCAATCATCTCAATCAATTGGTATCAATCGCTAATATGATCAATATGCAATCAAGATCATCTCAGTCTGAGCAAGGTGCTCCAGACGAAGTTAGAGGTGGATTAGAACCCTTGCGGCAGTTAAATCCTGCGCAGCAGTAACTTAAAGGAGCCTAACATGGCAAAAAAAAGACATTATTCAAATTCAGAAAAGCTTATGCGTAGCGAAACAGGGCACAAAAGTGAAGATCGTGGCACTGGTCGTGGTATGAATCGTGAGATGAATCCAGAATCTCGTGAATTCTATGCAGATGGTGACATGATTGATGATAAACCACGTGAACCATTCAATCTTCCTCAAGAAGTAATGCGTAAAACCTACAAAAATCCATCAGCTGGATTACCAGGTGAACTACATTATGGAATTGATGAAGTGAATCGCAATCAAAATGAAAATCATATGCAATTCAAAAAGCAATTCAAAATATCACGGAGCTAATCATGCCTTGCTTCCCTCGTCCTAAAGATAATCTAGAGAAACTTGCTCGCAAAATAATGGGTAAGCCACCTGCTCAGATTAACAAAAAGACGGTGGCAGAAAGAAAACTTGACCAGCAACTTGGTAGGCAAGAAATAAGATATGTCAGAGACTGAGGTGGAAATTATCCCCCTCTCATTTTAGAAAGGAATATTTATGTCAAACAAACCAGCACCTAAACCAGCCCCAAAGCCAAATCCATTTAACCCAGTAAAAAAATAGGGATAATTATGAAATCAAGCAAATCATGTAAGAAATGCGGCAAAAAAAGCTGTAAGTGTTAGGAAAGTAATATGCCTTACGCAAAGAAATCAGATTCGAAGAAAAAGAAACGTGCCGTTATGAAAGAACGCATGGATGCCTTTAAAGAAGGTAATATGCATAGCGGTAAAAAAAGTGGTCCGGTGGTAAAAAATCCAAAACAAGCGATTGCTATCGGTTTGAGTATGTCAGGCCAATCAAAGAAGAAAGCAAAAAAGAAAAAGAAATGACCAATAAGGGTTTACTCTTCCCGTTAATCGCCATTGCTCTGCTTACATTGTCCTTATGTGTGAGCAGAGTTTTCAATTGGTGTGGGACAAGTCTCCTAAAAAAATCGAGAGAACGTGAACGACAAATTCAAAAGAGAAAAGGTTGGCAAGTTATCGGTCGATCTTTTGCTGAGTAAAGAAAATGAACAAGCAAATTCTATAGAGATCGAAGAAGAAGCGCATGTCAAAAATGATAAGTTTCTGAAAGGACTGCATGAATGCAAAGACAGAGGCATGAATCAGTTCCCTAAAGACTTTTATATAGTGCATCTTGTCCAACGACCGGCAGTATATAAGAACGTTATCCGTGAATATTTCTTTCCCAGAGAAAGTTGCCCGACACCTGATTACGATCAAAGTGTATGGCGATATATACGACATGATGATGTTCTTGAATATTTGTGGACAATACCTCAACGAGAAATATGTATTGAATTTAAAGACCATGCTTTAGAGATACCTAAAGAACAACAATGGTTACTTAAGATGATCTTAGAATTCGCTGATGGCACGTTATATAAGATGGCCAGAGAACTTAACGGAGAAGGCGAATTCGATAAAAAAATTATTATAGCGCAATCATGAGGAGAACAATATGGATGTATATTCGATAGATCAAATGCAAGATAGAACTTCAGGAGCTATTGTTGATCCTAATGCAGTACCGCCCCATATCTTAGCAGCGGCTAATGCCTACGACGCAACTCAACAAGCACCTGCTGAAACAATAACTCAACCGGAACCGGAACAAGCACCACCGGTAGCA
>CAYWWR010000082.1:0-6128 GCA_964462165.1 uncultured Nitrosopumilaceae archaeon
TTGCAGATCTTAAATTATTTTTTCTCTTGCTTGTTTTACCTTGAGACCTGCATATGGCCCTGCAACCTCTTTCATTCTACCATTCATTCCTACTGCAGCAATCTCTTCTAGCTTGAGATCTCTAAATAATGCTACATCGTTTTGATCACCATAACTGCAGACCATTACTGCTCCGGAACCAAATTCTTTTTCAGCAGAAGGATGTGGCTTGATCTCTACTTCCCTGTTTATCAGAGGAATGATAACTTTTTTTCCAATAACATCTGTATATCGTTCATCTTCTGGATTGACAATCACTGTTTGACATGCACATAGAAGCTCTGGTCTAGTACTTGTAATGATTATGGTTTTCTCTAGATCTTTTACCTTAAACTTCATGTGGACTAGTTTAGTGGTAATATCTTCGTAGATAATCTCGGCATCTGCTATGGTGGTACCTGTAACCCAATCATAGTTGTTGGGTCTATTTGCAAGATAGATTTGTTCTCTTTTCCACATGTCAATGAATGTAGATTGGGTTAGTGTACGATATTTCTCAGAATCTGTTCTGTAATATTCTGCAAAATTGCCGCTAAGGCCTAGACTCTTCATGATTTGTATCATTTCTGCCTCCAAATCATCTAATGCTGTTGCGCAAAGCTTGAGAAATTCTCCTCTTTCTGTCTCATGCATTCTAATTCCATGTTTTTTCTCAGTGTACATCTCAACAGGTAGACCGTTTCTGTCAATTCCTATTGGGAATAGAACTTTTTTTCCAAACATTCTTGCGGTTCTTGCAATCATATCTATCTGAGCATAGTGTGATGCAGCACCAATATGCCATGGTCTTCCAGATGGATAAGGCGGAGGAGTATCAATTACAAATACGTCTCCCTCTGGTTTAAAATCGTAAATGTGAGACTCTTCCCATTGTTTTAGAATTTGTTTTTCAATCTCAGGATTCCATGCAGTTTCCTTGATAGTTGGTTCCATGTCTAGATCTTTGAAATTTGTGATATTATATGGGCTCCCTTGTTATAGCCCTCGTAAATGTAGACTCCAACAGCTTCAATATTTTTTGGCATCTTTGGAACAAGCAGCTTGATTAGTTCTGTAGACAAGTTTTCAACAGTTGCCTCGCCCTTCAAGAGATATGTTGTATTCTTTGGAACTTGGAGATTGAATTTTCCTTTTGGACCATCAAATCCAATGTTATAGTGCAGGTCATCTTCTTTCATGAGATATCTTTCATTAATGAAAAATTTGTGATCCAAAACTGAGATAACTTCCTTGATTATCTTCTTTGCTTCTCCAAAATCCATTAACAAGTTATTCTTCATTTCTCCTACTAGTTCTACTGTGACTGATGATGTGTGACCATGTAAAATCGAACATTTCTCAACCAGAGGCAATATGTGTGCATAATCAAACGCAAATGAAGGATCTTCCATGAATATGGAGCCCGTCTGTACTTCCTGAGTTTTGTAGAGGATGATATCTTGTAGCTCTGATAATCTTGCTGCAAATTTTGGGTGGCCTAATGCAATTATCTTGACATCAGATAATTCTGCCTTGAGTTCTTTGTATTTTGCAATGTCTATTTCCGTATCTATTACTTCGATTAGACCCTTGTCCGTCTTGAAATCGACGTTTACCTTTTTTCCATTTTTTAGAGTTATGGGATAATCATATTGATATTCCGTTTGTAAAAATTCCAGCATTTGTGCTATTGAAAGCTCGGTTCTACTTTTCAAAAGATTTCCTTTACCGTCAATGTACTTGAAATCTGAATCCAAAACTGTAGAACCTGTTGACATTTGAAAAATTCTGCTCAATCCGTATATAAATTCTGTACAGGTGTTTATGGTAATACTTACTTTAGTGAATTCAGAGTTCTTGCAAGGGATACATCATTTTGTGTTATTCCACCCGCATCGTGAGTCACTAGGTCTATTGAAATCTTGTTGTATACATTGAACCATTCTGGATGATGGTTCATTTTTTCAATGTGTATGGCTGCCTTGCACATAAAACCAAATGCTTCGATAAAATCATCAAATACAAAGTCTTTGTGTAGTTTTCCATTTACTACGCTCCATCCCTGTAACCCTTGCAATTCTGTTTTGATTTGTTCTTCAGTTAGTTTGAACATTCTCTTACAACTTTTTACAGAATCCTATATTTAACTCTCAAAATGAGTCTATTGTGAAATGGTACCTGTACTATCAGAACTTGAAAGAGAATTGCATACACAAATGGTTCAAGCAATTGAAAGTGTTAAAGACTCTGGAAAAATGGGAATATCGTTTTCTGGTGGCGTTGATAGCTGTCTCTTGGCAAAAATTTGCCAAGACTTGGGGTATGATGTATTGCTTTTCACAATGGGTTTTGAGGATTCACATGACGTAGAATTTTCAAAAAGAATGGCAAAAGTGCTTGGTATGAATCATGAAGTGGAAATAATCTCTGAGACAACATTCTCTAATGTAGCAAAAAAGATCTGGGATGAAATTAATGTAGATAACTTGTCTTGGAATGAAAATTGTATTGCATTTTACTATGTAGCAAAACTTGCACAAAAACACAAAATTACAAAGGTGATGACTGCTAATGGTATTGATGAGCTATTCTGTGGGTATAATGCATACCGAGATTCAATTCTGGAAGGACAAGACGCTGTGCTTGGTATGATTGAAGACAAGATACTAAATGAAACAAGAATGATGAAGGCAGTAAATCAAATTACGTCTGAATTTGGTGTCAATATTGCCCAGCCGTTTTTATCAAAAGAGTTTATAGAATTTGCAAAAGTCATTCCGTTGGAATACAAAATAAAAGACAAGGATGATTTGGTCAGAAAACATCTTGTTCGAAAACTTGCAGTATCGATTGGAGTTCCAGAAGAGTCTGCATTAAAGCTCAAAAAAGCAATGCAATATGGTTCCTTGATTCACAAAAATCTGTTGAAAGTCAAGAAAACTTGGAACATGAATTTTTGACTTTGCTTGATACATTCTTGATTATATCAAACGATGCACCAAGATGATTCTCAGGAACGAAAACCTTGTCTATCTCTTCATCAGTTAGGTGTGCTGAGAATGCCTCGTCGTTTTTGACTGCATCAATAAAATCTGTTCCGTCCTCTAAAGATGCAAATGCTACTCGTTGTATGTCTCTGTAGGCTTCAAATCTTGGAACTCCTTTTTGTATTAATGCATCAAGAACAAATTCTGCAAATATTTGACCTCTTGTTATTTCGAGATTATGTCTTATCCTGTCTTCATTTACAAATAATGAACTGATGATTCTTGTCATGGTTTCAAGCATCTCATCGAGCAAAATAGAACTTGTTGGAATGATGAATCTCTCATTTGCCGAGTTTGACAGATCTCTTTCATGCCATAATGATATGTTCTCAAAAGCTACTGGTATCTGACTGCGCAATAGTCTTGAAAGAGATGTAACACGTTCACTCTTTACGGGATTTCTCTTTACTGGAACTGCACTGCTTCCCATCTGGCCTTTCTTGAAAGATTCTGCAACTTCACCAATCTCAGTTCTCTGTAGGTTGCGTATTTCTACAGCAATTTTTTCAAGTGTAGATCCAATCAAGGCCATGTAAAAGATGAATTCTGCATATCTCTCACGTGCAACTATCTGGGTTGTGACATCTGCAGGATGCAGTTCAAGCTTTTGTGCTACTCTTTTTTGTACCTCCAAAGCTTTTGCGCCCATGAGAGAGCCGGTTCCTACAACACCAAGTGTTTTACAAATCAAGATTCTTTTCTTAATCTCTTCAATTCTTTCTACATGTTTTGACATTTCAAGTGACCAGTTTGCAAATTTCAAACCAAATGAAATGATGCTTGCATGTTGACCGTGAGTTCTGCCTACTGCTGGTAATCCCTTGTACTTGATTGCCTGGTTTGCTAAAATGATAGCTAGTTTTGCAACCTTTGGCTCTATGATTCGTAAAGTATCACGAATCTGCAATGAATTACTTGTATCTACTAGATCATTACTTGTCAAACCATAGTGTATCCAAGGTTTTGCAGAAGGTTTGCAAATTTCGCTGAGAGCTTCTACTAGTGCTGCTGTATCATGATCACTTTTTGCCTCTAACTGTTTTACTCTTTTTATTGAAATCTTGCCAGATCTTGCCATCTTTGATATGTTCAACGCTGCATCCTTTGGAATCATCCTTATCTCTGACTGAGACAGGGCAACTGCGGCTTCAATATCTAGTTGGTATGTTATCTTTTTCTGATCGTCAAAAATCTCCTTCATTTCATCAGTACCATAACGGCCACTATCTATTGGAAGAATTGGCATGTTTGGGATCAGTTGATCAAGGAAAATAAATCTACTTGTATGAATTAGATTGAGATCGACACTTTTTTCTATACTTGCGAACAAATCAAATCTATGGACTCGAATAAAAAACTAGAAAAAAATAACTTGGAAACCAAAATCAATGATGATAAACAAGATGATGATGTTTTACTTGACGGAAAGACACTACATGACTTGTATCGACATACTGCCAAGTTGATTAAATGATTGCGTGATCGTATACTCATGATTTAAATTGTGTCCAAATACCTTTTTTCGCAGAAAGAGATGTCGTCACTAATTCCAAAGAAAATACGTGAAATGGAATATCGTATAGAGCCTGATCCATCAAAAGGTATGAAAGTCCCAGTAACAATTTACGCTGATGAAAAATTATTGCAAAAAATGCTTACAGATAGAACAATACAACAAGCAGTAAATGTGTCCACAATCCCTGGAGTTCTCAAGCACGTTGTAGTTCTTCCAGATGGTCATGAAGGTTATGGGTTTCCTGTTGGTGGAGTAGCTGCAATGGATGCCGAAGAAGGCATGATAAGCCCAGGAGGTGTAGGATATGATATCAACTGTGGTGTACGATTAATCAAAACAAATCTGATGGAAAAAGATGTTAGACCACGACTTCGGGATCTTGTTAGTGAATTATTTACATCTATTCCATCTGGTGTAGGCTCAAAAGGTGCCGTAAGGCTAACCTCTTCTGATCTTGACGAAGTTCTTGTAAAGGGAGTACAATGGGCAGTTGATCATGGATATGGTTCAAAAGATGATGCTGATGTATGCGAAGAAAATGGACAGATAAAAAATGCTGATCCTGGAAAGATATCACCTACTGCACGAAAGAGAGGTGCACCACAACTTGGAAGTCTTGGTTCTGGAAATCATTTTCTTGAGGTGCAACGTGTTGATCAAATTCATGACAAAGAAGCTGCAAAAAAGATGGGAATTTTCAATGAAGGGCAAATTACTGTATTGATTCATTGTGGTTCGAGGGGTTTTGGACATCAAGTGTGTAGTGATTATCTAAGAGTGTCTGAGCAGGCGCTATCTAAATACAAAATAAATCTAGTAGACAGAGAACTTGCATGTGTTCCAAATTCTTCAGAAGAGGGTGAGTCGTATAGAAAAGCAATGTTTGCTGCATTAAATTATGCTTGGAGTAACAGACAGATGATAACACACTGGACAAGAAAAGCCTTTGAAAGAGTTTTCAAACAGTCAGAATCTGATCTTGACATGAAACTAATCTACGATGTTGCTCACAACATTGCCAAAGTTGAAAAACACAAAATTGATGGTGAACTACGATCAGTTGTAGTTCATAGAAAGGGTGCAACAAGAGCATTCCCACAAGGAAGAGATGAAATACCAAGAAAATATCGTGACATAGGTCAGCCTGTTTTCATACCTGGTTCCATGGGTACTGGTAGCTGGATTTTGTTGGGAAAACCGGGCTCTATGGACTTGAGCTTTGGTTCTACTGCCCACGGTGCAGGAAGGATGATGTCAAGATCTGCTGCAAGAAGAAGTTTCACAGAAGGTCAAGTACAAAAATCACTGAGTGATAAAGGGATTTTCATAAAAGCTCTTACACGAGAAGGTGTGGTAGAGGAGACGCCTGAGGCCTACAAGGATGTTGATGCTGTAGCTAATGTATCTCATGAACTTGGAATAGCTACAAAAGTAGCAAAGCTTGTTCCAATTGGGGTAATCAAGGGTTGACTGAAGAAGATAGAGAACTAGAACTTCTCAAAGCAAAAAGAATGCTTGAGATGCAAAAAAATATTTCACAAAGACAA